>VGYZ01000021.1 GCA_016872795.1 Planctomycetota bacterium
CTCCGCCGGGCCACCCCCGAGTGCAACGGCCTGCGCGCCGCGGCCGAGGAGTGCCTCGAGGGGCGCGAGCGCGACAATCTTGCGTCCCGGGGAGTCCATGGATGACCCTCGAGACGCTAGCCTACCCTGCGGCGCGGTCTGAGGGTGGACCGGCCTGTGATCCCGATGCCCCGACCGACGCTCCTTCCTCTGCTGCTTGCACTGCTCTTGGGATCCTGCGCCAGTGCGCCCACGCTCTACGAAGGTCGGCTGTTCGACCTGACGCACACCGTGGCCGACGATACGGCCGAGTGGCCGGGGGAGCCGAGCTTCCGCTACGAGCGGCGCGCGGGCATCGGCACGGATGGGCGCTGGAACGCGAGCGGGTCGATCGCGGGCTCGGAGCTCTCAGGGACGCACCTCGAGGCGCCCATGCACTACGCGGAGGGGCGGCGCGGGGCGAGCGAGGTGCCGCTGTCGCAGCTCGTGGGACCGATCCGCGTGATCGATGTTTCCAAGGCTTGCGAGGACGATCCGCGCTATGTGGTGCAGATCGCGGACCTGCGGAGCCACGAGCGCGACCACGGCCGCATTCCGCAACACGCGGTCGTGCTCGTGCGCACGGGCTGGGATCGCCACTGGGGTACGACGGACCGCTACTACGGCACGCTCGACGCCGCGCGCCATCCGGGGCTGTCGCTCGAGCTCGCGCTCGAGCTCGTCGACCGCAAGGTGGATCTGGTCGGCATCGATGGCCCGAGCCTCGACTCGGCGCTCGATCGCGACACGCCCGTCCAGCGCCTGTTCGCGGAGAACAACCAGCCCGCGCTCGAGAACCTGACCGGTCTCGATGCTCTGCCTGCCCTCGGCGCGACCCTGATCGCGCTGCCCATGAAGCTCGACCGCGCCGGCGGGGCCCCCGCGCGCGTGGTCGCCATCGTTCCCTAGCGGCCCTCCGTCCCACGCACCCCACCCAACGCCATGCTCCAGACTCCGCTGCGTCGTCTGCTCCTCGCCTCGCTCGTCCTCGCGCCGCTCGCGCACGCCGCGCGCGCCGACGAGGGCATGTGGCTCTTCAATCGCCCGCCGACCGCCGAGATGAAGGCGCGCTACGGCTTCGAAGCGAGCCCGGAGTGGATGGAGCACGTGCAGCGCTCCTGCGTGCGCGTCTCGACGGGCGGCTCCGGCTCGATCGTCAGCGCGGACGGGCTCGTGATGACCAACCACCACGTCGCCTCGGACATCCTCGAGAAGCTCTCGTCGAAGGAGCGCAATCTGATCGAGAAGGGCTTCTGGGCCCCGAACCTCGCCGACGAAATCGCTTGCCCCGATCTGCACCTCGACGTGCTGTGGACGATCACGAACGTCACCGAGCGCATCGAAGGCGCGGCCAAGGGACTCGGCACCGCCGAGGCGGGCGCGGCGAAGCGCAAGGAGCAGACGCGCATCGAGGACGAGGCCAAGGCGGCACGCGGCCTGCACTGCGAGGTCGTGACGCTCTACCAGGGCGCTCGCTACCACCTCTACGAGTACAAGCGCTTCGAGGACGTCCGGCTCGTGTTCGCGCCCGAGACGCAGTCCGCGTTCTACGGCGGCGACAACGACAATTTCGAGTACCCGCGCTACTGCCTCGACGCGACCTTCTTCCGCATCTATGAGAACGGCGCGCCGCTCAAGGCCGAGAATTTCCTGCGCTGGAGCGCGAGCGGCGCGGCCGATGGCGAGCTGTGCTTCGTCGCGGGCCACCCCGGCAGCACGCAGCGCCTGAACAGCGTCGCGCACCTCGAGTACCTGCGCGACTTCGCCGTGCCGCGCGCGACGACGCGCCTGATGCGCGCGGAAGTTTGGCTGCAGACCTTCTCGGGCCGCAGCGCGGAGAACGCGCGCATCGCCCGCGGCGATCTCTTCAGCGTGCAGAACAGCCGCAAGGTCTATGTCGGACGCCTCGCGGGCCTGCTCGACCCGCAGCTCTTCGCGGAGAAGCGCGCGGCCGAGGAGGCGCTGCGCGCCGCGGTGGCCGCGAACCCCGAGTGGCAGGCCAAGTGGGGCGATGCGTGGGAGAAGATCGCGCAGGCGCAGGCCACCGCCGCGCTGCTCGCGCCGCGCTACGGCGCGGTGGGGCAGGGCGCGCTGTCGTTGGGCACCGAGACCTTCGCCTTCGCCAAGGACATCCTGCGTCTGGCCGACGAGCTCGGGAAGCCGAGCGGCGAGCGCCTGCGGGAGTATGGCGACGCCGGCCTCGACGCGCTCAAGAACGCGATCTACTCGCCCGCGCCGCTCTATCCCGAGTTCGAGATGATGCGGCTCGAGATGGCGCTCTCGAACATGGCCGAGACGCTCGGCGGAAATGACGCCATCGTCCTGGCGGCACTCGCGGGTCGCTCGCCGCGCGCGCGCGCCGAGGAGTGCGTCAAGGGCACCAAGCTGTTCGACATCGCCGAGCGCAAGCGCCTCGTCGAGGGCGGCAAGCCCGCGGTCGACGCGTGCAAGGATCCGATGATCGAGCTCGCGCGCGTGCTCGACCCCTTCTCGCGCCGGATGCGCAAGAAGTGGGAGGACGAGGTCACCTCCGTCGAGCGTGAGAGCTACGCCAAGGTCGCGGCGGCGCGCTTCGCCGTCGAAGGCGAGAAGGTCTACCCCGACGCGACATTCACGCTGCGCCTTTCCTACGGCACCGTGAAGGGCTACGAGCAAGACGGCGGGGCAGTCAGGCCTTTCACGACCTTCGGCGGCGCCTATTCCAAGGCCGAGGAGCGCGCGAGCGAGGCCGCCTACGCGCTGCCGAAATCGTGGCTCGACGCCAAGGGCGCGCTCCCGCTCGACACGCCGTTCAACTTCGTCTCCACGCACGACATCATCGGCGGCAACTCCGGCTCGCCTGTGTTCAACCGCGCTGGCGAGGTCGTCGGGCTCATCTTCGACGGCAACATCCAGAGCTTGGTGGGCAACTACGGCTACTCCGATGTGCAGTCGCGCTCGGTGTCCGTCGACAGCCGCGGCATCCTCGAGTCGCTGCGCAGCGTGTACCGCGCCGAGCGGCTCGTGACGGAGCTCGAAGGCTCGCGCTCCAAGCGCTAGGTCTTGTCTGCAGCGTGACGCGGGCCGTGCGAGCGATCTCGCGCGGCCCGCGTCGCATTCAGGGGGACTTTTCGCGCCGCCGCGCGGGAAGCGAGCGCGCGCGCAGCTGGCCGCAGGCGCCCTCGACATCCTGCCCGCCGCTGCGACGGATCGTGGCGAACACGCCACCGGCCTTGAAGGCGCGCACCATGTCGCGTGCGCGCAGCGGATCGGGTCGGCGGAAGTCGAAGCCCTCGACTTCGTTCCACGGAATGAGGTTCAGCATGGCGCGACGGCCGCGCAGGAGCGCGACGAGGCGCTCGACCTCGTGATCCGAGTCGTTGATTCCTTCGAGCAGCGTCCACTGCACCTGCAGCGGCCATGTGACCGCATCCGCGTAGTCGCAGGCGGCGGCGAGCAGTTCCGCGGGGTCGACGCGCGGCGCGCGCGGCAGGAGCTCGCTGCGCAGCGCGGCGTCGGTGGTGTGCAGCGAGAGCGCGAGCGCAGGCCGCACGGAGTGCCCGCGCAGGCGCTCGAACAGCGCTGGCTCGCCGACGGTCGAGAAGACGATGTTCTTGTGCGCAAGTCGGCCGGGACCGCCGAGCCACACCAGCGCCTCGAGCACATTGTCGAGGTTGTGCATCGGCTCGCCCATGCCCATCAGCACGACGCGCTTCACCGGGCCGCGCTCGCGCGCGAGCGCGACCTGCGCGAGCAGCTCCTGGGGTGCGAGCTGGCGCAGCAGTCCGCTCTCGCCGGTCTTGCAGAAGCGGCAGCCGACTGCGCAGCCCACCTGAGTGGAGATGCACAGGGCTTCGCGCGCGAGGCGCACGCTCTCGACCGTGGCCCCGTCCGCGAGCTCGACGAGCAGGCGCGTCGAGCCGTCGGCGGAAGGGTGTTCGGAATGGACGCGCGCGATCGCGCGCAGGCGGGCGGAGAGTTCTGGCAGCAGCTCGATGAGCGCGCGCGGCGGAGTCACGCGCCGCTCGCCGAGCTCGAGCGGCTCGCCCGCCAGCCACTGGGTCCACAGAGGCCGCAGATGCACCTGTGCGGCCGTGGCGGTGTGGGCGAGGGCGAGGAGCGCACGCATGGGGGGAGAAGGTAACCGCCGCAGCCCCGAGGCCTCGGTGCCGGGCCCCCTAGGGACGCCGGAAAGAAAGGCGGCCGGCATGGCTCAGGATCCATGCCGGCCGCGCCCATCCAGGCGCCACCGCGACCCGTCCGCCCGCACACCTCTGGATTGCGTCGGAGCGGCACGCCCGGCTCCGCGGGGCCGGTCGTGGGGGCGTCACACTTGGCTCCGCTCGTCGCGCGGGGCGACGCTCGGGGCCGTGAGTCTGGGGGCTGGACAAGCACCGCGCATCCCGGGACGGGGTGGGGAGCACGGCGGCCGGATTGACGCGGCCAAGTACCAGTCCGCAGGTGTCCGCCGGGGTGGGGCAGGAAAAGTGGATTTCCTTCAACCGTACCGGCGGCGCCTCGACCGATGGGGGGCTCGGCCTAGACTTGCGTCCTCGAGCGCGCCCCCATGCTCCTGCGTCTCATCGCCTGCCTGTTGCTCCCCTCCTCTGCGCTGGCCCAGACGCAAGCCACCGCGGCTCCCGCGGTCGAGCGCCGCTCGATCGTGCTGGTCACCATCGAGGCCCTGCGGCCGGACTGGACCGGGTTCGGCGGCTGGATGCGACCGACGACCCCGCGGCTCGACGCGCTCGCGCGCGGAGGTGTGACATTCGCGCGGACGGTCACGCCGATGCCCGCGTCGGCGGCCGCGCATCTCTCGCTCTTCACGGCGCTCGACCCGGGCGCGCACGGAGCGAACGAGCTCGGCTCGCCCAAGGCGTGGACCTCGCGGGACGGCGCGCGCACGGCCGCGGAGCTGCTCGCCGCCGAGCTCTACCGCACGGGTGCGATCCTCTCGCACCGCGGGCTTGGCGGGGCGACCGGGATCCCGAGCGGCTTCGCGAATGTCGACGAGCCCGAGAGCGGCACGCGCGATGCGGCGACCGCGGCGGCGCGCGCTGTGAAGTGGATCGAGGTCAACGGCGGGGAGCGCGTGTTCCTGTGGGTGCACTTGAAGGGCGGCCTCGAGCCGAACCTGCCGAGCGCGGAGCAGCTCGAGCGCTTTCCCCGCGGGACGGAGCTCGAGGCGCGTCTCGCCGGGCTCGGGGTGCCGCCGGAGCGCTTCAACGACGGCGGTTTCCAGAAGACGACGCTCGTGCGCATGCTCTTTCCCGAGCTCGACGCGCCGCAGATCCACAAGCAATTCCAAGTGCCGCGCATCGACGGCGGGCGCTTCCTCGAGCTGTTCCGGCGCTACGAGGCGGACCTTGCGGCCGCGGACGAGGCACTCGGACGCATCGTCGACGCGCTCGCGAAGAAGCCCGCGGGCGAGCGCGCCGTGCTCGTCGTCGCCGGCGTGTACGGCCAGGCGCTGGGCGAGAAGGCGGAGCTTGGACATGGCGAGATGACGCGTGAGAACCTGCTCGTGCCCGCGCTGCTCCACGCGCGCGAGCTCGGCCCGCGCTCCGTGCCGGCCACCGTCTCGCTGCGCGACATGCTCGCGACCGCCGTCAAGTTCGCCGGGGCGAAGGCGTGGTCGGGGCTCGCGGCGCAGGGTGCGCAGGACCTGCTCGGCGACCCGATCGACGGCGCGCTCGCCTCGCGCCCCGAGCGCGAGCACGAAAAGAATCCGCCCGGTCCCGTGCATGTGCTCTACACATCGAAGTGGCGCTATGTGCACCGGCCGACGCGCACGGACCAGCTGTTCGACCTCGCGGCCGATCCGGCCGAGGCCGACAACACGATCGCCGCGCACCCGGATGTCGCTGCCGCGCTGCTCGCCGAGGTGCGCGCGCGCCTCGGCCTCTAGACGCTCGTCGTGCCCGTCTCGGTGATGTCGATCATGCGCTGCAGCGAGAGGCGCGCGTTGTGGACGAGCTCGCGGCGTTCGTCCGCCTTGAGTCGGTCGAGCGCGCCGCTCTCCTCGTCGACCACATCGCCCGCATAGACGCGGTTGATCGCGGGCGGCTTGCCCTTGCGCAGCAGGTCGAGCATGCCGGCCAAGTGGGGCGGGTCGTTGCGGCTCATGGTCGCGCAGCCGCAGCCCATCGAGCCGTAGGCCGGGTCGGGAATGTCGGCGAGGTGCACGACCTCGACGCCGCGCAGGCGGCCCTGCTCGCGCGCATTGCGCACGAAGTGGCCTTCGGTTCCGATCGCGAGCTTGGAGCCCGAGGGCGCCTTCATCAGCGCTTCCCAGAGGAAGTTGGTCGAGCCGCTGCCATCGGCGGCCTGCACGACCTCGAGCTTCGACTCGGGGTGCACGAGCACGGTGTAGCCGCGCTGCTTCCAGTACTCGACATGCGCCGGGCTGAACACCGTGTGCACGCCGCAGAAGCTGCCCCACAGGATCATCTCGGCGCGGTCGAGCGCAGCGAGCCCGCCCGCCACCGTGCGGTCGTCGACCTTGAAGCCGCCGCGGCCGAGCTGCGGGTCGGGCAGCGCCACGACCTTCGAGAGGTCCATGCCGAGCTTGGCGGCCGTGTTGCGGCCGAGGTGCTGGTCGGGGACGAACAGGATCTTCTTCCCCTTGCGGCGCGCCCACTCGACGATCTTCGGTGCATTCGAGCTCGTGCACACCGCTCCGCCCGTGCGGCCGGCGAGCGCCTTGATGCGTCCGCCCGTGTTCATGTACGCGACGACGAGCAAGTCGTCTCCATAGCGCTCGACGAGCTGCTCCGCGACGGGCTCGACCATGTAGTCCTTGGCGAGCATCTCCATCGTGCAGCCCGCCTTGGGATTGGTGATCCAGACGGACTGGTCCTCGTGCGCGAGAATCGCGATCGACTCGGCCATGAAGTGCACGGCCGACTCGACGATCACCTTCTTGTGCGGGTTGCGCGCGGCCTGCAGAGCGAGCTGGTAGCTGTCGGACACGGCTCCGCCGTAGCGCTCGACGAGCTTGACGATCTCGCCGCCCATGTAGAAGTGGGCCACGAGCAACAGCGCGTCGCCGAAGTGGTCGAGCGCGGGCTGCGCGTAGCGGTCGAGCCACGGCAGGACCGTGCCGGGGCGGCGGTCGGGGAGCGCTTGGTACTCCTCCGCGTAGGGCTTGAACTCTTCCTGGTACCAGTCCAGCGGAAGGTCGGTCTGGCAGATGTTCATGTCGGGATCCAGACGGATCCCGGAGCGCCGGGGGAGTGCGGTTTCCAAGGGCGAGTCTCTCGAAGAAGGTCGAGAGGGAGGATAGCACGCCCCCGTGGGCGCGCCCCGGCGGCTTGCTGCCCACATGGGCTAATGAGCGTCCCTGCACGCGTGGGCCGATGAGATTTCGATGGGTCTCACCGCACTCGCCGCCCGCCTCGCCTGTCTGGGCGCCTGCTCGCTCGCGGCGTGCTCCACGGTGCCCTACGAGGCCTTTGACCTGCGAGATTCCGCGACCTTGCCCAGTCTCGAAGTGCGCGGGACCTTCACTTCGGCGGACGATGGGCCGCGCATGTACGCCGCGGCGAGCGCGATCGGGGCGGAGGGGTCGGACACGGGCAGCATCGGCGCCGGGCAGCGCATCTCGCTCGGTGGCACCGTGATCGACGGGCCCGCGGACTGGCGCGGAGACTTCGAGCTGCGCTGCGTGTCCTTCCTGCTCGGCGTGCGGGTGCCGCTCGAGCCTGTCACGCTCGAGACCGGCCTCGGCGTCGCGGGCATCGGCGCGCAGCTCGACCTCTTTGGCAACATGGACCACGCGCGCGCGGATCTCGACTTCACGGCGCTCGCTCTTTCCGCCGCGTTGCAGGGCCCGATCCTCGACTGGCTCGACTGGCGCGTGGGCTTCGACCTGGCGATGGGCAGCGAATCCACGCTGACGCGCGCCGAAGCGCTGCTCGTCGCGCGTCCGTTCGGCTACCTGCGATTGCAGGCCGGCATCGGCACTCTGCAGTTCGCGCACGGATGGGGGCGGCAGCGACACGGAGCTCGGACTCGCAGGTCCGCGCGTCGGCGTCGTCCTGTAGTTCTGGCGCTCGAAGCCCGCGCATGATGTGGCTGTCATGACGCACGCCTCGCGGGACCTCGTAGCGTCTGCGCGCGATGGTGAGAAGATTTTGAGGGCGCGCGAGTGCTAGAGTGAGCCTGCTCTCCGCCGCAGGCCCCCTCGATGTCCCCCGACGACGCCCGACCCTCCACCGCGGCGACGCTCCCCGCGACGCCGCATCCCCGTCTCCACGCGCTGCTGCGCGGTGCGGAGGCCGTGTGGAGCGAGCGCGGGGACCTGCGCGCGTTGTACGGGTCGATCACCAACCCGGAGTACTGGGCTTGGCTGCGCTGGCACGCGCACGCCGAGTATCCCGAGCTGGCCGCGGCCGACTTCCCTTGGCCGCCGATGTACTTGGTCGAGCGTGTCGGCGGCGACTCGACGGTGCAGACGGCGTTTCGCGAGGGGGGCATCGTGGACTGGCGGCGCATGGTCGTCGTGCTGCAGGCCGCGGGCTTCAAGTTCGAAGGCGCCTCGGTGCTCGATTTCGGCTGCGGCTGCGGGCGCCTCCTGCGCCACTTCGCGCGCTACGCGGTGGCGAGTCGCTTCATGGGAGTCGACGTGGATCCGACGCCGATCGCGTGGTGTCGCGAGAACCTCGACTTCGCCGAGTTTGCGTCCATTCCGTTGCTGCCTCCGATGGCCCTGCCCCGCGGCGGCTTCGACGCGCTCTACACCTACTCCGTGTTCTCGCACCTGCCGCTGGAGTCTCAGCGCGCTTGGCTGGCCGAGTTCGCCCGGCTGCTGCGCCCGGGCGGGCTGGCGGTCATCACGTACCACGGCGAGCGGGCCGTCGAGCGCTGGCTCGCGGGAGAGACCCCTTCGGAGGCCCCCTCGCCCGAGCAGCTGCGCGCCGACCTGCCGCGGCTCGAAGCCGAGGGTATCCTGTTCTTCGCCTTCGGCGAGTTCGGCACGCCGCATCAGGAGAACATGCAGCACTGGGAGCGACTCGACCGGGCGCAGTATGGAAATGTTTTTGTGACGCGCGCCTTCATCATGCGCGAATGGCTGCAGCACTTCGCGCTGGTCGCGCACTATCCGTCGCCCGACGACTGGCAGGACTATGTCGTCCTCAGGAGGCGCTAGCATGTACCAGATGACGACGGCGGATTCGGGAGCGAGCGGTCGGCTTCCGGCCTGTTCGGACGCGCGCGTCGACGCCATCTTCGCCGCCGCCACGCGCATCTGGGAGTCGCGCGAGGACCTGCGCACCGGATATGGCTCGATCACCAATCCAGAGTTCTGGATCTGGCTCGCGTGGCATGGCCCCGACGAGTACGAGAGCCTGCGCGCGTCCTGGTTCGAGGTCCCGCCGCCGCACTTGCTCGAGCGCTGCTCCGGCGCGGATGCGGCGCCGCGTTCGTTCGTGCGCAGCGGTGCCGTCGACTGGCGTCGCTGCGTGCAGGGGCTCGAGCGCTGCGGCGTGGCCGCGGAGACCGCCAAGTTGATCGAAGTCGGGATTTCCTGCGGGCGTGTGCTGCGCTATTTCGGGCGCTACGCGGCGACCGGTGTGTTCACGGGCCTCGAAATCGACCCCGACGGCGTTGCTTGGTGCCGCGAGCAACTCTCGTTCGCGCGTTTCTTGCAGGTCAATCCTGCCGGTCCCTGTGGACTGCGCGAGGGTGCATTCGACGCCGTGATCGTGCCCGATTTGTTCCAGCGGCTCGTGCCCGCGGCGCAGCTCGCGTGGATCGACGAGGCGGCGCGCCTGCTGCGCCCCGGCGGCGCGCTGGTCGCGACATACTTGGGTGCGCGCGTCGTCGAGCGTTGGACCGCGGGCGAGGCGCCGGGCGGCTCGCCGAAGCCGGAGGACCTGCAGGAGGAGCTGCCGCGCTTGCGCGAGGAGGGCTCGCTGTACTTCATCTCGAAGCCGTTCGAGTCCGCGCATCCCGAGAACGCGCAGTGGGCACGCCACGAGGACGCGAGCGAGCTCGGCACGACCTTCCTGACCCGAGAGTACGTCGAGCGCGCTTGGACCCGCGCGTTCGATGTCGTCGAGATCCTCGAAGCCCCGGACGGCTGGCAGGACTATGTCGTGCTGCGTCGGCGCTGACTCAAGCGCGCTCGCGCAGGGACTTCCACGGCTCGTCCTCGGAGACATCGATCACGGCCGGGCCGTCGAAGCGGTTCTCGGAGAGGATCGCGAGGAATACGGCGGGCTCGTCGAAAATGTTGTACGAGCCGTGGATCTCGTCCTTGGGGACATGCGCGACCTCGCCCGGACCGAGGACGCGCTTCTCGCGGCCTACCCACTGCTCGATGCGACCAGAGATCACGTACAGCAGCTCCTCGAAGCACGGATGGCGGTGAAAGCGGTGGGCGCAGCCGGGCGGCATGGTCACGCGCACGAGCTGCAGTCGCTCGGCGTCGACGAGGCCGGGCCGCGCGAGCCACTCGTGGGGGCCCCAAGGCAGTACCTCCACCTGCGCGTCGGCGGAAGTTACGAAGCGCAGGCAGTGTTCGCAGGTCATCGGGAGTCTCTCAGTCCGTGGTGGAAGCAAGGCCCATCAGCGCGAGCAGCTCGCGCGCGCAGCGCTCGGCGAACGGTGCATCGTTGATGTGCAGGTCGAGCTCGGTGATCGAAATCGCCGGTGAACTGGAGTGCAGGCCAGCGAGCAGCGCCGCGCGCGCAGCCGGATCGTCGAAGGGCTTGCCGGCGCAGTCGAGGGCGCTCACGCCGCGCAGCGGAAAAAACAGCCGCGCCGGGCCGCGACTCGCGACGAGCTTGCGCGCGATCTCGCGGCCGAGAGCGTGGTTCTCTTCGGGCGTGGTGCGCATCAAGGTCACATGGTCGTTGTGGCGGTGCAGCTTGCGCGCGCGGAAAGGAGCCGGAACCGTATCGAGCGCGAGGAAGTTGACCATGTCCGTCGCTCCGACGCTGGCGACGGTCGGAACGCCCGCCCGCGCCGCGGCCGACATGCGCTCGGGGCCCGCGGACAGCACGCCGCCGAAAAGCTCGTCGGCGAGCTCCGTCGTCGTCAGGTCGAGCACGCCCTGCACGAGTCCGTCGCGCACGAGCGACTCCATCGCTTGCCCGCCCGTGCCCGTGGCGTGGAACACGAGTACTTCGCAGCCCGCCGCTTCTAGCACTTCCTTCGCGCGCTGCACGCACGGCGTCGTCACGCCGAACATCGTCGCAGCCACGATCGGCTTGTCGTGCGTGGCAGTAGCCAAGCGCGCGAAGCGCACCATGCCCGCCATCGCGTGCGCGGCCTGCGACAGCACGCGGCGGCTGACACGGTTGATGCCGAGCACGTCGACGACGCTGTTCAACATGACGATGTCCTTGTCGCCGATGTAGGACCGCACATTCCCCGACGCCAGCGTGGAGACCATCAGCTTGGGCACGCCGATGGGCAACGCGCGCATCGCCTCGGTGCCGATGGTCGTCCCCGCGGAGCCGCCGAGACCGAGCACGCCGCCGAGCTCGCCGCGCGCGTGCAGGTCGAGCGCGAGCGCGCGCGCGCCGCGCGCCGCCGCTTGAACGGCGTGCGCGCGATCGTCCTTCGAGCGCACGGCTTCGAGCGTCGTGCCCGCGGCCGCGAGTACCGCTTCGCGGCTCACATCGGGCGCCACCGCCGGCGGCTGCAGCGTTCCGCAGTCGACGAGGCGCGTCTCGACCCCGAGCTCGCGCAAGCGGTCTCGAACGAAGGCCGCTTCGACACCCTTGGTGTCCAGCGTCGCGAAGAGCAGCACCACCATGGGCGGGAGTGTGGAGTGCCGACAAAAAGAGAGCAAGCCGCGAGTCCCACATCGCGGCTTGCCCGGGCCCCCGTCCCTTGCGGCACGGGCCCCGGAGTCGGTGACCAGCGCGGAGGGCCGTCCGGCTGGCCGTCGATGCCATTGCGAGGTTCGAGTCTCCCCCATGGCTGAGGGTGCGATCCGCAGGGATCTGCGACTTGCAAGTAGTCCCCGCTTGGCCGGGCCGGTCAAGTTGCGGGCGCGTTTTGTCGGTCCAAACGGTGGGCGGGGGTGAGAAAAAAATGGCGTGAGCCCGCGCCCGCGCGAGGCGGACACGGGCTCGCGGAGCGCTCGCGCGCGGAGGGGGCTGGGCGCTCAGCTCTCGGCGAGGAACGGGTAGCGCCAGTCGGTGGGAGGCACGAAGGTCTCCTTGATCGTGCGCGGCGTGACCCAGCGCAGGAGGTTCAGGATCGAGCCCGCCTTGTCGTTGGTGCCCGAGGCGCGCGAGCCGCCGAAGGGCTGCTGGCCGACGATGGCGCCGGTGGGCTTGTCGTTGATGTAGAAGTTCCCGGCGGAGAAGCGCAGCGCGTCGACCGCAGCGCGCACCGCGGCGCGGTCGTTGGCGAGGATCGCCCCGGTGAGCGCGTACTCGCTCGTCGTGTTGCAGAGCTCGAGCGTCTCCGCGAACTTCGCGTCGTCGTAGACATGGATCGTCAGCACCGGCCCGAAGAGCTCCGTGCACATGGTGTCGTAGCGCGGATCGACGGCCTCGATGACGGTCGGCTCGATGAACCAGCCCTTGGAGTCGTCGCACTTGCCGCCGAAGGCGATCTTCGCGCCGCTCGACGCGCGCGCGCCGTCGATGGCGCTCTTCAGCTTGGCGTAGGAACGCTGGTCGATGACGGCGCCCATGAAGTTCGTGAAGTCGCACACATCGCCCGTTTTCACGGAGGCGAGCAGCTCGCCCATGCGCCCTTTCAGCTTCGGCCACAGCGAGCGCGGAACATAGGCGCGGCTCGCGGCCGAGCACTTCTGCCCTTGGTACTCGAAGGCGCCGCGCACGAGCGCCACGGCTGCGACATCGAGCTCGGCCGAGGCGTGCACGAACACGAAGTCCTTGCCGCCGGTCTCGCCGACGAGGCGCGGATACTGGCCGTAGCGCGCGATGTTGTTGCCGATGGTGCTCCAGATGCCGTTGAACACGCCCGTCGAACCGGTGAAGTGCACGCCCGCGAGGCGCTTGTCGGCGATACCGGCCGTGCCGACCGTCGCGCCCTGTCCGGGGACGAAGTTGATCACGCCCGGCGGCAGGCCCGCGGCCTCGTAGAGCTTCATCAGCCACCAGTTCGAGAGGATCGACGTGCTCGCGGGCTTCCACACGACGGTGTTGCCGAGCATCGCCGGAGCGCTGGCGAGGTTCGCTGCGATCGAGGTGAAGTTGAACGGGCTGACCGCGAACACATAGCCATCGAGCGGACGGTGCTCGAGGCGATTCCACACGCCCGGGGCCGACTGCGGCTGCTCGGAGTAGAGACGCTCCATGAAGTGCACGTTGAAGCGCATGAAGTCGATCGTCTCGCAGGCGGAGTCGATCTCGGCTTGGTGCACGGTCTTCGACTGCCCGAGCATGGTCGAGGCGTTGATGCGATCGCGCCACGGGCCGGCGAGCAGCTCGCCGACCCGCAGGAAGATCGCCGCGCGCTCTTCCCACGGCATGCGCTCCCACTCGCGCTTGGCGGCCGAGGCCGCGTCGATCGCCTGCTGCACATGTGCAGGGCTCGCACGGTGCGCGCGTCCGAGTACGCGGCGGTGCTCGTGCGGCATCGAGATCGTCTCGAAGTCGCCAGTGCGGATTTCCCGCCCGCCGATGACCAGCGGGATCTCGATCTCGCCGCTCGCCATGCGGGCGAGCTCGGCCTTGAGGCTCGCGCGCTCGGGGCTCTTCGGCGCGTAGGCGCGCACGGGCTCGTTGATCGGCGGGGGAGTGCGGAAGGTGCCGTGGGTCATGGGTGCGGGGCTCCTGAAGAAAGCGAGGCGGAGAGCCTATCGGAGCTCCGCGGTGCTTGTCGAAGGCCGAGCGCGGCGCTCGAGGCGGCGAAGCCGACCCCGATTGCGGCTACCCCTTTCCGCGGAGCGGCTCGCGCGACATCATGTTGACCCTCTGCGGCCGATTCCTGCCGCGCTTTCCACCTGCTCGGAGCTTCGCCCCGATGTCCACCGCTGCCCTCGCGCGCCTCGCCGCGCTGCTCGCGCTCCCCGTTCTGCTCCCGTCGTGCATCCTCGTCGCCGAGGAGACCAGGGAGACCGTGTCGGCCCCCTGCGAGGCGACTCCGGCCGAGGCCGGGAAGCCCGCCGTCGTGCCGATGGTCGAGGGGCAGCCCGTGGACAAGTCGGCCGAGACGAAGGGCGAGGCCCCGGCGTCCGCGGAAGCCAAGGCGCGCGCCAAGGCTCGCAAGGCGGAGAAGCGAGCCCACGAGCTCGAACTCGCGCGCATGGAACTCGAGCTCGCCAGCATGGAGGGCGAGCGCGAGACGCAGGAGTGCAAGCGCAAGCTCGACGAGGCGCGCCGCGAGCTCGATGAGACGCGCCGTGCGATGGAGCACTTCCGCACCAAGCTGCCGCGCGAGATCGCCGACAAGCAGCTCGACCTCGACCGCAGCACGCAGGGCAAGCTCGAAGCCGAGCAGGAGCTGCGCGAGATGGAGGCAACCTACGCCAAGGATCAGTTCGCGACGGACACGAAGGAGCTCGTGCTGACGCGCCACCGCCGTCGCGTGGAATTCGCGACGCGCGGCCTCGAGCTCGCGCAGGCCGAGTTCAACGACCTGAAGACGGTCGACATGCCGCGCCGCGAGCGCGAGCACGAGAAGAAGCTGCGCGACGCGGAGGCCGAGGTGCGCGACGCCGAGTTCGCGCTCGTGCGCAAGGAGCTGGGGCTGCGCATGGAGCTCGCACGCAAGCGCTGGGCCGTGGCGGAACTCGAGCGCCCGGACGACGACGGCGACGCGAAGGGCGACTAGGCCGTGCTCACTCTCCTCGCGCTGGCAGTCCTCGCGCAGGATCCGCAGCCCAAGTCCGAGCGCGAGCTGCGAGCGGCGAAGGATGTCCCCGAGACGATGACGCAGGAGCAGGCGCTCGCGTCGCTCGAGCGTTCGCTCGCGTTCATCACCAGCTCGCAGAATCCCGACGGTTCGTGGTGCGGCAGCGCGCCCGACAGCGTGATGGAGCTCGGCTTCAACCCCGAAACCTACTACACATGGCAGCTCGGCGCGGTCGAGCTGACGCTGATGTCGCTGATGCAGTGCGACGAGACGCCCGAGCGGCGGCGCGCGCTCGAGCGCGGCATGGAGTGGTTGTGCACGACGCGCCTTCCGGCCCGCGGAAGCGACTGGGATGTAGACTACATGTGGCCGTCACTGTACGGCGTCGTGTGCGCGCTCGACGCGCTCGACGACCCGCGCTTCGCCGCGCAAGAGTGGCAGCGCAAGATCGACGCGCGCGGCCGCGCCTTCATGGAGATCCTCGAGCGCAGTCAGGTTCCCGACGGCGGCTGGGGCTACTACGACGATCCGCCGTTCACCAACCGGCCCAAGTGGGCGACGAGCTTCGCCACCGCGACGGTCGTGCCGGCGCTCGCCGACGCGCAGAAGCGTGGCTGGTTCGCGGACCCCAAGGTGCGCGAGCGCGCAGTTGCCTACATCGCGGGCTGCGCGCTGCCGAACGGCGCCTACGAGTACGACCTCAACCCGATTCCACGCGCTGGCGTCGGGGAGAGCATCAACAGCGTCAAGGGCTCGCTCGGACGCATCCAGATCTGCAACTGGGCGCTGCGGCGCTGCGGCATCAAGTTCGTCACCGACGAGAAGATTCGCGAGGGGCTGGGCTTCTTCATGGAGCACCACCGCTTCCTCGACGTCGCACGCATGCGACCCGTGCCGCACGAGGCGTACTACGCCAACGCGGGCTACTTCTATTTCTTCGGACACTACTACGCGGCGCTCGCGATCAACGAGTTGCCGGCGACCGAGCGCGAGGCTTGGCACGCCAAGCTGCGCCCGCACCTCGTGAAGTGCCAGTACGACGATGGCTCGACGAGCGACTTCCTGCACTCGCGCTACGACATCCTCGCCTCGACGGCGTACGCGGCCATGGCGCTCGATCTCGGACTCCCCGACGCGCGTACCGACGCACGATGAAGACGCTGCCCACGCTGCTCGACATGCTGGCGCGCCGCCTGTCCCCGGACGGAGCGCGCTGGTTCGAATCGGCTCGCGGCGAGATCGCTCGCGGCGCGTCGAACGAGCGTTTCTGCGCGCTTTTTTCCATGGCCAGCCGCTTCGCGCCGCGCGGCCTGCTCGCGCCGAGTGCGGACGAGCTGCGGGCGTCGGCCGCGGCGCTGCCGGGCTGGAGCCCGGAGCGCTGGACGACGCTGGAAGCGCTGCGCGTGGCGCTCGTGCTTTCGCGCGCGGATCTGGCGCAGCCCGCGGCGGTCGCGGCGATCGAGGAGCTCTTCCGCTACGCGGACATCGGCGAGTTGTGCGCCGGCTACAAGCTGCTCGCGCACCTGCCCGGGCCCGAGCGCTTCCTGTGGCGCGCCGGCGAAGGCGCGCGCTCGAGCATGAGGTCCGTGTACGAATCGGCCTGCTGCGACACGCCCTATCCCGCCCGGCACTTCGACGCGCTCGCTTGGCGGCAGGCCGTGATCAAGGCGCTGTTCGTCGAGGCTCCGCTGTGGCGCGTCGGCGGCATCGACCGCAGGCTCGACGCCGAGCTCGCGCGCATGGCGCTCGATCTCGCGGAAGAGCGCCGCAGCGCGGGGCGTCCCGTCAATCCGGAGTTGTGGATGTGCCTCGGCACATTCGGCGGCGAGCGCGGGCTGGCTTCGCTCGAGCTCGAGCTGCGCAGCGGTCCGCCGCGCGGGCGCGCGGGCGCCGTGCTCGGTCTTACGCGCGCGGGTGCCCGCGAGCGCCTTGCGTCGCTGCAGGGGCTCGAGAGAGACCCGCTCGTTCACGCGACCCTCGTCGCGGCGCTCGGCGGCGCCCACGACTCGGGCGCCTTCGCCGCCCTCGATCCGAACTTGCACGGAGTCAGCTAGAGATGCGCTTCTTCGATCCGCACATCCACATGATCAGCCGCACGACGGACGACTACGAGGCCATGTCGAAGGCCGGCGTCCGCGCGGTGATCGAGCCGGCCTTCTGGATCGGCCAGCCGCGCACCACGCTCGGCGCGTTCGTCGACTACTTCTCGCAGATCCTCGGCTGGGAGCGCTTCCGCGCCAGCCAGTTCGGCATCGCGCACTACTGCTGCATCGGGCTCAACTCGAAAGAAGCGAACAACGAGGCGCTCGCCAAGGACGTGCTCGCGGTGCTCGAGCGCTTCGTTCTCAAGGAAGGCGTCGTCGCGGTGGGTGAGATCGGCTACGACGAAATCTCGGCCGCGGAGGAGTTCGCTTACGTCGCTCAGCTCGCTCTCGCCGTGAAGCACGACATGGTCGTGATGGTGCATTCGCCGCACCGCGACAAGAAGCGCGGCATCCAGCGCTCGCTCGCCGTCGCGAAGGAGTGCGGCCAGCCGATGGCGAAGCTCGTCATCGATCACAACAACGAGGAGACCGTTCAAGACGTCCTCGATGCGGGCGCGTGGGCCGCGTTCACGATCTACCCGCACACGAAGATGGGCTCCGAGCGCATGGTCGAAATCGTGCGCAAGTACGGGCCCGAGCGGATCATCGTCGACAGCTCCGCCGACTGGGGCATTTCCGACCCCCTCTCCGTGCCCAAGACCGCCGCGCTCATGTTGCAGCGCGGAATCGACCCCGCATGGGTCGAGCAGGTCACGTGGCAGAACGCCCTCGACGCCTACGCGCAGTCGGGGCAGATCGATGTGCCCGCATTGCTCGCCACGCCCGTGATCGACCAGCGCGCGCTCTTCAGCGACAACTCCGTCCTGCGCGGTCAGATGCCGCGCATCGACGAGACTTCAGTCCCCAACTGAAGTTCCCCCCTGCGGTTACGGGCGCCCGAGCAGGCGCAGCGCGTTTGCGCGGAAAATCGGGCCAATGGCGGCGGGGGACAGTGACGCGACGATGGCGCGCTGCTCCTCGTGGCGCTCGCGGCGCCAGCCGGCGGGGAAGGTGTTGGAGTCGGTGCCGAACAGCACTCGTTCGGGTCCGAACGCGTCGAGCGTGCGCGCAAAGACATCGCGCAGGGTGAGCTTGTCGGGGTGCTGCGCGAGCCAGCTGTTCGACGAGGAGGTGTCGACGAAGACATTGGCGCACTGCGCTCCGGCGGTGAGCGTCTCGTGGAAGCGGCCGGCGCCGAAGTGGGGGATCACGAAGCGCGCGTTGGGAAAGTCGCGCGCGGCCGCGAGCACATGCAGGGGCGAGGCGAAGCGCTCGTCCATCGTGCGCGGGATGCCGAGCAGGTCGCGCAGCTTGACGACGAGCGCCCCGCAGTGGACATAGGCGATCGCGCTGTGAGCGTCGAGCACGCCGAGGAGCTCGCGGCACTCGGGCGCGGAGAGCTCGTAGTGATGGAGGGCCGGGAACAGCAGTACGCCGCGGAAGCCCTTCGACTCGAGCAGCGTGCGCGTGCGCTCGGCCGCTCCTTCCGCCTTGGGATTCACGAGCGCGAACGGCGTGATGCGGCCCTTGGCGAGCACGGCGGCTGCCGCGAGCGAGGGGACTTCTTCGGGGGCGCTGGCGAAGGCCGCGGCGTGCTCGACGCCGTGCGCGTCGAACTCCGCGATCCAACGCGCCACATGCGTCGCGAGCTCCGTCGGCGGCAGCTCGATCTGCGCTTTCGCCGCTGCTTGGGCGAGACGCTCCGAGGGAGTTCCCGGCAGCGGCGAGAGCGCCGCGAGCGCGTCGAAGTAGGGCCGCGAGAAGAGGTGCAGGTGGAAGTCGACCAGCGTCATCTTCCGTCTTCCTTGAGGCTGCGCACGAGGCCGTGCAAGCGGGCCTTCAGGCCGAGCACATGGAAGGGCGCGCCGCGCGTGCCCCACAGGTCGATGCCGCCCTTGACCGGATCGCGGCGCGAGACCTGCGCGAGGATGCGCTCCGCGCTCATCGGGAACGGCGCCTCGGTCGCCTTGCCGAGCGTGAAGCCCTGCGCGACGAGGAACTGCAGCAGTTCCTCGGGCTTGGCTCCGCGCAGCGCGTAGGGCCAGAACTCCATCAGCAGCGCCATGCGCGGGCTGCGCTCGAGCGTCGCGCGCATGCCCTGCAGCGCGAGCCACTCCGATCCCTGCGTGTCGATCTTGGCGAAGTCGATGCCGTCGCGGACGAACAGGTCGGGCAGTAGCGCGTCGACGGGCGCGATCTCGATCTCGAGCTCTCGCGCCGCACGCATGTCCGCCGGAGCCGCGCCATCGAGCACGCGGTTGTCCCCGAAGTTGCGCGGATCGAGCGCGATGCGCGCGCGAGAGCGCGTCGCTCCCGCCGCGACGCGGTGCACCGTGCAGCGGCCCGTGCCGGCCGCCATGGCGCGAGCGACATTGCGCTCGCAGACCTCGGCAATCTCGGGCACGGGCTCGAAGGCGTGGACCTCGCAGCCCGCAAGCACGGCCGCAGCGCTGAACCAGCCGATGTTCGCGCCCAGGTCGAGCAGGCGCATGCCCGGCCGCAGGTGCGCGAGCATCAGGTCCGTTTCGTGGTCCGCCCAGGAGCCGCGCTCGATCGCCGGCCCGATGATCGCATCGCCCGCGAGGACTTCGAAGTCGATCCCGAGTCGCGTCGGTCGGACCGTGCGGGTGGCGAGGCTCACGGGGCGCGACGATAGCAACGCGAGCGATGCCGCGCGCTCACTCGAGCGCCGCGCCGCCGCCCGTGACATAGGCGAATTCGCTGTTCCAGCTGCGCGCCATGCACTTGAACCATCCCGTGTGGCGTGCTGCGAACCGCTCATCCTCGAAGGCCGTCACCGCGAGCACGAAGTAGGGGCCAGAGCCCACGCAGCCGTGGGCTCCGGCTTCGTAGCGCGCGTAGGCGTAGTGGAAGGCAGGCTCGTTGCGCGGGTCGCGCGGCGCGCTGTCGAGCAGACCCTGCTCGACGAGCGCGCCGAGGAAGTCGGCGTCCAGCGAGGTCGACCACTCGCAGCGAGAGGGCGGGTAGTCGCCGTGGACGCGGCGGTAGCGCTCGAGCACGGTTCGCACGCGCTCCATCGTGCGCACCCGCTCTAGGTCGCGCGCATGGGCACGGCGCGCCTCCACGCGCGGTACGATCACGCCCGCGAGCGCGCCGAGCCCGAGCAGGGCTAGCGCGAGCCGGGGCAGCGCGGAGGCAAGGCGGGGGGCGGCGGATTGCATGGGGGGAGAGTGGAGATCGACCTGTGCGGTCGGGGCACTTGTGGGCTGCCGTGCAGGGGCCACTCGCGCCGTTCCCAAGCGGGAACACCCCGGCGCGCGGTTCCATGGGCGGCGGCGCCCCTCGCGGGCGCTATCCTCGCCGCGTCCCCATGGAACGCTGGTCCATCACCATCGCGAAGGAGTACTTCAAGTTCTCCGCCGCGCACTTCCTGATCTTCCCCGACGGCACTTCCGAGCGCCTGCACGGCCACAACTACCGCGTGCGGTGCGAGGTCGAGGCGCGCTTGACGCGCTTTGGCCTCGTGCTCGACTTCACCGAGATCAAGCCGGTGGTGCGCGCGCTGTGCGACGAACTCGACGAGCACTGGCTCGTGCCGGGCGAGCATTCGGTGCTCACCTACGCGCAGCGCGCGGACGGAGTGACCGAAGTGCGCTACCGCGAACTCTACTATGCGGCTCCGACGAGCGACGTGATCGTGCTGCCGATCAACAACACGAGCTCCGAGAACCTCGCGACATGGTTCGGCCGCGAGCTGCACCGGCGCATCGCCGCGCGCTTCGCCGATCTCGACATGTTGCGGCTGCGCGTGTCGATCGATGAGACTCCCGGGCAGGCCGGCGTGTACATGTACGAGAAGTAGCCTCCGCCGCCGTGGATCGCGCCGTGTCCACAGGGCACAATCGCGCCGTGAGCGAAGTCCTGATCGAGATGCGCGGCGCGGGCAAGCGCTTCCGCACATGGAAGCGTCGCGAGGGGTTCGGCGGCTTCTTCGTGAATCTGTTCGCGCGCGAGTGGACGGAGGTCGCGGCGCTCGAGGGCATCGAACTCGAGATTCGGCGCGGCGAGTTTCTCGGCCTGATCGGAGCGAACGGCGCCGGCAAGACGACGCTCTTGAAGTGCGTCAGCGGCATCACGCCCGTCTCGTCGGGCAGCGCGCGCATGTTCGGCTGCGACAGCTTCGCGCTCCGCGACGAGCACAAGCGTCGACTCTCGATGGTGATGGGGCAGCGCTCGCAGCTGTGGTGGGACCTGCCCGCGATCGATTCGTTCCGGTTGCTGCGCGAGATCTACTCGGTGCCGAGGTCCGACTTCGAGCTGCGCCTGCGCGAGTCGGCCGAGCGTCTTCAGGTCACCGACATGCTCCAGCGCCAGCTGCGCAACCTCTCGCTCGGCGAGCGCATGAAGATGGAGATCATCGGCGCGTTCCTGCACGAGCCGGATGTGGTGTTCCTCGACGAGCCGACGATCGGGCTCGACCTCGTGTCGCGCGAAACGATCCGCCGCTACTTGGTCGAGATCAATCGCGCGCGCGGCGTGACGATCGTGCTCACGAGCCACGACATGGAGGACATCGAGGAGACCTGTCGGCGGCTCGTGATCCTGCGGCAGGGGCGCGTGCTGTTCGACGGCGGGCTGGTCGACTTGAAGGCGCGCACCTACGAGCGGCGTGCGATCGAAGTGCACCTCGAGCCCAGCTCGCCCGGCTGGGACGCCGCGTTCGAGCCGCTGCTCGAGCCGTTCGGCGCGCGCCTCGAGCGCGCGGCTCCGCTGACGCTGCTGTTCAGCGTTCCGGCTCCGGCCGTGCAGCGCTTCGTGCCGTTCCTGTTCGAGCGCTTCGCGATCCGCGACCTGTCGATCGAGCACCACCCGCTCGACATGATCATCCGGCAGATCTTCCAGCAGCGCGAGGGCGGGGCTTGAGCACGGCGGCGCCCTCGAGCTCGATCGCGCGCGACCTGCGTCTGCTAGGTGTGGCGTTCGCCTACGAGCTGCGCAAGGTGACCGCGTGGCGCGCGGGCTTCGTGGTGCGCGAGTTGATGCGCAGCCTGTGGCGACCGCTGGTGATGATCTTCGTGTACCGCGCGATTCTCGTGACGCCCGAGGCGCGCTTCGGTGGCTTCGACTTCCCGGCGCTCGTCGCGTACCTGATCCTCGCGGCGAGCTTCGAGAAGCTGCTGTTCCACCAGCGCGGCCTCGACCTTGCCGACCAGATCTTTCAAGGCTATGTCACGAAGTACCTGACGATGCCCGTGCGCTTCTTCGTGCTCGCGCTCGGGCGTTTCGCGCAGCATCTCGCCGTGCAGTCGAGCGTGGTCGCGTTCCTGTGGGTGGTCGGATCGCTCCTGTTCCCTCAGTGGTGGCCGCGCGTCGCGAGCGCGAGCGCCGCGCTGCAGGCCTTCGTGCTCGTGCTGCTCGGCAGCTACTGCGCGTTTCTCATGTGTTTTCTCGTCAATGTGCTCGCGTTCTGGCTCGAGGTCGTGTGGACGCTGTCGGCGATGGCGAGCTTTGTGTTCAGCTTCGCGGCAGGCGTGCTCGTGCCCGTCTCCGCGATGCCGCAGTCGCTCGCGGGCGCGCTGCGCTGGATGTTTCCTTACTGGGCGGTCAGTGCGCCGGGCGAGTTGTTCCTCGGTCGGCTCGGGACGCAGGAGTTCCTGCGCGGCGTATGCGTGCTGCTCGCGTGGGTCGTTGCGCTCGAGCTGCTGCGCCAATTGCTGTGGCGCCGTGGCCTGCGCCGTCACATCGGCGCGGGAGTGTGAGCGATGAACGCGTTCTTCCATCACCTGCGACTGGCGCGCGAGTTCGCGCGCGTTGGCGTCATCCGCAAGTCGCAGTTCCGCGTCGAATTTCTGACGCAGGTCGTGATGGACACGGCGTGGTACCTCGTTCACATCGCGACTTTCGAGATCCTCTTCTCGCACACGGACTCGCTCGCGGGCTGGAGCCGCGCGGAGGTGCGCGTTTTCTTGGGGTTCCTGTTTCTCTCGGATGCGTTCTGGATGATCTGGCTCGGCCAGTGCTGGCACTTCGGCCGCGAGCTGAAGGACGGCGTGCTCGACTCGCTGCGCCTGCGGCCCGGCGCGAGCGTGTTCGTCTACTTCTTCCAGCGCTTCAGCCTCGAGGCCTGCGTCAACGGAGCGATGGCCCTGAGCTGGCTCCTGTTCGCGCTATGGGACATTCCGCTCGCTCTCGCGCCGCTGGGACTGCTCAAGCTCGCGTGGGCACTCGCACTGGCGTTCTGGGCGCGCACGGCGCTCAGCGTGGGCTTCACGATCGCCGAGTTTCGCGCGGTGAACTCCGACCTCTCGAACTTGGCGTGGGAGGTGACGATGACGCTCGCGGATCGCCCCGTGGAGGTGTTTCCGCTGCGCATGCGGCAGCTGCTCACTTCGCTCGTGCCCGTGGCCGCGTTGTCGTCCCTGCCGGCGGCCTTCGTGCTCGGCCGCATCAGCCCGCTCGAGGCCGCGGCCCACACGCTGTGGATCTTCCTGCTCGGGCTGGGCGTGTTCGCGTGGTGGCGCCGCAGCTTCCGGCACTACGCGTCCGCGCTGGGTTGAGCGCGTTGCGTGGGAGCACGCGCTACTGCGCGAGCGGCGCGATGCGCCGACCTTCCGCGTAGGTGCCGCTGCGCTCGGAGTCGAGCTCGCCGGCCTCGTTCCAAAAGCGCCACTCGCCCGTGCGCAGGCCTTGAGCGAAGTGACCCTGCCATTCGAGCTTGCCGTCGCGGTGCCATTGCTCGGAAAGCCCGTGCTTTTGGCCGTCGATGTACTCGGTCGAGTTGCGGCGCGTGCCGTCGGCGTGGAAGCTCACCTGCGCGTTGGCCGCATCGGAGCGGAGGTAGCTCTGGACGCCGCCGGCGACGGCGACGGCACCAAAGGCGAGGCTGGCGACGAGGAGCAGGGTCTTCATGGCGTTGGAGTGGACGAACGAGCTCCCCGCGCTCTTCCTCCGAATGGGGGGAAACCGCAGCGGGGGGCTCTAGTCCTCGCTCGCCGGGCCTTGCGTGACCGTGCCGTAGGCCACAAGCGCCTTCGGCCGCGCGATTTTTTCCACATGGGGCTCGTCGGCCGTGAGGTGCAGGAAGGTCGGCGGATCGATCCAGACGCTCAGTCGGTACTCCGCATCGCCGCTGTAGGACATCACCACGAGCTGGTAGTCCTCGAAGGTGCCGGAGACCGTGAAGCGGCCGGACTCGGTGGCGTAGGGGCTCTCCCAGAGCAGCACGAACTGGCCGAGGTAGGGGTCCCAGACGCCGAAGTCGAGGTCGGCGGAACCGACGACGGGCTCGAGGAAGAACTCGACATCGTGGGGCTCGCCGGAGGTCAGGCCGAAGCCGTCGAAGGGGTCGTAGAGGTCGTCGCGGATGCGGCCGCCGATCACGAACGCGTCGCCGACATAGGTCGTGCCGAGGTAGTCCGGGCAGCAGCCATCGTCATTGGGCTCGATTTCCCAGATGTCGTAGGGGGGCGGCGTGTCGTCGGGCGTGCCGCAGCCGCCGCAGTCGGTGCACGCGGGGCACAGCAGCGCCAGCGGGGCGAGGAGCAGGGGAGCGGTCGCGAGGCGGGGGAGGAGCATGGCGGGTGTCCTTGGCTTGGGGGGAGCGGGGCGAACGCCTCGCATCCGCCCATGGGAACGGCAACGCGCGTGCCACCCGAACAGGCCCACGGCGCGGGCTCCCGCCGCTCGCGCGCGTCCTCCCGAGGGGACACTCGTTCCCCGGCCGAGCTCACCAGCGGTGGTAGGCCGGATGCCCTTCCTTGACCGCCACGAACACGCCGCGGCAGGTGGCCGTCACGACGCCGTTGGAGGAGAGTGTCGCCTCGATCGTCGCGCGGTCGTCGCTCGCCTCCGTCACGCGCGCCTCGAGGTGCACGGGCTCTTGCGAGGGCGTCGGGCGCTTCATCTTGACATGGAACTCCGCCGTCACGGTGCAGGGCGGAAGGTCGGCGCCGCGGCGGTTCATCAGGTGCCAGGCGGCGCTCCAATTCGAGTGGCAATCGAGCAGGGTGCCGATGATCCCGCCGTTGAGCATGCCGGTGAAGGCCTCGTGGTGCGCTTGCGCCGTCCAGTCGGCGACCACGACCTCGCCCTGCGGGATGCTGCGGATGCGCAGGCCTTGGTCGTTGGCCGGGCCGCAGCCGAAGCAGCGGTTGTGGGGTGCGAAACGCTCTTGGAGGCTGTGGCTCATCGCGGCGCGCAGCGGCTCTCTCGCCCCGCTCCCGACGCTCCGGCGCGCCCGCGGGGTGACAGGGGCGAGCCGTGCGGGCACAATCTTGCGCCCTCGTACTCGAGCCCGATCATGACCCTGCCGCGCTTCCAATCCAAGGCCCACGGCGACGCGACCGCGGCCCCGAAGCTGCATGTCGTCACATTCGGCTGCCAGATGAACAAGTACGACTCGCTCTCGGTCGAGGGGCGCTTTCGCCGTCAGGGCTGGCAGACCACGGAGGCCATCGACGAGGCGGATCTGGTGCTCTTCAACACCTGCTCCGTGCGCGAGCACGCCGAGGAGCGCGTGTTCAGCTGGGTGGGGGAGCTGCGCCGGGCGAAGGAGCGCCGCCCCGACCTCGTGGTGGGCGTGATGGGCTGCATGGCCGAGCGTCTCGGCGACGAGATCTACGGCCGCTCGCCGGTGGTCGATCTGGTAGTCGGCACGCGCTCGTTCCAGCACTTGCCGGCGCTCGTCGACGAGGTGCGCGAGAAGCGCTCGGCGACGCCGCTGCGCCCCGCGCGCGTGACGCGCTTGGGCTTCGATGAGGAGCCGGATGCGAGCCGAGCTGGCGAGGCTTATGCCGGCGGGCGCCACGCGTACCTGACCGTGATGCGCGGCTGCGACCTCAACTGCACCTTCTGCATCGTGCCGAAGGTGCGCGGCCGCGTGCTGTCGCGCGGCATCGACGCGCTCGTCGACGAGGCGCGCTGGATGATCGACTCCGGCGCGCAGGTGCTCACGCTCCTCGGACAGACGGTGAACAGCTGGGGCGAGGACCTGCCCGTACCAGAGGGCGACGCGCCGCGCGGCCGCGGGCGTCAGGGCCGTCCCGCGCTCGCGGACCTGATCTACAAGCTGCAGGAACTGAACGGTCTCGAGCGCCTGCGGCTGATCACGCTGCATCCCTCGTATGTCACGCCCGCGCTCGCGCAGGCCTTGCGCGACTGCGACAAGTGCGACCGCTTCCTGCCCTTGCCCGCGCAGTCGGGCTCCGACGATGTGCTGCGGCGCATGAAGCGCGGCTACACGACCGACCTCTACCGGCGGCGCGTCGAGATCCTGCGCGAGCACTGCCCCGACATCGAGCTCGGCTCGGACTGGATCGTCGGCTTCCCCGGCGAGAGCGACGAGGACTTCGCGGCGACGGAGCGCTTCCTCGCCGAGCAGCGCTTCCTCGTCAACTATGTCTTCCAGTACAGCCCGCGTCCGTCGACGGCCGCCGAGGCGCTCCCAGACGATGTGCCCGACGCGACGAAGCGCGAGCGCAACAACCGCCTGCTCGACTTGGGCGAGACGGTCGCGCTCGCGCGGCTGCGCGAGTACCTCGGGCGCGAACTCCCCGTGTTCGTCGAGGATCCGCACGAGAAGCACGCTGGCGTGCTGCGCGCGCGCACGCACACCGGCGTCTCGGTCTCGCTCAAGGGCGACGCGTCGCTCGCGGGCACCACGCAGCGCGTGAAGATCGAGGACTGCACGGCCTTCAGCCTCGCCGGCACGCTCGCCAGCGAAGTCGTCGCGCGGCCGAAGTAACCGCCGCTCGCGTCAGCGCGCGGGAAGCCAGCCGAGCCCGTCAGGCTCGCGGCCGGTGGGAATGCGCGCGGTGAAGGTCCACGTCTCGAGCGAGAGCTCGCTCACGAGGTCGCTGTTCGTCGCGGCGATCCACGCCAGCGGTGCGCGCTGATGGATGTAGATCCCGATCGGTGTCGGGCTCGCGGCGAAGTCGCGGCCGAGCAGGTTGGAGGCGGCGCTCTCCGTCGGAGTGAGGCCGAGCGGGATGCGGCGCACTTCCTTGCGCGTGCGCGCATCGAAGACCGCGAGGTCGCCGGACTGGGCGCAGGAGACAAGTACATGCCGTCCGTCGCGCGTGAACTTGAGCCGGATCGGGAAGCGCGGGCAGGCCAGCGTCGCCGTGACCATGAGCGTGCGCGCGTCGATCACGGTCAGCGTGTCGTCGCCGCGATTGCCGACCCACAGCTCGGCGCCATTGGGAGAGAGGTCGAGCGCCTCGGGGCCCTTTCCGGTCCTGACCTGCGCCAAGAGCGCTCCCGTCGCGACATCGAGCACCGAGACCGTGTCGGACTGCATGTTGGTCGAGAACACGCGACTCGCATCGGGTGCGAGCGCGAGCATGTGCGAGAGCTTGGCCTGCGTGGGCAGGACGCGGCGCACCTCGCCCGCGGGCACATCGACCTCGAGCAGCGCCGCGCTCGTTTCGCTCGTGACGAGCACGCGCGCGTCGTCGAGCCACTCGATGCCATGGGGGCGCTGGTGGCCGAGCTCGATCGTGCGCACGAGTCGGCCGTCGCGCGCATCGAGCACGGTCAGGGTGCTGCCGGGGTCTTGCGCCCCGTAGTCGCACACGACCGCGAGCTCGCCGCGGCAGGCGACCTCGTGCGGCCCCGTGCCCGTCGCGGCGCGCAGCTGCTCCGTGCGCGCGTCGAGGTCGAACCACATCGCCGTGGCGTCGCTCTTGTGCAGCACGACGAGCGTGCCGAGCGGCTCCGGCGCGGGCGGCGGCGTGCTCGCGCAGCCGAGGAGCGAGGCCAGCGGAAGCAGGAAAGCGAGGGTGCGGAGATTGGGCATGGTGCGGCACTGCGTTGAGGGGCTCGGTGAGCCGGCGTAGGATCGCACGGGAGCCGCGAGGCTTCCATCCATGCTCCACGACGCACCTTCCTCGCCGCGGTCGCCCTGGCGCCGCGGATTCCTCGTGTCGCTCGCGACGCTCGTCCTCCTGCTGCTCGCCTTCGAGACCGTGCCGCGCTTGGTCGCGATCGACGGGCTGCGCCCCGAGGAGCTCGATCCGGTCGCCGCGGCCTTCGTGAACTCGCGCGTCCAGCCGCACCCGTACCTCGCGTACGCGGGGCGGCCGGGTTTCCACAAGCCCGCGACGGACACGGATCCGGTCGTGGTCGCGCACAACAGCATGGGCTTCAACAGCGCGGAGGTGAGCTGGAAGAAGCCCCAAGGCACCTACCGCATCGTGTGCCTCGGCGGATCGAGCACCTATGGCATCGGACCGAGCTCGACATGGACCAACTGGCCTGTGAAGCTCGGCGAGGAACTCAGCGCGCGCGCCGCGCGCCCGATCGAGGTCGTCAACCTCGGCTGTCAGGGCTACTCGACCTTCGAGAGCCAGATCAACCTCGCGCTGCGCGGCGTCGACCTCGAGCCGGATCTCGTCGTCGTGTACCACACCATCAACGACCTGCGCTGCGCGCTCTACCCCGGCGTCGTGCGCGACAACGCGCACTGGCGCGCGGTGTGGCCGGTCGAGCGCAAGCTGCCGCTCGAAGCCGCGCTCGAGGACAGCCTCGCGTACAGGACCTGGCGGCGTTACATGACGAATTGGGCCGAGGAGCGCATGAACCTCGGCGCCTATGCGATCGTCGACTTTGGCAAGTACGCGCCCGATGACTATGCGCAGCCGACGGATCCCGACCTCGGCTTCGACGCCTATCGCCGCAACTTGGTGAACATCGTGGCGCTCGCGCGCGCGCACGGTGCGGAGGTGCTGTTCGTGACCGAGGCCTGCCGGATGGGGGACCTCGATCGTTTTGGTTCCGCGCAGCTGCAGCGCGCGGGCTACGAGCGCATGACGCAGACGCTCAAGGATGTCGCGCAGCAGCGCGGGGTGCCGCTGTGCGATGCGCGCTCGGTGCTCGAGAGCACGGCGGATGCCCAGCGCGCCGAGAGCGGCGCCGATCGCATCTTCGTGCGTCCCGACAAGCGAAACGGCGAGGTGCACATGACCGACGAGGGCTGCCTGTTGCTGGCCCAGACGCTCGCGCAGCGCATCGCCGAGCTCGGGCTCGTGAAGTAGCGCGCGCGCCGGACGCGGCGCCGCAGGACAAGCGAGCGCGCCCGCTGCGGAACACTTGGTTCGCAGCGGGCGCGCTGTGCTCTTTTCCGACGTCGATCAGGCGAGCAGCGTCTTGACGACTTCGCGTTCGCCTTCGAGCTCCTTGATCGTGGCCGCGAGCTTCTCCTTCAAGAAGTCGTTGAGCTCGAGGCCCTGCACGATGCTCCAGCCGCCCTTGCCGTCCGAGCGCACCGGGTAGCCGAAGATCAGGCCCTCGGGCACGCCGTAGGAGCCATCCGAGCACACGCACACCGAGCGATACTCGCCCGCGGGCGTGGCGGTGTGCAGGTCGCGCACATGGTCGACGAGCGCGTTGGCCGCGGAGGCCGCGCTCGACACGCCGCGGGCCGCGATGATGGCGGCGCCGCGCTGCTGCACGGTCTTGATGAAGTCGCCCTTGAGCCACGCCTGGTCGGCGATGACCTTGGCCGCGGACTGGCCGCGGATCTTGGCGTTGTAGAAGTCGGGGACTTGCGTGGCGCTGTGGTTGCCCCAGATCAGCGCGCCGGAGACATCCGTGATCGGCACGCCCGCCTTGTGGGCGAGCTGCGCCCGCGCGCGGTTCTGGTCGAGGCGCGTCATGGCGGTGAAGCGCTCCTTGGGCACGCTCTTGGCGGCCTGCATCGCGATCCACGCGTTGGTGTTGCAGGGGTTGCCGACGACGGCGATGCGCACATTCGACGCGGCGTGCTCCGCGATCGCGCGGCCCTGGCCGACGAAGATCGCGCCGTTGTCCTTGAGGAGGTCATTGCGCTCCATGCCCGGGCCGCGCGGCTTGGCGCCGACTAGACAGGCCCAGTGGACATCCTTGAAGCCGACTTTCGGGTCGCTGGTGAGGACCATGTCCCGCAGCAGCGGGAAGGCGCAGTCCTCGAGCTCCATCGCAACGCCCTTCAAGGCCGCCATGGCCTTCTCGTTGGGAATCTCGATCATGTGCAGGATGACGGGCTGCTCGGGCCCGAACATCTGGCCGGAGGCGATGCGGGGGAGGAGCGCGTAGCCGATCTGGCCGGCGGCTCCCGTGATGGCGACGCGAATCGGGGCGGGGGTCATGCGTGGGGTCAGGGGTGAGTTCGACGGGGTCGGGACAGGCCCGACAGTTTGCCGAGCGCGGGGGCCGGATGGCACTCCGCTCCGAGGCAAAATTGGGCGCAGGAAGTCCTTTCGCACGGTGCGTAGGTGGCTTGAGCGTTCCTGGAGGGGATGGGCGCTCGAACCCGACCGCGGCGGGCGCTAGCTTGTACTCGGAGGCGGCCAAGCTCCGAAGAAGTGGTGTTTGGATCCTCCGCCCCGCGCAACCATCACGGTCGGGCGCAGCCCCGCGCAGGATCCCCATGAGCGAGATGGCCACCACCAGCCTGAGCGAGTCGAGCCTGCGCGAGATCCTCGTGGATCTCTCGGCGCAGGCGCGTCTTCGGCGCTTCGAGGTGGCACCCAACCCCTGCGTCGGCGCGGCCGTGATCGCGGGTGGGCAGGTGATCGCGCGAGGCTTTCACGAGCGCTGGGGCGGGCCCCACGCCGAGGTGGAGGCCCTCGCTGCGGCTGTCGCGAGCGGCGTGCCGAGTTCGAGCTTTGAGGCACTGGTGGTCACGCTGGAGCCCTGCTCCAGCCACGGCAAGACTCCGCCCTGCACGGACGCGATCCGCGCCAGCGGCCTGCGCCATGTGATCGTCGGAGCGCTCGACCCTGACCCGCGCCACCGCGGCGCCGGCCTGAGGCTCCTGCAGGAGGCCGGCATCGAGGTCGAGTTCGTGCCGCGCGCGAGCGAGCTCGACCGCACGGTGCCGCACTTCCTGCGCTGGATCGACTTCGACCGCCAGCGCCGCCCGCACCCGTGGACGATCGCCAAGTGGGCCCAGACGCGCTCGGGCCAGCTGACGCCGCCTCCCTCGATCGGTGGAGGGCGTTGGATCAGCGGGCCCGACTCGCTGCGCGAGGTGCACCTCTTGCGCGGCCGCGTCGACGCGATCGTAAGCGGCGTCACGACCGTGCTGCGCGACGACCCGCGCTTCACCGTGCGACCGCCGGGCGATCCGGCGCGCCCGCCGCTGCGCGTGATCCTCGACAGCTACCTGCGCACGCCGCCCGACTGCAAGCTGTTCGCGCCGCCGGGGCCGGGCGAGGGCGCGGGGCCGGTTCACATCCTGTGCCAAGCGGGCGCCAACTCCGCGCGCCATGTGGCGCTCGAGCGCGCGGGCGCGAAGGTGACCGGGCTGCGCTCGAGCGCAGAGGACCATGTGGCCCTGCGCGATGTGCAGGAGTGGCTGTGGGAGCAAGGCGTGCGGCGCGTGCTCCTCGAAGCCGGTCCGCAGTTGCTCTCGCGCCACCTCGAAGCGGGCTTCGTCGATCAGGTGCGCGTGTACACCGGCAGCGTGATGGGCGGCGAAGGCCCGACGATGGCGCCGTGGCTCACGCGCCTGCGCTTCGCCGAGCGCCTCGATCGCGAGGTTGCGGACGACGCGGTACTCGAGAGCTTCGTGCTGCCGAGCGAGTGAGCGCGGCCTACTTCGCCTCGCGGCGCTTGTCTTCGTCCGCCGCCCACTGTGGGTAGCGCGTGCGCGCCCGCGCGCCGGCCTGCGTGTCGGCGAACTTGCGCAGCAGCGTGCGCAGCTTCGCCTCGGCCTGCTTCGGCTCCTTGGCTTCGAGCGCCTGCGCGGCGCTCCAGAGTTGCTCCGCCTCCTGCTCGCGCTTCCACGCCGCGATCGCGTCCTTGGCCGCCTTGTCCTTCTCCATGGCGAGGAGTTCGCGCACGAGCTCCCTCTCGAGCGGCGTGCCCACCAGCGCCAGACGCAGCGCGTCGAGCTCGCGGTAGCCGTCCACATGCTTGCCGGCGGCGAAGCTCTCGCGCGCGGCCTTGCGAGCGTCCTCGATCGAGCCCCGTGCACGCGCCTCGCCCTCGCGCGCCGTCTGCGCGAAGCTCGTCTTGGTCGTGATGCCGAGCACCTTTGTGTAGGTCGCCCACGCGGCTCCGAACTGTCCCTTGTCGATCTCGCTCGCCGCGCGCGCGAGCAGGGCGCGAATGTCCGCGAGCTGAACTTCCGTGAGCCCTTCGCCCGCCTTCGACTGCGCGAGCTTGATCGCCGCGATCACCTCGTCCCAGCTCGCGGCACTGCCCGTCGACCAGTCCTCGATCACTCGGCGATCCGCTCCCAGCAGCAGCGTCGCAGGCGACTTCAGCTCGCCTTCGACATTGTGCTCCTTGTAGACGCTGTCGAACAGCTTCTGGTGCGCCATGCAGGTCTCGCTGCGGTAGTGCGAGCACAGCTGCAGCGTGGACTTCTGGCCGCCGACCTCGACCTCGACCGGGCTCGGATCGTGCACGCCCGTGCCGCCGACGACGATCACGAGCAGCGGCGCGAGGGCGGCGAGGTCCGCGCGCGAAAAGATCTCCTTGCGGTAGGCCAGCACATCTTCGTGGGGTTCCTTGGGGTTCTCGTGAAAGGCAAACACGAGCAGCGGCACATTGCGATCGGCCGCGCGCGTGCGAGCTTCGTCGTAACTGCCTTGGAAGGGAACCAGAGGCTTCGCGAGCGGCGGCTTGCGCGCTTGGAACGAACTCGCGGCGGCGAGCGCGAGGCCCGGGGCGAGCCACAGTGCGAGCATTGCATTCCACATGCGCCTAGAGTCTGGCCCTCGGTGGCGCGGTCGCGCAAGCGGGAGCAGCGCAGGGACGGGCGACGGTTTGGGCTTGAGCGGGAGGCTCGGGCGTGCCGTAGTAGCGCGGGTGATGGTCTTGCAGCGGCGTCTGGTTGTCCTGTGTGCGCTCGTCTCGCTGTGCCTCGTGGGGCTCGCGGGCTGCGGCACGCTGGCCGAGCGCTCGGGCGTGGAACCGGTCAGCTCGGAGGCCTCGGCGGCCTTCGAGGCGGCGCGCGCCTGGGCGCGCAGCGAGGATCCGCTGGCGCGCGAGCGTGCGCGAGAGGCCGCGACGCGGGCGTGCGAGCTCGCTCCGGACTGGGTGGCTCCGCGCCGCATGCTCGATGCCCTCGACACGGAGGACTTGCTCGGTCTCGAGGCGCTCGCGGCGCGCCGTGTCGAACTCTCGTGCGCACCCGAAGACGGAGCGCTCCTGTACCTCGTCGGTCGGCTCGAAGGCGATCGGGGAGCCGAGCACTTCGAGCGCGCGGCGCGCGTGGCACCCCTGCTCGCGTGGGCGCACCACGGACTCGGCTGGGTGGCTGCGCAGCGCCTCGAGTTTGGCGCGGCCGCGGCGCACTCCTCGCGCGCGCTCGAGCTTGCGCGCGATCCGTGGGAGCGCACCTACTTCACGAGCGCCCTGGCGCGCTATCATGTGCTCGCGGAGGAGCCGCGCAAGGCGCTCGATGTGCTGCTCGCGCGGCTGAAGCTCGAGTCACTCGCGCCGCTCGATCGCATCGAGCTCGGTGTGCAAGCAGCGTCGATCGAGCTCTCGATGTACTTCCAGCCGGAGCACCAACGCGGTTGGGAACGCGCGCTGGAGCTCCTGCGCGCGAATGACCTGTCGGAAGAGGAGGTCGAGGATCTCGTGCGGCGCATGCGGGTCTTCCGCAGCAGCGAGGCGGCCTTGCTCGAGTTGCAGCTCTCGCTCGCATCGCGGCCCGGAGCTGCGCGCGATCGTGCACGCGCGGAGATCCTGCTCGAAGCGCGGCCGTCGGCGCTCGCGCTCGGATTGCTGCGGCGCGCGGGGCACGGCGCTGCGATCGGCAGCGGATCGCTGTTGCGCGCGGCGCGCTTTGCCGCCGGACAGTTCGGTCCCGCGGTCGATGAGTGGCTGGCCGACTTGCCGAAGGCCGTGCTCGATCCGCGCGGCCTGCCGAGCGATGCGCGGATCGCGCGCGTGGTCGAGCTCGCGCGCGCGTGCGAAGCGGAGCGCAACGCCGAGCGCTTGGCGCAGCTCGGCGACGCTCTGGTCTCGGCCGGTTGGTTCCGCGAGGCGCGCTCGGCGGCGGCCGCGCTGGCGGTCTTCGATCTCGAGCGCGCGCTTGCGCTCGATGACAACGCGTCGGCGGCGCAGCAGCTGCTCGCGGATCTGCAGCGCGTCTCGATCGAGCGCCAGCGCGCGCCTGCGGCCGAGCGCTCCCAGCCGCGAGCGCCGGAGAGCCTCGACGCGCTGCTCGACGCAATGGCCGTGGTGTTCGCGCGCGCGAATCTCCTGCGCGGCGGCGAGACGGATGTCGAGCGCATGAAGGAGACGCTGCGCGCCTCTCCGCGCGTGACATACGCGGGTCTGGCGACGGTCGTGCACCCTGGGCCGGTTCACTCGCGCGCGGACGAGTCCGCCGGGCTCGGCGCGCAGGACTCCGCAGTGCCCGGTCTGGCCGCGCTGCTCGACGAACTCGGGCGCTTCGGGCTCTTCGGCGAGATGCTCGGGGGCGATGTCGACGGCACGATCCTCGCGCGCGTCGCGGCCCAAGCGCACTCGGGTGAGCACCTCGGGGTTCCGTGGAACGGCATGGTCGTGTGGTGCGAAGGCGCGGACTTGCGCAGCCGCGCGGGGCGGCTGGGAGCGGAGATCTCTGGCGCCGCGCTCCACGAGGGCTATTGGATCGACCTCGAGGCGCTGCGCCGCGAGCGCGCGCCGTGGGTCGATTTCGAGAAGCGCATGTGGGGCACCAGCGGCGCGGAGCGCATCGAGCGCGCGCTCGCGACGCGCGGTCTGCTCGTGCGTGCGAACCCCGCGCAGCGCGCCGAGTTGCGCCGCGAACGGCGCGATGTCTCGACCTCGCTCGGAAGCGCTGATCGGCTGAGACTGGCCGTCTTGCGGGAGCGGCGCGCCGCGGGTCGCGCGGGTGTGTCGCTCGACGAGTTGCTCGAAGCCACGGCCGTGCACGAAGAAGGGCACCTGTGCGATCGCACGCGCTTCCTGCCGCTGCGCCGCAATTTGGGCCGCATCATGGCGTTCGCCTTGCGGAGCGGGCTATCGGGCGAGGGCCTCTCGCGCCGACTGGAGTACCGCGCGCAGCTCGTGGCGCTGTGCTGCGTGAGCGACCCGCGCGTGCCGCTGGTGTCGGTGCTGCGTTCCGCGGAAGGTGGAGCCGACGATGTGACTCCGCACGCGGGCGCGTATCGCGAGCTGTTGGTCGATCTCGTTGCCCTGCTCGACGCCGGACTCGAACGCGACCCGAGCGCATGGCCCGAGATCTCGCCCGAGCGCGTGCTCGTCCAGCAATTCCACCGGCTCTCGGCCGAATCCGTGCGGCGGCTCGCGCGCGAGCTCGCGCGCCGCGAGGGTTTGTTCGAGCGCTGATCGCACTCCGCAGTATGCTCTCCCCACGGGCCGCGGACCGGTTGATCCCGATGCAACGACTTCTCGCAGCGCTGGCTCCCGCACTCCTCGCCCTGGGCTGTGGCAAGAGCGAAGCCGCGCGTCCGAATGTGATCTTGATCACGCTCGACACGACGCGCGCGGACTTTGTCTCGTGCTACGGCGTGCACGCCGGAGTGACGCCGAATCTGGACAAGCTCGCGGCGCAGGGCACGCGCTTCGACATGGCGATCAGCACGGCGGGCGTCACGCCGGTGTCGCACGCGTCGATCTTGACGGGGATGAACAACCACACGCACCAGCTGCGCGTGCTCTCGGCTCCGAGCGGTTTCACGCTGCCCGAGGATGTGCCGACGCTGGCGACGACGCTCGCCAAGCATGGCTACCACACCGCGGCGGTGCACTCGGCGTTTCCCGTGTCGCGCAACTTCGGTTTCCAGCGCGGCTTCGAAGTGTTCGAGGACCTGAACACGCAGATGAAGCACCTGACCAACGACAAGGGGCAGGTGAAGTCGATCTGGGATGTGCAGAATTTCCAACGGCGCTCGGACGAGACGACGGATCTGGTCGAGTCAAGCCTCAAGGACGAGCAGCCCTACTTCCTGTGGATCCACTACTGGGATCCGCACGACTGGGACAAGCTGCCGCCGGACGAGGTGCTGGCGCCTAAGGAGCGCTTCTTCGACGAGGCCGGAAGTCCGCTGCGGCCGGGCATCGAACTCTACAAGGCGGAGCTGCACTACCAGGACGAGCAGATCGGGCGCCTGTTCGCGGGACTCGAGCAGCGCGGCTTGCTCGAGAACACGATCCTCGTCGTGACCGCGGACCACGGTCAAGGGCTCATGGAGCACGGCTGGGCCGCGCACCGCCTGCTGTACCAAGAGCAGGTGCATGTACCGCTGATCGTCAAGCTGCCGGGTGCGAAGCAGGCTTCGAGCGTGAAGGAGCTCGTGCGCACGATCGATGTCGCGCCGACGGTGCTCGACTACTGCGGAATCAAGCCGGAGAAGCCGCTCGACGGGCGCTCGCTGCGCGCGCTGATCGAGCGACGCGCCGACGAGCGGCGGCTCGCGTTCGGAGACCAGATCAACGGCTACGACACGAATGCGGGCATGTCGTATCGCGAAGATCGCCGCTACGACCAGTTCCTCTACATGGTCGTCGACTGGCCGCACAAGCTGATCTATCGGCCGCTGCATCCCGAGCAGTCCGAGCTCTACGACCTCGTGGCGGACCCTGACGAGGCACGCAACCTCTACGCGAGCGAGCCGGCGCTAGCCACGCGTCTGCGGCGAGAGCTCGCGCGCTCGAATCCTTGGGTGCCGGGGCCGTACGAGAGCGTCGCGGGCCATGAGCAGGATGACGCTGCGAATCGTGCACTGGCGGAGCTCGGCTACACCGCGGGTCAGACCGTGGACCCGACTTGGAGCTGGACATGCCCCGAGCATATGGACGAGCTGCTCGAGGGCCCCAAGTCGCGCTGCGGCAAGTGCCAGTCGCCGCCGTTGATGATCAAGCGCTGAGGCACATGTCGTGATCACGCTGGTGCTCTTCTCGCTCGCTCTGGCGCCGCAGAACGGCGACATGAAGGGCGAAGAGCAGCCGCCGTTGCGCGCTGAGTGGCGCGTGCCCACGCCTGCGCCGCGCTCGCCGGAAGAGTCGCTGGCGAGCTTTCGCGTCGCCAGCGGACTGAAGGTGGAGCTCGTGGCGTGCGAGCCGCTGGTCGTGGCGCCGGTGTGCGCGGTGTTCGACGAGCGCGGCGACCTGTGGGTGTGCGAGATGCGCATGTACATGCGCGACGCGGACGGCACAGGCGAGGCGGAGCCGTCGAATGCGGTGGTCGTGCTGCGCGATCGCGATGGCGACGGGCGCATGGACGAGCGGCGCGTGTTCCTCGACTCGCTCGTGCTCCCGCGCGCCGTTGCCCCGACGCGCGGTGGGGCGCTCGTGCTCGCTCCTCCGAACTTGCTCTTCGCGCGCGACACCGATGGCGACGGCGCCGCGGACGAAGTGCGGGTGGTTGACACGGGCCTTCAAGGAATCGCTAGCCCCGAGCACGCCATCAACGGCCTTCTCTACGCGACCGATGGGTGGTTCTGGTGCGCGAACGCTCCGTGGCGCTATCGCTGGGAGGGCGAGCGGCTCGTACGCGGCCGGACGGCGGGCGGCGGGCAGTGGGGGATCTCGCAGGATCGCTTCGGGCGCATCTTCTACAACGACAACTCGACGCCGCTGCGCGCGGATGCATACCCGTCGCACTTCGCGGTCCGCAATCCCTCGCTGGGCGTCGCACATGGCATGGGCGTGTCGATAGCGCGCGGCTCGAAGCCGAGTCCGACCCACTTCACTCCCGGCGTCAACCGCGGCTACCGCGGAACCACGCTCAAGGACGGCAGGCTGAACGAGTTCACGGGCGCCTGCGGGCCGCTCGTGTACGAAGGTGACGCGCTGCCGGAGCGCTATCGTGGCGACGCGTTCGTCTGCGAGGTGACCGCGAACCTCGTCCACCAGTTCGAGCTCGAGCGGGGCGACGGTGAGCTTCCAAAGGCGACGACGGCGCCGGGTGGCGGCGTGTTGATCGAGTCGGACGACGAGCGCTTTCGCCCCGTGAACCTCTCCGAGGGGCCCGACGGGGCGCTGTATGTCGTCGACATGTACCGCGGCGTGATCCAGCACCGCCTGTTCGTCACTTCGTGGCTGCGTGCGCAGATGGAGGAGCGAGCGCTCGAGGAACCGATCGACCGCGGGCGCATCTGGCGCATCCGAGCGACGGAAGCGCAGCCGCAGGAGCGCGTGAAGCTCGCCGAATGCTCGTGGACCGAGCTCGGGAACGCGCTCTCGTCGCCGAACCGCTGGACGCGCCAGACGGCGCAACGGCTGTTCGCGGAGGAGGGCGACACATCGCGCCATGCGGCGGAGGTGTTGGCGCAGGTCGCGGGCAAGTCGGACGAGCTCGCGCGGCCCCACCTCGCGGCTCTCGTGCCGCCGCCGCCGGACGCGGCGGTGTTTGCACGCTCGAAAGATGACATCTCGCTCGAGCGCTTGCTGGCGCTCTCGGCGCTGCGCACGAGGGAGGCCCTCGACGCGTTCGTCGGGATCGCGTGGTCGGGCAAGCTCGACGCCACGCGCCGCGGAGCGATCGTGTCGGGGCTCGCGGGGCGCGAGTTCGAGTTTCTTCGTCGCACGCTGGAAGGCCGCGCGGAAGGTTGCTTTCCGGTGACGAGCGAGCCGGACGAACTCGCGCTGGTCGAGTTGATCGGAGCGTGTGCGGCGAACGACCGTGGTGAGGCGTTCTTGGGTGAGCTCGTCGACTGGATCGGCGGTTTTGCCAAGGGCCTCGATGTCAGCCACGCCTGGCGCAACGCGCTCGCGAAGGGGGCGCTCGACGCGCGCGCGAAGGATGCGCAGGGCAACTTCCGGCCGCTGCGAGTGCCGAAGGAGCCCGTGGCGTTGGTCCATGGCCTGCCGGAAGCGACCGCTTTCATGGAAGCGCTCGTGTGGCGCGGGAAGCCGGGCAGCGAGGGACTTTTCCCGCGCGACCTCGACGCGCAGGAGCAGGCGCGTTTCGAGCGCGGCCGCTCGATCTACGAGCAGACCTGCGCGGCGTGCCACCAAATGTCGGGCCGCGGCGACATCGCCGTCGCTCCGCCGCTGCGCAACTCGCCGTGGGTGCTCGGCGAACCGGAACGCACCACCAAGATCGTGCTGCACGGGCTGAGCGGGCCGGTGACGCTCGAGGATGTCACATGGGATGCCGAGATGCCGTCGCACTCGTTCGACGACGAGGAAATCGCCAGTGTGCTCACATACATCCGGCGCGCGTGGAACCACGGCGCCGATCCGGTGACGCCGGAGCTCGTCCGAGGGGTTCGCGACGCGAATGGCTCGCGGCGCGGCCCGTGGCATGTCCGCGAGCTGCCCTGACGCTCACGGCAGCGGCGTCAGGCGCAGGTTGCGGAAGCGCACGCGCGTGTTGTTGCCCGAGTGCACCTGCAGCGCGATGAAGCCCGACGCGTCCGCGTCGTCCGTCGTATCGACCACGGGCATGCCGTTGACCCATGTGCGGATGTGGTTTCCGCTCAGCTCGATGCGGTAGTGGTTCCACTCCCCGCGGCGGAAGGCCGCGCGCGCTTCCGGGCTCTCTTTCAGATCGAAGAGCCACCCGCGGCGACCCTCGTCGTACAGGCCTCCGGACCAGGCTCGATCCGAGGGGTCGATCTCGATCTGGTAGCCGAACACGCGGCCCTTCTCGTTCTGGTGCGAGCGCACCTGCACGCCGGAATTGCCCGGCAGCTCGTTCTTGAGCTCGAGCTCGAGCACGAAGTTCGCGAACTCGCGCTCGGTCGCGAGGAAGCTCTGGGAGCCGCCGCCGATGGAGCCGACGAGCTCGCCCTGCTCCACCTCCCAGCGCGCATCGCCGATCGTGCGCCATCCGGAGAGGTCGCGACCGTTGAAGAGCTCGAGCGGAGTGGGCTGCTGCGGTGCCGTCGCGCAGCCCGCGAGCAACAGACCGAGCGCGAGCCGACGCATCAGCGCGCGGCCTCCGCGAGCAACACCTCGTCCATGGATGCGATCAGGCGCTCGAGGTCGGCCTCGGTGTGGTCGCCCATGTGCCCGATGCGGAACGAGATGTCCTTCAAGTCGCCGTAGCCGTTCGAGATCGTCTGCCCGCGCTTCTTCAGCTCGGCGAGGAACTTCACGATGTCGAGCGGGCCCTTCCGGATGCAGGACACCGTCCACGAGCGATGCTCGGGGGCCGGGATGTACTCGAGCCCGTGGCGTGCGGCCCAAGCGGCCGTGGCGCGGTACATGCGCTCGTGCTTCGCGTAGCGCGCGCTCCAAGCTGCCGCACCGCGCAGCGCGTTGCCGCCCTCCGGAAGCGTGACGCCGTTCGAGATGTCCTCGAGCTGCTGCGCGAGCGCGAAGTACAGCGGGATGCACGGCGTCGCGGGCGTCTTGCGCTCGCGATGGCCGTCGAGCACGCGCACGGCGTCGAGGTAGTAGCTCGGCCGCTGGCCCTTGCGCACGCGCTCGAGATAGCGCTGCGACGCCGCGAAGACCGTGATGCCCGGCGGAAGCGCGAGCGCCTTCTGCGAGCCGGCGAACGCGAAGTCGATCCCGTGCGCATCGAAGTCGATCGGCATGCCGGCCAAGTAGCTCACCACATCGACGAGCATGAGCGTATTCGGGTGGCGACGCATCACGCTGGCGACACCGGCGAGCGGGGTGCGCACGCCGCTCGAGGTCTCGTTGGAGACCAGCGTCAGCGCATCGAAGGGGCCTTTTTCGACGAGCGCGCGCTCGATTTCCTCGGGGCTCGCTGCCTCGCCGAAGGCCTTCTTCAGCACGACGGTCTCGAAGCCGAGCACCTGCGCGATGTCCGCCCAGCGCTTGGAGAACGAGCCGTTCGCGACACACAGCACGCGGCAGCCCGTGCCGTGGAGGCTGGACTCCATCAGCCCGGTCGCGCTGCAGGTGTGCACCGCAACTTCGCTGCCGGAGCTCTCCGCGAGACCGAATGCGAGTCGCAGGTGCGGGTCGATGCGCTCGTGCAGCTTCGACATCGCATCCGAGCGATGACCGATCATCGCTCGCGCGCACTCGGCGAGCAGGGAAGGGCGAACCTCGGTCGGGCCGGGAATCCAGAGCTTCATGTTCGGTGCACTTTGTTCAGCGTGCGACGCGGGCCGCGCGCAGCAGGAGATGGTGGCTGGGATCTCGAGCGAGCGTGTCGATCTCGTCGGTGGCGACGAGCAGCGGCAGCAGCGCCGCGAGGTCGGGCGTGTCGCAGGTGACGACCGCGCGCGCGAACACTTCCTTGCGCCGGGCCACGCCGCCGAAGGCGACGAAGCGGCGCGCGGCCGGGGCGGCCTCGAGGTCCGTGGCTCCGTCGCCGACGAGCGCGAGGCCGCCGCGACGGTCCTCGCGCGCCAGCTGCCGCAGGAGCTCGAGCTTTCCTCCGGAGCGTGCGAGCGGCGAATCCTCGTCGAAGCCGGCGTAGCTGCCGTCGCGGCCGTGGAAGATGTCGACGGCGAAGACATCGCCCGAGTCGATGCCGAGTGCGTCGGAGAGCGCGAAGACCGCTTGGCGCAGGCCGCCGGAGAGGATGCACACGCGCTTTCCAAGCGCCTGCAGGGCACGCACCAGCTCGCGGGCGTGGGGCAGGGCATGCGCCACATACTGCCTGCCCAGTGCCGCGACCTGGTCACGCGTCGGCTCGAGCAGCAGGAGGCGACGGCGAAACACGGCCTCGAGGGGCACCTCGCCCGCCATGGCGCGCTCGGTGAGCGCGGCGATCTCCTGCTTGCGCTCGCCCGCGAGCTCGTCGATGCCCTCGATCGATGCGAGCGTCGAGTCGCAGTCGAACACCAGCGTGCCGTAGGGCGGCGCGGAGTCGTCGACGCGAGCGGGGGGCGCCATGGCTAGAGCTGCACCACGCGCACGGAGCGGATCGGCTCGAGGCGCGCGAGCGCCTCGAGCACCTCCGGCGTGGGCTGCTCGTCGAGCGCGAGAAACCCCCGCGCGAGCTTGTCGGAGGCGCGCGCGCCCGGGCCGAGCTCGATGCGGCGAATGTTGATGTGCGCCGCGCCGAGCGTCGTGCCGAGCAGGCCGACGACGCCGGGTTGGTCGACATGCGTGGTGACGAGCAGCGGCCCCTGCGGCACGAGGTCGAGGTAGTGGTCGTCGATGCGCACGATGCGCGGGTCGCGGCCGAACACGCTGCCGCCCACGACATGTACCTCGCCCGTGCGCGAGATCGCGCGCGCCTTCACGAGGCTGTGCAAGAAGTGCGACTCATCGTCGCCGCGGTCGTGGACGGCGAGTCCGCGCTCGAGCGCGAGTCGCGGCGCGTTCACGAAGTTGAGCGGCGTGTCGCAGCCCTTGCGCAGCGCTCCCACGAGCAGCGCGAGTCGGACGTGGCTCGCGTCCTTGAGGGAGATCTCGCCCGAGAGCGAGATCTCGAGCGTGCGCAGCGGGCTGTCGCACAGTTGCGCGAGCGTCGAGCCGAGCTTCTCCGCGAGCAGCAACCACGGCGCGAGCTCGCGCAGAGTCGCGGCGCTCGTCGCGGGCAGGTTGACCGCGTTGCGCGCGAGGCCCTCGAGCAGGAACTCGCTGACCTGCTGCGCGATCTCGAGAGCGACGCTGCGCTGAGCCTCCTCCGACGATGCGCCGAGGTGCGGCGTGAGGATCACGTCGTCGCGGGAGAGCAGCGGGTGGTCCTTGGACGGCGGCTCGCTCTCGAACACATCGAGCGCCGCTCCCTTGAGGCGGCCCTGCGCGAGCGCGTCGGCGAGTGCCTGCTCGTCGACGAGCCCGCCGCGCGCGCAGTTGACCAGCCGCGCGCCCGGCTTCATCGCGAAGATGCGCTCACGGGAGAGGATGTGGCGCGTCTCGTCGCTGTAGGGAATGTGCAGCGTGACGAAGTCGGCGCGCGCGAGCAGCTCGTCGAGCGGCAGCAACTCCACGCCTTCGAGCGGCGAGCGCTCTCCCGCGAGGTAGGGATCGTAGGCCACGACCTTCATGGCGAGTCCCAGTCCGCGCGACGCCACGACGCGCCCGATGCGCCCGAGTCCGACCACTCCGAGCGTCTTGCCGGAAATCTCGCTGCCCGAGAGCTTGCCGCGCAGCTTCCACTCACCCGCGCGCACGGCGCGATCGCCGCGCGTCACATTGCGCGCCAAGGCGAGCATGAGCGCCACCGTCAGCTCCGCGGTGGTGGTCGTGTTGCCCGCGGGAGCGTTCATCACGACGACCCCGCGCGCCGTGGCCGCATCGACATCCACATTGTCGACGCCGACGCCCGCGCGGCCCACGACCCGCAGTTGCGGCGCGGCGTCGAGGACCGCGCGCGTGACCTTCGTCGCGGAGCGCACGACGAGCGCGTCGGCATCCCGGACGCGCGCCACGAGCTCGGCCTCCTTCAGGCCCGTGCACGCCTCCGGCTGAAAGCCGTACGCCGCGAAGGCTTCGAGCGCCTCCGCGGAGAGCTCGTCGCAAATCAGGATGCGCTCGGGGCGCACGGGGGCTCCGCTCACGGCGGGTGCGGTCGCTTCACGCAGCGGGGTGGTCATCGCGGTGCTCCTCGTTTCGGCGCGAGAGCATAGACGCGAGGCATGGCTCGCGCGACGGCATCCGCGCCGCCCGCTCGGCGGCTCAGCTCGAGAGCGCCGTGCGGACGAGGAGCTCGAGGTTGGCGGGATCGATGGACTTCGCGGCTCGTTCGACCTGCTTGCGCGCGTCCTTCTCCGAGTAGCCGATGGAGACGAGCGCGGTGACCGCGTCCTCGAGCTGCGCTGGCCCGCGCGCCGCCGGGGCGCCCGCGCTGCCAGCGCCGAGCGCCGCCGCCTTGCCGCGCAGGTCGAGCAGGATCTGGTCGGCGGTCTTCTGGCCGATGCCCTTGACCTTCGTGAGCCGCTTGGAATCGCGGGCGATCACCGCGGTCACGAGCTCCTCGCACGAGAGTCCGGACAGGACCGCGAGCGCCACCTTGGGGCCCACGCCCCTCACGCCGAGCAGCGCGCGGAACATGTCGCGCGCCGCCTCGTCGCGGAAGCCGTAGAGCGCATGGCTGTCCTCGCGCACGACGAGGTGCGTCCACAGCCGCAGGCGGCCGCTGGTCGGGAAGCTCGCGCCCGGCGGCACGAGCACCTCGTAGCCGACGCCGCGCACATCGAGCACGATGCGCGCGGCCGAGCGTCCCGCGACGTCTCCTTCGAGGAAGTCGTACACGGGAGTGCGGGGCTACTTCTTCTTCGTGGCCTGCAGCTGCACGCCGAACTCCGCGAGCTTGCGCTTGAGCTCGAGCAGCGAGGTCTGGCCGAAGTTGGGCATCGAGAGCAGCTCGTCCTCGCAGTGGACGAGGATGTCGCCGAGCGTCAGGCAGGCGAGGTTCTCAACCGCGCGTCGCACGCGGATCGAGAGGTCGAGCTTGCTCACGGGCGTGTTGAGCATTTCCGTGTTCTCGTTGCTGCCCACGCGCGGGCGCGTCGCCGCCTCGATCGAGGCGACCGCTTCCTCGTGCTTCATGCCCAGACGCAGGCTCTTGGAGTTCAGGATCTCCTTGATCTCGTTGAGCGATGTCTCGCCGAAGTTCTTGTACGAGAGCAGCTCGGGCTCGGTCAGCCGCACGAGGTCGCCGAGCGTGACGATGTTCATCTTGTTGAGGCAGTTGCGCGCGCGCACCGACAGCTCGAAGTCGGTGATCGGCGTCTTGAGGATCTGGTTCAAGCGGTCTTCCTTGCGCTCGAGATCCTCGTCGTATTGCATGTCGATCCCCGAGCGCGCGTCCTCGAGATACAGGCGAGCGCGGATGTTGGTCGGGTCGTTGCGCGCGATGACGTCGTAGCAGGCGGCGGCCTCCTGATCGCGACCGAGATCCTCGTAGAGCACGCCGAGGTTGAACATCACATTGCGGTCGATGGGGAGCATCGACGCCAGCGACTGGTAGGCCTGCAGCGCGAGTTCGTCGAGGCCGTAGCGCTCGGCGAGCGCCGCGAAGCGCGCGAGGTTGGTGCGGTGCGAGGGGTCGATCTCGCGCGCGGCGGCGTACAGGTCGAGTGCGGCCTCGGGCGAGCGGCGCAGCTCGGCGAGGCGACCCCTCAGGTAGCTGCACTCGGCGCTCGCGGCGAACGACGGCGGTGCGCTGTCGAGCTCGCGCTCGAGCGTGTCGGCCGCGGCCTCGTGGTCGCCCATCTGCAGGCCCAGCTCGACCTGCGCTTCGAGGCGGCTGCCGCGCGGGCGCGGTTCCTCGGGGTACTGGCTCGAGAGGCGCTCGAAGATGGCCTGGGCGTCGGCCCAGCGTGCGATCGACATCAGCGCGCTGCCGCGGGTGAAGGCCGCGACGACATCGGTCTTCTCGTGGCTCGCGAGCTGGGCGGCGCAGGCCTCGTAGCGCGCGACCATCCACAGGCCGAGGCCCTTGCGGCGACCTTCCTCGCCCGAGTTCGAGAGGCCTTCGACCATGCGCGTGAAGCTGTCGAGGGTCGAGCGCGAGCGGTAGACCGCGGAGCGCGCTTGGACCAGCGTCGTGAAGTTGGGGATCGAGGCGCTCTTCAGTTCGAAGGCCTCGGAGGTGGCCGACATCTCGACTGTGCTGGAAGTCATGTGCGGTGGTCGTCTGGGGGAGTGGGAGAGTTGCCGTGGGGTCGCTTGCGGGGCGCGCCGGGCCGGGAAGGTCGGCCGAGACGCGGGAATCTTGAGGGCCCCGGTGGGCGTGCGAAGGGCCAAGGAGAATACAGACGAGCGGCGCGGGGCGTCAACTTGGTCCGTCCGTGGCCCAGACCCTTGCAGCGCCTGCTCGCGCGGCGTTCCCTTGGGCGCCATGGAGTGCATCTTCTGCCGCATCGCCGCCGGCACGGCCACGGCCCGGATCGTGTTCGAGAGCCCGCGCGTGCTCGCCTTCGAGGACCTCCATCCGCAGGCGCCGGTACATGTGCTCGTGGTGCCGCGCGAGCACATCGACTCGCTGTGGGAGCTCGTCGACGCACAACTCGCCGGCGAGCTCCTGCTCGCGGCCGCGGAGGTCGCGCGCCGCAAGGGACTCGCGCGCGGCTTTCGCGTGCTCACCAACGCGCGCCGCGACGGCGGTCAGGAGGTCGAGCACCTGCACCTGCACATCGTCGGAGGCAAGCGGCTCGGCCGCATGTTGCCGGGCTGAGCGCGCGCGCGGCGCGCGAGAATTTCGCCACGAGGTCCTTGATTCGCCCGCGCGCTTTTCGGAAGAGAGATAGCGTCGCGTTACACGATGCGCGCAGGGGGGGCTATGGACAAGTTCGTGATCGAGGGTGGGCGCAAGCTGCAGGGCAGCGTGCGCGTTTCGGGTTCGAAGAATGCGGTGCTTCCGGTGCTCGCGGCGACGCTGCTCACCGATGAACCCGTGGTGATCCCGAATGCGCCGGATGTCTCCGATGTGCGGCAGATGCTGAAGGTCCTCGAGGGGCTGGGCTCGAAGTGTGAGCGCTCGAAGGAAGGCGCACTCAGCGTGCGCTCGGCGAGCGTTCCGCACAACGAGGCGGGCTGGGACTGCGTGCGCAAGATGCGCGGCTCGGTCGCGGTGCTCGGTCCCGTCCTCGCGCGCACCCAGCACGCGCGCGTCAGCCTGCCCGGCGGCTGCGTCATCGGCGTGCGCCCGGTCGACCTGCACATCAAGGGCATGCGCGCGCTCGGCGCGAAGGTCGATGTCGACGGCGGCGACATCATCGCCAGCGCGACCGGCGGCCTGCGCGGCGAGGAGATGTACTTGGGCGGCGCGCAGGGCCCGACCGTGCTCGGCACCGCCAATGTGATGATGGCCGCGACGCTCGCCAAGGGCCGCACCGTGATCCACGGCGCCGCCTGCGAGCCGGAAGTGGTCGACCTCGGCGACTGCTTGAACAAGATGGGCGCGCGCATCACGGGCTTGGGCTCGCCGCGCATCGAGATCGAGGGCGTCGACCGGCTGCACGGCTGCACGCACTCCGTGATCCCCGACCGCATCGAGGCGGGCACGCTCGTGATCGCGGGCGCGATGACGGGCAGCAAGATCCGCGTCGAGGGCTGCCGCCCCGACCACCTGATGATCTTGCTCGAGCGCATGCGCGAGGCGGAGCTGCCGCACCACTTCGGCACGGACTGGATCGAGACCATGGCCTTCGACCCGCGCAAGAAGCGCGCGAAGCCGACCGATGTCACGACCCTGCCGCACCCGGCCTTCCCGACCGACCTGCAGGCGCAGTGGATGGCGCTGATGACCACCGCCGATGGCATGAGCCTCGTGACGGAGACGATCTTCACCGACCGCTACATGCATGTCGCCGAGCTGATGCGCATGGGCGCCAACATCCGGCGTCAGGGCGCGAGCGCGATCGTGATGGGGCCCGCGAACCTCAAGGGCACGCAGGTGATGGCCTCCGACCTGCGCGCGTCCGCGGCGCTCGTGCTCGCCGGCCTCGTCGCCGAGGGCACGACCGAGGTGCACCGCGTGTACCACATCGACCGCGGCTACGCGCGCATCGAGCAGCGCCTCGCGGAGCTCGGCGCGAGCATCGCGCGCGTCGACGACGATCCGGACGCGATCGCGACGGACACGGCGCCGGCCAAGGATACGCTCACGCCGGCGAAGGCAGCCGTGTTGCCCAAGCCCGCGGCGACCAAGACCGCCCCGGCCTTGAAGACGAATCCGGCTGTGAAGACGAGTCCGGCGCGCGCGGCCGCGAAGAAGCCCAAGGCCAAGGCCGCGCGCCGCTAGGCCGAGACAGGCGCACTCCATGACCGACTCTGGCGCTGCTGGTTCTCCGCTCGAGCCGCGCGACTCCGATCCGTACCGCGCGCCGCAATCGGGGTTCGCGAGGGAGGCGTCGCAGGGCGGCGGGAGAGCGGCCCAACCCCTCGATTGGGAACCGTTCGACGCGCTGAGCTTTGGCATCGACGCGCTCAGGCGCTATCCGATCGCGATTCTCGCGGCCTTCGTCGCGTCGCTCGTGGGCTCGATCGTCGGCGGCATCGGCGGCGTCGCACAGAACTTCCTCAGCATGCGAGGCGACGAGCGTCTGGTGCTGCTCGGCTTCGTCATCTACGGCGTGTGCCTGCTGCTCAACATCCCGCTCGCCGCGTGGATGGGGCTCGGGCAGGCGCGCTACGGCCTCGCGCTGGCGAGCGGCGAGCGCCCGGAGCTCTCCGTGCTCTTCCGCGGCGAGGGCCTGCTCGCTGCGATTGCCGTGCAGTGCGTGTACATGTTCGGCTGCGTGCTGATCTTCGGCGTGTGTTTCTTGCCGGCGATCGAATTGGTGTGGGAGCAGTGGCCCGATCCGGGCCTCGATGCCCTGCTCGCCGCGGGAGCGGGTGCGCTGGTCTTCATGCCCGTGGCGCTCTACTTCGCCACGCGCGTCTGCCTCGCCAATTGCGCCATCGCGGAACGCGGCGTGGGGGCGTTCGAGGCCATCTCGGAGTCGTGGCGCATGACGAGCGGGCAGCTGTGGCCATTCGTGCTGTTCTTCCTGCTGTTCTTTGCGCTCGCCGTCGTGGCCTACTTTGCGGGCTTGCTCTTGTGCTGTGTCGGCGTGCTCGCGACGGTTCCGGCCGTGGCGATGATCTTCTACATCGCCACGGGCTACGCGTACTGGAAGCGCAGCGGCGTCGAGCCGGTCCTCCCGCCCGCCTGAGTTGTCCCTCGCGTTCGAGGGCCCGCCTGAGGGCGCGCAGGCGCTGCGCTCTCCCGCGGCTTGAGGGCGACAGCGCAGGCGTCCGCGCGGCATAATCTCGCGCCCTTCCACCTTGGGACGCACGCCATGTTCGAGACGCTGACGCAACGACTGACCGGGGCCTTCTCCTTCCTGAAGGGGAGTGCCGAGCTCTCCCCGGAGAACATCGAGGAAGGCCTGCGCGCGGTGCGCGCGGCGCTGCTCGAGGCGGACGTGCAGTTCCAAGTGGCGCGCGACTTCACCGAGCGCGTGCGCGCGCGCGTGGTCGGCGAGAAGGTCCTGAAGGGCGTCGAGGCTTCGCAGCAGTTCATCCACGCCTGCCACGAGGAGCTGGTGGTGCTGCTCGGGCCCGAGGAGAGCGCGCTCGCGGTGGCGAAGAGCGGCCCGACGGTGATCCTCATGGCGGGCCTGCAGGGGGCGGGCAAGACCACCACCTGCGCCAAGCTCGCCAAGCTCCAGAAGGAGAAGTTCCAGCGGCGTCCGCTGCTGGTCGCGGCCGATGTCAAGCGTCCCGCGGCCGTCGACCAGCTCAAGATCCTCGGGCAGAAGATCGGCGTGCCCGTGTTCCATGTCGAGGGGGCGAGCGCGCCGGAGGTGTGCGCGCAGGGCGTCGAGTTCGCGCGCGCCAACGGCCACGACCTCGTGATCCTCGACACGGCGGGCCGCCTGCATGTCGACGAGGAGATGATGGCCGAGGTGGCCGAGGTCGCCGCGCGCACGCAGCCGCACAACCAGCTGCTGGTGGTCGACGCGATGACCGGTCAGGACGCGGTCAAGTCCGCCAAGACCTTCCACGACAGGCTCGCGCTCACGGGCGTGGTGCTGACCAAGCTCGACGGCGATGCGCGCGGCGGCGCGGCGCTCTCGATCCAGACCATCGTCGGTCGCCCGATCCTGTTCGTCGGCATCGGCGAGAAGCTCGACGACATAGACACATTCCATGCGCGCCGCATGGCGGGCCGCATCCTGGGCATGGGCGATGTGGTCGGCCTCGTCGAGACCGCGGCCTCGAAGATCTCCGAGCAGGAGGCGCAGGCCTCGTTCGAGAAGATGGTCATGGGCGACTTCACGCTCGAGGACATGCTCGAGCAGCTGCGCATGATCAAGCGCCTGGGACCCCTGAAGAAGGTGCTCTCGATGATGCCCGGCATGGGGCAGCTCGGCGACCTCGACAAGCTCGTCGACGACAAGCGCTTCGCGCGCATGGAGGCGCTCTTCACTTCGATGACGCGCCGCGAGCGGCTGCGGCCGGAGATCATCGACATGTCGCGCCGCCGTCGCATTGCGCGCGGGGCGGGTCAGGATCCCAACGCGGTCGGCGAGCTCCTGAAAAGCCATCAGGCGATGAAGCGCATGATGAAGGAGATGAACCGCATGGGGCTCGGGGCCAAGCTCGGCGCCAAGGCCAAGGAGGAGTCCCTGCGCTCCATGTCGCCCACCGGCGAGCTGGCCTCCAAGGGCGACGGGGGGGGACTCTTCGGCGGCGGGCTGGGAGGCCTCGGGGGCTTGGGCGGCCTCGGGGGACTGTTCGGCGGCGGCAAGGTCGGCGCGGGACTGCCCCCGGGCATGGGTGGCATGGGAGGGATGGGGGGCATGGGCTTCCCCGGGCGCCCCATGGGCTCGTCCCCGACGCGCCAGTCGGGCTCCAAGCGCAAGAAGGACAAGCGCAAGAAGCGTCGCTAGGGGAACCGCGCGCTCCGCACGGGGGCGCTTGCCCTGCCCTGCGCCGCTCCCTACACTCTGCGCCCTTCGAAAGTTGGCCGGGACAGCTCCCGGTCCTGCACGAAAACCAAGCATCCGCATGTCCGTCTCCATCCGCCTCAAGCGCGAAGGTCGCAAGAACCTTCCCTCCTTCCGCATCCATGTCACCGAGACCCGCAGCGCTCGCGACGGTGCCTCGCTGGAGAACCTCGGCTACTACGACCCGCGCGCCGCGACGCCGGAGAAGCGTCTGCAAGTCAACGCGGAGCGCGCCAAGCACTGGATGAAGGAAGGCGCGATCGTCTCCGACACCGTCGCCTCGCTGCTGCGCCAGCTGAAGGTGATCGAGGGCGTCAAGGCCAATGTGGCCCGCGACCGCGGCGGCCGCAAGAAGAAGACCGCCACGAAGGCGCGTCGCACGGCCGCCAAAGAGGCGCGCGCCGCCGCCAAGGCTGCTCGCCCCGCGCACCGCCGCAAGCCCAAGGCTGCGGACGAGAAGAAGAAGGGCTAAGACGCTCTGCGTTCCGCGCGCGCGCTCGCGCTCGCGCGTCGTTGTTTCGGGGGTTTCTCGCCGTGCGCGAGATGCCGCCCTTGCATTCGCGGTGCTTTCCACGTCGTCCCACGATCTCGAGCCCTCGCGTGTCCAAGAAGACCGACCTGACCAACAAGCTCCTCGCCAAGATCCAGCCCGAGCATCCGCTTCCGGAGGCGCTCGACGAGGCGAACCTGCTCGAGCAGGGCCTGTACGCGATCCTGCAGCGCAAGCTGACGCCCTCGCAGGCCAAGGACACGGTGGTGCGGCTGCGCAACGCCTACAAGGACTGGAACGAGCTGCGCATCTGTCAGGCGCAGGAAATCAACGGCCACCTGGAGCTCGGCTCCAAGGGCATGCTCGCCGCCGCGCAGACGCGCGAGTACCTGCAGGAGGTCTTTCAGCGCAGCCACGGGATGGATCTCGAGTTCCTGCGCGACGACGCGCAGGGCGCCCAGCGCTTCGTGTCGATCTTGCCATTCATCGGCATGGGCACGGCGCACTACCTGCTGTGGCTCGCTTCGAAGGGCGAGCTGCCGGTGACGCCGGCGCTGATGCGCGTGCTCGATCGCGTCGGCCTCGTGGCGCGCACCGCGAGCCCCAAGAAGGCGCGCGCGGCGATCGAGCCGATCGTGCCGGACGGCAAGGAACTCGAATTCGCCGTGCGCTTTGGCGAGGTCGCCTCGCGCTGGTGCGATGCGCGCAAGCCGCTGTGCCACCAGTGCGTGCTCGTCGACGACTGCAAGCACGGGAAGAAGGCCTTCCGCGACTGGAAGATCGCGCAGGAGCGGCTCGAGCAGCAGCGCGCGCGCGAGGCCGCGCGGCTCGCCATCCTCCAGAAGAAGGAGGACGAGAAGCGCAGGAAGGAAGAAGACCGGCGCAAGAAGCGCGAGGCGCTCGAGGCCGACAAGCGCGCCAAGGAGGCCGCGCGGCTGGCGAAGTTCGCCTTGCGCAAGAAGGCCGAGGCGGCTGCCAAGGCCGCCAAGCTCAAGGCCGCCGCGGACGCCAAGGCCAGGGCGGAAGCCGAGCGCGTGCGCAAGCACAAGGAGCTCGAGCAGAAGAAGCTCGCGGCCATCGCGGAGCGCAAGAAGCAGGAAGAGCTGCGCCGCAAGGACGCCGAGCGCAAGAAGGCCGAGGCCAAGAAGGCGGCCGAAAAGCGTGCCGCGGAGAAGAAAGCCGAGGCCGCCAAGAGGGCCGCGGAGAAGAAAGCCGAGGCCGCCAAGCGTGCCGCGGAGAAGAAAGCCGAGGCCGCCAAGCGTGCCGCGGAGAAGAAAGCCGAGGCCGCCAAGCGTGCCGCGGAGAAGAAAGCCGAGGAC
>VGYZ01000022.1 GCA_016872795.1 Planctomycetota bacterium
GGCGCTCAAGGCGTCGCGCGACTGGCAGCTCCTGATCGACATCTACAGGGAAGTCGGCGCGGGCGAGCTCTCCGCGCTGTACGAGAGCCATCGCGCGAGCCTGTCGCAGGACCGCTAGGGGCTCCCCGAGGCCGCGGTTGCGCGCGCGCGCTTGCCAGCGCCGTGCCAAAGGGGAGAATCTCCGCCCCATGAGCCCGATCGACACACTCTCCGCGTCCGAGGCGCTTCCCCACGGCAAGGTCCACTATCGCTCGGGCGCGGGCGTCGCGCTGCTCACGCTCGTGAATCCCCCTGCCAACGGCTACTCGCACGAGATGATGAGCGACCTCGACGCCGCGATCCTGCGCGCGCGCTTCGACGACTCGGTGCAGGTGATCGTGCTCGCGGGCGCGGGCGAGAAGTTCTTCTGCGCGGGGGCGGACATCGCGATGTTGAGCCGCCTGACGCCGACGCAGAAGTACCACTTCTGCCTGCATGCCAACGAGACACTGCAGCGGCTGGAGCGCACGCCGAAGCTCGTGATCGCGGCGCTCTCGGGGCACTGCGTCGGTGGCGGGCTCGAGATCGCGCTCGCGGCGGACCTGCGCCTTGCGCGGCGCGGGTCGGGCAAGTGCGGTCTGCCCGAGGTCGCGCTCGGCGTGTTGCCGGGAACGGGCGGCACGCAGCGGCTCGCGCGCCTGCTCGGACGCGCGAAGGCGATCGAGCTCATGACGAGCGGCCGCACATTCGACTACGACGAGGCGCTCGCACTCGGCGTCGTGACCGAGGTGCGCGACGCGGCCGACGACGCGAGTTTCCTCGAGCTGGTGCTCTCGCACGCCAAGAGCTTCACGACGCCGGGGCGCGCGGCGATGAGCGTGGGTCACATCAAGGCGGCGGTGCACGGCGGCGTCGACTTGCCGCTCGACGCCGGGCTCGCGCTCGAGCGCGAGCTGCAGGCCAAGCTGTTCGCTTCGCTCGACGCGAAGGAAGGCATCGCGGCCTACATCGAGAAGCGCCCGGCGCAGTTCCAGGGGAAGTGAAGCCATGCAGGCGTTGCGCATCCACGCTCACGGCGGGCCCGAGGTCCTGTCCGTCGACGAGATTCCGCGTCCGGAGCCGCGCGAGGGCGAGGTGCTCGTGCGCGTGCTGGCGGCCTCGATCAACCACCTCGACTTGTGGGTGCGCCGCGGGATGCCGGGCTTTCCCGTCGCATTTCCGCGCATTCTCGGCTGCGACGGCACCGGCGAGATCGCCGCGCTCGGACCCGGCGTGAGCGGGCCGGCGGTCGGTACGAAGGTCGTGCTCGAGCCGGGCTACTCGTCGGGACACTCGCCCGAAGATCTCGCGGGCAACGACCAGCTCGCGGCCGACTACTCGATCCGCGGCGAGCACGGGGACGGCTTCGACGCCGAGTATGTTGCGCTGCCCGCGCGCTATGTGCTTCCGCTGCCGGCTGGCCTCGACCCTGTTCAGGCCGCGGCCGTGCCGCTCGTCTTCTTGACTGCGTGGGGCATGCTCGTCACGCGCGCCAAGCTCGCGGCAGGGGAGACGGTGCTCGTGATCGCGGGCACGAGCGGAGTCGGCTCGGCCGGCATCCAGATCGCCAAGCAGCGCGGAGCGCGCGTGATCGCGACGGCGGGCAGCGAGGGGAAGCTGGCGCTGGCGCGCTCACTGGGCGCGGATGAAGTGGTCGACCACTCGCGCGAGGGCTGGGACAAGGGCGTGCGCAAGCTCACCGGCGGCCGCGGCGTCGACCTCGTGTTCGAGCATGTCGGGCCGGCGACATGGGACGCGTCCGTGCGCTGCATGGCGCGCTGCGGGCGGCTTGTCACCTGCGGCGGCACGACCGGAGCGAAGGTCTCGCTGCTCCTGCCGCACATGTTCATCAAGAATCTCACTTTCCTCGGCTCGACGATGGGGCCGCGCAGCGCGCTGCCGGAAATCTTCGAGCATGTCGCCGCGGGCCGCTTTCGGCCGGTGGTCGACCGCGTGCTGCCGCTCGCGGCCGCGCGCGAGGCGCACGAGCTGCTCGAGGCGCGCAAGGTGGCCGGAAAGATCGTGCTGGTCCCAGGCTTGAGCTAGATTGTGCCGCGCGGCCGAAACTTCGCCGCGGGCGCCCTTTACCGACAGAGGAGCAAGACTTGAAGCGAGCGGGAGAGATTCAGACGGCGGCAGTGCTCGGCGCGGGCACCATGGGCCACGGCATCGCACAAGCGTTGGCGCAGTGCGGCATCGCGACCACGCTGGTCGACCTCGACGCGGGGGCGCTGCAGAAGGGGCTCGCGGCGGTGAAGAAGAACCTCGATGTGGGCGTCGAGAAGCAGAAGGTCACGGCGGAGCAGCGCGACGCGACGCTCGCCTTGCTGTCCGGGTCGAGCGACATGGAGGCGGCCGCGCGCGGCGCCGAGGTCGTGATCGAGGCCGTGCCGGAGAAGCTCGAGCTCAAGCGCGCGATCTTCGCCAAGCTCGGCGCGGCCTGCCGAGCGGACGCGCTGCTCGCGACGAACACCTCGTCGCTCTCGATCACGCGCATCGCGGAGGCCTGCAAGCGCCCTGAACGCGTGCTCGGCATGCACTTCTTCAACCCCGTGCACATCATGAAGCTCGTCGAGGTCGTGCGCGCGGAGCAGACCGCGCCGGAGATCGCGACGCTCGCGCTCGAGCTCTCGCGCCGCATGGGCAAGGATCCCATCGATGTGAAGGACTCGCCGGGCTTTGCCTCGAGTCGCCTCGGCCTGGTGATTGGCCTCGAGGCGATGCGCATGCTCGAGTCGGGCGTCGCGAGCGCGGAGGACATCGACAAGGCGATGGTGCTCGGCTACGGCTTCCCGATGGGGCCGCTCAAGCTCACCGACCTCGTCGGCTTGGATGTGCGGCTCTCGATCGCGGAGTACCTCACCAAGGAAGTGGGGCCGAATTTCGCGCCGCCGCAGGTCCTGCGGGACAAGGTGGCGCGCGGCGAGCTCGGCAAGAAGTCGGGCAAGGGTTTCTACGACTGGAAGGCGTGAGGGCGAACCATGGCGGACCAACTCGACTGGGGCAGCGAAGCAAGCGAACCGGTGAAGCCCAAGCGGCGCGTGCCGGTGTGGGCTTGGTTCTGCGGCGGGGGGTGCGTGCTGATGCTCGTCACCTTCATCGTGGCGAGCGTCGCTGTCGTGTCGTGCGTCAAGGAGATGGCGGACCCCGACACGCAGTGGAAGGAGCTCGAGAAGGTCGTGGCCGTCGAGAAGCGGCCCGAGGGCGAGATCTTCGGCATGAAGGTGTGGTTTCAGGACTTGCGCGTGATCTCGATCCAGCAGGGCCTGACCAAGATCGACTTCATGATCGCCGGCGGTGCGCAGGCCGACGAGCTGCGCTCGCAGTTTCTCGACCCGAGCGCGGAGATGAACCTCGGACCGATGCTCGGGAACATGGGACGCTACGAGCTGGAGGAAATCGTGCTCAATGTGCAGGGGCGCGAGCTGCGCGGCATGCGCTTCCTCACGCAGAAGCCGGACAGCGAGAGCGCGTCGCTGGAGAACGCGCAGGACGAGGAGCCCTCCGAGTTCGAGCCAGTCGAGGCGATCAAGCTCGCCATGCGCCAGAGCACCGTGGCGCTCGACATCAGCCCTGAGGGTGGCACGAAGACCGTGATCCTGCAGTACAGCCGCATGGGCTCGCTCGAGAAGATCGACGACGACGAGGTGCTGGAGTTCCTCGCGCACTTCAAGCTCGGCGGCGGGAACTAGGCATGGGCTCGGGCGGCGAAGGGCTGCGCGCACGCACGGTCTGGATCGCCGCGCTCGCGCTCGTCGCGCTCGCAGTGCTCGGCTGGGTGCTCGCGACGCAGGAGACACGCGCTCTCGACGGACAGGCGACCTTGAACGAGTGGTTCGACGCGCGTGAACTTCCCGACGGGCTCGCGGTCAGCGAGGCCGGCATTCTCCCGCGCGGCGATCGCGCCGTCTTGCTCGCGCGCCCGGACGCCGAGGAGGAACCGCCGCGCAACCAAGTGCCCGAGGACGAGGATGACGAGAGCGACTGGGTGCCGTTCGACTGGTCGAAAGTGACGAGTGGAGCGGTCGGTGCGACGCCGCGTGAGGTATTGGTGGCGGAACTCAAGCTAGAGCATGCTTCCGCGGAGCTCGAGCAGCTGTTCGAGCGGGGCGAGGACCTGCGCGGAGACTGGTGGTCCGTGCCGCGCTCCGGCGGACGGCGCGCACTCGAGCGCGGCAAGCTGCGCTGGGGCCCGCTCGAGGCACCCTATGTGCTCGAGCGCGCCTTCGAGGCGGGCGGCACATTCCGGGATACGCTGCGGGTCAACCTGACGCGCGAGCGCACGCCGCGGATTCTCATAGCGCGCTGGACGCGCGGCTCGCCGGCCTCACCGGCGCCGGTGCAGCGCCTTCTCGACGCGCTCGCCCCAAGGGGCTGAATGCGCGTCGTCGCCGCGCGTACACCCGAACATGGTCGTCACTTCTCTCCCGTCCCCGCGAAAGGCGCGCTCACCATGATCCTCTCCACCACTCCGACCCTCGAAGGCCATCCGATCCTCGAATACCGCGGCATCGTGACCGGCGAGGCCATCCTCGGCGCGCACATCTTCAAGGACCTCTTCGCCGGGCTGCGCGACATCGTCGGAGGTCGCTCGGCCACCTACGAGCGCGAGCTCTCCGCGGCCCGCGAGATCGCCCTCGACGAGCTCGCAGACGCAGCGCGCAAGCGCGGCGGGAACGCCGTCGTCGGGATCGACCTCGACTACGAAGTCGTCGGCGCCAACGGCAGCATGTTGATGGTCACCGCCAGCGGTACGGCCGTCGTGGTGTGAGCGTCGCGCGCGCTCGCGGCTAGCGCTTCGCCTTGCGCAGCGCCGCGGACATGACCTCCGCGAGGTGCAGCACGCGCGCCTTCACGCCTTCGCGCGCGAGGCCCGACTCCCACTGCATGTGGCAGCCGGGGTTCGCGGTGACGAGCGTGTCGGCGCCGCAGGAGCGGAAGGCCTCGGCCTTCCTGGCGAACACGGCCTTGCTGTCGTTGGGCCGCAGCATGGAATAGATCCCCGCCGAGCCGCAGCACGACTCCGAGTCGGGCAGCTCGACGCGCGCCGCGCCCGAGCGCTCGAGCAGCGTGCGCGGCTGGCTGCGCACCTGCTGGCCGTGGCAGAGATGGCAGGGATCGTCGTAGGCCAGCGTCCCCAGCTCGTTGCCGAGCGCGCCCTTGAGGTCCGTCGGCATTTCGGCTGCTACGAACTCACTGAAGTCCTTGACGCGCGCCGAGAAGCGGCCCGCGCGCTCGCGCCAAGCCGCGTCGTCGGCGAGCAAGTGACCGTACGCCTTCATGTGCGCGCCGCACCCGGCGCTGTTCACGACGATCGGACCGGAGCCGCAGCGCTCGAAATGCTCGATCGTCGAGCGGGCGAGCTCGCGCGCACCCTCGAGCTCGCCGTTGTGCGCGTGGAGCGCGCCGCAGCACACATGCCCGCTCGGCACCTTCGTCTCGAAGCCGATGAGTGTGAGCACTTCGACCGTGGCGCGGTTGACGCGGCCATACAGCTCGCGCATGGCGCAGCCTTCTAGCATCGCGACCTCGCCGCGGCGCGTGCCGGCGGCGGGCGTGGAGGACGGCAGTGCCGCGCGCTCCGACTTGGGAGGCACGGTCGGCATCTCGACCAGCGGTCGTCCGAGCTTGCCCAAGAGGCGCGCCGCGCCGGTCACCTGCGCGAGGCGCATCGAGCTCGCGACGAGCGACAGCCACAAGCGGCTGCACAGGATCGTGCCGAAGCCGATGCGCCGTGCGGTGCGCGCGAGGAACCCGCGCGGCTGCGTCTTCTCGAGACCCGCACGAGCTGTCTCGATCATCTCGCCGAAGCGCACGCCAGCCGGACACACGCTCTCGCAGTGACGGCACGCGAGGCAGAAGTCCATCTCCTCGCGGTACTGCGGGTCCGTCGCGGCGAGCTGTCCCTCCGCGACGGCTCGCATCAGGTAGATGCGACCGCGCGGGCTCGAAGGCTCGGCACCCGTGAGCTGGTACGTGGGACAGGTGCGCAGGCACAGGCCGCAGTGGATGCAGTCCAGACTCTTGGCGTAGTCGACAACCTCCTGCGGCCTCATGGGCGGCGGATTCTAGTGCATGCACGCTTCCTCCGCTCCATCTCGAGACGGCGCACGCGGTGGATCCGCGGGGCGGCCGCGAACTCTGGCGGGGTGCTTGAAATCGCGTGCGAGCTCGACGAAGGAGTCGTGATCGAACGCGCGCTCGAGCAGCTCTCGGAGGCGGAGGTCAACGCGCAGAAGGAGTCAGACTGCTTCGGCGTCCTCGCGCTCACTGCCGACGGAGTTCGGCGACTAGAGTCCGCCGTGGAAGCGGCCGGTGGCGAACACGCCCTCGGGGTCGAGACTGCGCTGGATCGAGCGCATCAGGTCGAGCCCCGGCGCGGGGTCGCCGAACGAATCGAGCTCGACGAGGGCCGTGCGCGGCGCGTTGCGCAGCGCCACGCTGGCGCCGTGTCTCGCGAGCGTGGCGCGGAGCGAGCGAAGGAAGGTGGCGAGTGCGCCAGCATCCGACAGACCACTTGCGAGCTCGACATCGAGTTCGGCGATTCCGGGCTGGAGCGAGAAGGCTCCCGCGACGCGCGCGTCGGCGAGGGCACGCTGCACGAGTGGTGCGACGACATCTAGGCGCAGTGGGAGACAGGCGATGCGCAGCGAGGGATGTGCGGAAAGAGCGAGTCGCTGCCGCGTGCTCGCGGCATCCGAACTTGCGCGCGCAGCCGCACCTGCCTCTTGATTGGCGCGGGGCCAGAGCTCGAGTAACGAGGCCAGCTCGGCATCGACGACCTCGCGCAGGCCGAACAGGCGCGCAGCGAGCTCGAAGCCGTCGCCGGTGCGCTCGACGGAGAGCGAGACGATGCGCGCGGGCAGTGCGAGCGCATGGCGAGCGTGCGAGAGCGCATCGGCCAGCTCGCTCGCGCGTGTCGTGACTCGCAGCTCGTGCTCCGGCTCGGGGAACAGCCGCAGGGATACCTCGACGATCACGCCCAGCGTCCCATGTGAGCCGCAGTAGAGCCGGTGTAGATCGAAGCCGGTGACATTCTTCACGAGTTGGCCGCCGCTCCGTGTCGCGAGGCCATTGGCGAGCACGGTGCGCGTGCCGAGCACATGGTGACGCACGGGGCCGAAGCGCAGGCGATCGGCGCCCGACTCGCCCGCGGCGACGACGCCCCCGATCGAGCGACGCGCCGGGAGCGGCACATCCGGCGTCAGGAAGTGCCCGCCGGCTCGGCAGCGCGCGGCGAGCTCGTCCATCCCGAGCCCCGCCTCGACCGTGATCGTGCCGTCATAGGGGACATGGTTCACGATGCGCTGCAAGTTGCGAGTGGAGAGCGCGAAGTCGACATGTCCAGGCGTCGCGCACCAGCCGAGCTTGCTGCCGCGACCGATCGGTACCACGCGCAGCTTGTCGGCGGCCGCGAGGCGCACGAGCTCGCAGGTTTCCTCGACGCTGCGCGGCGCGACCACCGGCAGCGGCTCGACATCGAAGCGCGGCCGTGCGAGCTCGACCGATCCGCACATGCGCGCGAGGCGCGCTTCGAGCTTCTCGAGCGCGCTCACCGTGGCCGCCCCGTGCCGCGCATCTCGCGGCAGGCGTGGACCGGAATCAGCTTGCCAGGATTCAGCCGACCGTCTGGATCCCACGCACGGCGCACATCGCACATGGCGCGCAAGTCGTCGTCTGCGAAGACCAGCGACATGAACTCCTGCTTCTCGAGTCCGACTCCGTGCTCGCCGGTCAGCGAGCCACCGGCCGCGACGACGACCTTCATGATCTCGTCGCTCGCTTCGAGGACGCGCCGCACCTCGTCCGCATCGCGCCGGTCGTAGCTGATGTTGGGATGCAGGTTGCCGTCGCCGGCGTGGAAGACATTGGCGAGCTTGAGTTGCTTGTCCCGCGCGATACGCGTCGACGCAGCGACGAGCTCGCGCAGCTTCGTACGCGGCACCACCACATCGGCGACGTACAGGTCCGGCGCGATGCGCCCCATCGCCCCAAAGGCGCCCTTTCGGCCGGCCCAAAGCTGCTTGCGCTCGGCGCCCGAGCGCGCTCGGCGGATGTCGATCGCTCCGCGCTTGTGCGCGATGGCTCGCAGCGGTGCCAGCGTCGCCTCGACCTCTATTTCGCTGCCTTCTGCTTCCACGAGCAGCACGGCTTCAGCCTCCTTTGGGTAGCCCGCGGCGAACACGCTCGCCTCGACGGCCTGGATCGTCAGCCGGTCGAGAATCTCGAGCGCCGAGGGCTCGAGCCTGCCCGCGATGGCGTCGCTCACCGCATCGCAGGCGGCGTCGAGGTCGGTGAAGATCGCCAGCAGCGTCTCGGTGACCGCCGGCGTCGGGACGAGGCGCACGGTGATCTCCGTGGCGAGCCCGAACATACCTTCGCTGCCGACGAAGAGTCCGACGAGGTCGTAGCCGAGCGGATCTGCCAGCGGCGGCGAGAGGTCGAGCACGCTGCCGTCGTCGCGCACGATGACGAGGCCGAGGATGTGGCGCGTCGTCGCACCGTGCTTGAAGCAGTGGGGACCGCCGGAGTTCTCGCCGACATTCCCGCCGATGGTGCAGGCCGCTTGGCTCGACGGATCGGGCGCGTAGAACAGGCCGTGCTTCTCGGCGGCGAGCGTGAGATCGACATTGACGACGCCGGCCTGCACGCGCGCGTACTGGTCCGCGACATTGACCTCGAGCACATCGCGCATGCGCGCGAAGCCGATGAGCGCACCGCCTTCGACGGGCGTCGCACCACCGGAAAGCCCGGTTCCCGCACCTCGGCCGACAACCGGGATCTTCTCACGGTGCAGGATGCGCATGGTGCGCGCGCACTCTTCCGTGGTGCGCGGCAAGAGCACGACGGAGGGGCGCTGCCGCAGCAGCGCGAGGCCGTCGCACTCGTATGCGAGCAGGCGCGCGGGCTCGTGGATCACGCCGGCAGGCCCGAGCGCGGCGAGCAGCTCGTCGATCAGCTCGCGTCGCATGGCTAGAAGTCGATCCGCCGCAGCTTCAACAGACCCAGCGCGAGCACGGCCGCGACGAACGCGAGCGTCGTGCCGAGCGAAAACCACGCGTTGAACTGCCACGGTCCGCCCCAGCCGAACTTGCGGTCGTAGCTGACGCCGCCCAGCTGGCGCAGCTCTTCGCTCTGGATCGAGATCCCCGCCACGAAGGCCGTCGCCGCGGTTTCGCGCTCATTGGCGCGTCCCCAACCGGACTCGGCGTCGTAGTCGAGCGTCACGATCCGGTCGCCGACCTGCAGGATCCAGCGCCGACGCAGGCGTTTTTCACCGCCGCGATCCTCGACCCACTCGAAGCGATCGGCGTAGCGACCGGAGATGTCGCTGCGCACCGGATCCGCGCCGAGCTCCTTGCGCAGCTTCTTCACCAGTGCGCTGCGCGGACCCGTGTCGTCGAGCGACTGGCAGCGCAGCGTCCAGCTGGCCTCGCCCGCGCCGTCGGGATGCGCGGCGAGCCACTGCAGCCCTTCGCGAGTGAACGAGCTGCGCCACTCGCGTCGGAAGTCGCGCGGCGCCTGTGCGACGACGAATCCGAGCTCGGTGTCTTGGAACTCGGGTTGGGACTCGAGGCTGCGTCGCCATGTGCGCGCCATGCGCATCGCGTCGCCCGTCTTGGGTGCGAGGATGTGGTAGGTGGTCAGTCCGGACTTCAGGAATGTGAACGCGGCGGAGTCCGGCTCGTCCGTCTTCGCATCGCGACCCGCGCCCACTTCTTCGAGGGTGACCAGCTTCTCCCAGCCTGTGTGCAGGCCGCAATTGATCGGCATGAACACGAGCGTGAGCAGGATCGCGCCGATGGTGTTGCGCGTGAACACACCGATGGTGCACGAGATCGCGTGGAAGATCGCGAAGCCGTACATCAGCGCCAGCACGCTCCACAGGAGTCCGCTGTCGAACCAACCGGAGCTGACGGCGAGGCCGAGCGTGATGCCGCCGACGAGGAACGCGGAGAGGATGCCGACGAAGAGCAGTCCACCGATGTAGCGTGAGAGGAACAGCGAGCTGCGCGACAGCGGCTTGCTGAAGATCACATCCGCGGCGCCCTTCTCCAGCATCTGGGGGACGAAGAACGAGATCGCGGCAATGCCGAACACCAAGCCGAAGCGATCGGCGCCCCACTCGATCACGATGTCAACGAGAGTTTGCAGCAGGGATTCGCGCACATTGGCGAGCATGTCCGCGCGCGCCGCCGCGTCGAGACCAGACGAAGCTGTCGCGCTGCGCACGAACTCCGCGTAGTCCCACTCCCAGTACCACAGGATCGCGATACTCGTGTCGCGGAAGCTGACGACGAACGACAGCAGCACCGGCACGAGGAACAGGAAGAACAGGATGCGGAACCCGAGGTTGTCGAGCACCTGATAGAGCGCGTCCTGAAACAGGCCGCGCAGCGTGGGGCGGTTCATCGCGCCTCCTTGTTCACGAGCTGGATGAAGGCCTGCTCGAGGTTCATGCGGCGCGCGGTGATGGCGCGAATCGAAATGCCGCCGGCGCGCAGCCGATCCACGCACTTGTCGAGCTCCGCATCCGAGAGCTGCACCTCGAAGCCACCGGGCGCGGGCTCGAAGTTGGCGCCGAGCTCGCCGACCAGCTTCGCCAGCGCGAGTTCCTCCGCTGGCGCGACCTCGAAGCGATAGCGTCCGGAGCGCGGCGTGAGCTCCGCGATCGAGCCTTCACGCAGGACCTTGCCGTGCGACATGATCACCACGCGGTCGCAGACGAGCTCGACTTCCTGCAGCAGGTGCGAGTTGATGAACACCGTCGTGCCGCGGTCTTTCAGGCCCTGCACGATCTGGCGCACGGCGGCGCGTCCGACAGGATCGACGCCGTCGGTCGGCTCGTCGAGGAGCACGAGCTCGGGCTCGTGCACCATCGCCTGCGCCAGTCCAATGCGTTGCGTCATGCCCTTGCTGTATTCGCGGATCTTGCGGTGTGCGGCGTCGCGCATGCCGACTTGCTCGAGCAGCTGGGGAATGCGATGTCGCAGGTACCCGCGATCGCGCCCGCACATCTGGCCGAACAGCTCGAGCACCTGCACGCCCGTCAGGTAGCCCGGAAAGCGGTGGCCCTCGGGCAGGTAGCCGACGCGTGTGCGTGCGCGCGGGTCGCCGACGGGCTGGCCGAAGAGTTGCGCGTCGCCGCCGCTGCGATGCGCGAGCCCGAGGAGGATCTTGACCAGCGTCGTCTTGCCGGCGCCGTTGGGGCCGAGCAGGCCGAAGACCTGTCCGCGCCCGACCTCGAGGCTCACGCCGTCGAGGGCGCGGAAACCGCCCTTGCCGAACAGTCCGCCGCCGTAGACCTTGGTCACGTCTCGAACGCTGACGATCGATTCCTGCGAGCCCATCGTGGAGATGTTCTAGAGTAGTGACTGGCGGGCTGCGATCGCGACGCGGGCCGCGCCGATCCAGCCCGCAGCGGGTCCGAGCGTGGCGCGCAGCAGCCGAACGGCCGCGGCACGACCGCCGAAGCTGCGCTCCTCGATGCCTTCGCGAATGCCTGCCTCGAGCACATCGAGCGCGCCGGAGAAGCCGCCGCCGAAGATGTAGAGACGCAGGTCGAGCAAGCACAGCACCGGCCCGAGCCCGCGTCCGAGGTCACTTCCGATCTCGCGCAGTAGGTCGCGCTCCGGCTCGTGGCCCTCGCGCGCGCGCTGGGCGAGTACTACGAGATCGCCGGGACTCTCCGCGGGCAATCTGGCTGCGAGCGCGCGGCGACGCGCCGCGGTCGCCGACGCGAGCGCCTCGACGCAGCCTTGCTTGCCGCAACCGCAGCGCGGTCCGCGTGGATCGACCACGACGTGCCCGATCTCGCCACCGAGTCCCTCGCCAGCGTGCAGCTTGCCGCCGAGGATCAGCCCACCGCCGATGCCCGTACCGAGCGTCACGACGAGCGCGTCGCGCTCGCCGCGACCCGCGCCGAGCCACAGCTCGCCGACCGCCGCCGCGTTGGCGTCGTTCTCGACATGCACGCGCTCCGGCGCGAGCCCCGTCCGTCGCGCTAGGCCGCTCTTCACATCCAGACCCGAGAAGCCCTTCAAGTTGGGGCTCGAGAGCACGAGGCCGCGCTCGCGATCGAGCAGACCGGGCACGCCGACGCCGAGCGCGTCGCCGCCGCCGAGCTCGCGGAACAGATCCGCGAGCCGGTCGAGCACGCGCTCGGGGCCGTCAGCGAAGCCGGGTTCGATGGTCTTCTCCGCGAGGATCTCGCCCGCGTGCGTGATGCGGCCGGACTTCGCCGCCGTACCACCGAGGTCGATTCCGACTTGGGTGAAGCTCATGGGCCGAGAAGTCTAGCGCCAGAGACCGCTGGCGTGGCTGCGGCCGGCCGTCAGGGAAGCTCTACGCGTGCGAAGGCGTAGTTGCCGGATTCCGTGCGCTCGAGCACCAGCACGAAGTCGCCGAGCGCGCTCTCCGCCACCACGCGCAACTCCTTCGGCGCCCCGTCGAGGGCCTTGCCGACCGAATCGAAGCGCAGGCGCAGCTTGCCGCCTTCGAGGCGACTGCGCGCGCCCTTGCCCGCGGCCTCGTCGAAACGCTCGCCGCCGATGTCGAGCCGGAACAGCGGGCCGAGCAGCACGAGCTCGCGCGGCAGCTCGAGCTCGAGATCGTCGCTCGAGAGCAAATTCTCCACGCGCCGCAGCGCCACCGAATCGGGAGCGAGCAGCGAGACGACCTCGCGCACGCGCTCACCCAGCCCGCCTTGCGTCTGCGGGGCGGGCGCAGAGCGCCGTGCGAGCTCGCCCTTGTATTCGATGCTGTCGATCCAGAACACGCCCTCGTCGGCGATCACCACCGCGCGCACGGGGCGGATCACGTCCTCGTAGGTCTTGCGCGTCCCGAGCGCGTCGTGCACGAGCTCGACATCGCCGAACGCCGTCTTTTCCAGCGGCGGCACCGCCGCCATCGTCTTGCCCACGGTGAAAGCCTCGTATTCGCCTTCCACCATGTCGGTGAAGCGCACCGCCAGCACGAGTGCCGCGTTGCGCAGCGCGCGGTCGCTGCGATTGTCGATGGACACCTCGACGGCCTCGCGGAACGCGCGCTGCTCGAGCACGAGGTCGAGGTAGCTCTTCTCCGGGAAATACTCGCGATAGCGCTCGCCGAGCAGGTCTTCGCAGAACTCGAGGTCGTAGAGCACGAGGTCCCACTGGCCCTGCGCGCGACGGCGCGCGAAGTGGTCTTTGACACGCGCGAGTGCGTTGCTCGTCTCGCCCGACTCGAGTTCGAGCCGCGCGAGCTGCAACTCGGGGCTGAAGTGATTCGCGCCCAGCATCATCGTGCGGTACATGCCGGTCACGCGGCCGCCCTGACGCGTGGTGCGCAGGTACTCGCGCTTGGAATACGGATCGAGCTCGTCCTTGAGCGCCTGTGCCTGCAGCGGATAGCGCGTCATCGCCAACTCGAGGTCGCTGCGTCCGCCGGCGCGGTCGCCGCGTCGCCAGCGCCACACGCCGCGCAGGAGTAGCGCCGGCGCGCAATCGGGCGCGTCGTGCAGCACGCCGTCGAGCAGGCGCTGCACTTCCGGCCCGCGCTCGAGGGAAGCGACGTCCGCGTCCTGCTCGACGAGCGCGAGCGCGAGCAACAGCGTCGCTTCGCGATCCCCGGGCGCGAGCTCCAGCGCCGTGCGCGCCGACTGCGCCGCATCGTCGAGCGCACGCGAGCTCACCTGCAAGTACGCCCGATCGCGCTGCGCGCACAGCCGCGCCCACTCGTCCTCGACTTCGCGGAACACCGGCACCGCGGCATCGAGCGCGAACAGGAGCTCTTCCTCGAAGCGCCGCACTTCCGCGGCCGATTCCTTGCGCGCTTCCTCGCGCCGCGCGCGCTCCTCTGCGAGCAGCTTCTGCCGCGCCGGATCGCTCGGCGAGAGCGACACGGGTCCGAGCTCGACATTCGTGGTCTGCAGCACGCGCGCGAGCTCGTCGCTCCAGCGCGCGAAGGCGCTCCAGAGTTCCTCCTCGTCGCGCTGCCGATCGAGCGCGCCGTAGTAGCGCACGAGCACATCCAGGATGCGCTTGCGCGTCGCGAGCACCTTGGGTGCGACGCGCCGATAGTCGCCGCGCGACACGCGCTCGAGAAACTCGTGCACGGAGCCCGCTTGCTTCACCGCGAGGTCGAGCTCGCGCACCGCGCGCAGCGTCGCCTCCACATCGTACGGCCCGCTCTCCGCCACAGCGGCGTCGAGCGCCGCGCGTGCAGGTGCAGCTTCCACCTGCACACGCTCCTCGCGCGCCAGACGCTCGCTCGCGTCGCCTTCGTCGCCGCGCGTGCCGAAGTACAGCGCGAGCCCGAGCAGCGAGGCCGCAGCGAACCCGAGCGCCATCCCGATGCGCAAGCTCGGCGTCATGGGCCGTTCAGCGTTTCGTGCGCCGTGTCACGCGCCGGTACGCCTTCAGGTACTCCTGCGCCGTCGCGCTCCACGAGAAGTCCTTGCGCATGCAGCGGGCGGTGATCTGCTTCCAGGTGTCCTGACTCTTGTAGAGCTTGCGCGCGGCCTCGACGCCGTCGAGCAGGCTCTCGCCGGTGTACGACGAGAAGTGGAAGCCCGTGCCCGAGCGCGCGTTCTTTTGGCAGTCGACGACATAGTCCTCGAGGCCGCCGCTGCCGTACACGATCGGCACGGCTCCGTAGCGCATGCCGATCGCGCACAGCGCGTTGCCGGGGTTGTAGTGCGCGGGAAGCAGCAACATGTCCGCCGCGCCGAGGAGCTGGTGCGCGAGCGCGGCCTGATAGCCTTCGCGCACGCGGCAGCGGCCGAAAAATGTGGTCTGGATCGTCTTGAGGCGGTCGTGGATGTCGGGGCGGCCGGCGCCCATCAGCACGCACTCGATGCCGCGCTCGAGCGCCGTGGTCAGGATCTCGGCCAGGATTTCCGTGCCGCTATCGGCATCGAAGCGTCCGAGCATCACGGCGAGCGGCGTGCGCGCGCCCGGCTCAAGCTTGAGCAACCCCTGCAGGGTCGTCTTGCACTTGGTCTTGCCCGCGAGCGTCTTGTCCTTTTCGCTGAAGTTGCGCGGCAGGGCCGGGTCCGTCGCGGGGTCCCACGCGCTGTAGTCGATGCCGTTGCTGATGCCGACGAGCTCCTTCGAGCGCCGCCGGAAGGCGTCCTCGAGCCCGTAGCCACGATCCTGCTGCTGGATGCGCTCGGCGTGGCCCGGCGAGTGCGTGCCGATCACCGTTGCGAACTCCGTGCCCGCCTTGAGGAAGTTGACCTTGCCCGCGACCTCGAGGCCGCCGATGGACTGGAACACGCGGTAGGGGAGCCCCAGGCGCGGGAGGATCTCGCGCTCGAACGTGCCCTGCATGGCGATGTTGTGGATCTGGAAGTAGGTGCCTGCCTTCGAGGCCGGGTGGTCCGGGCGCTTGTCGATGAACTCGAGCTGCTGGACCAGCGGCAGGATGCCCGTGGCCCAGTCGAAGCAGTGGATCACCTCGGGCTCGAAGGAGATCGTCGAAAGGCTCTCGAGCACGGCGCGCGCGAAGACCGTGTAGCGCCGCCAGTTGTCGGTGTACGGGCCGTCGTCGCCACCGTAGGGATTGCGGCCCTCGAACAGCTGCGGGTGACCGAACAGGTAGACCGTGACCTTGCCGATGCGGCCGCGGTGCAGGCGGAACGATGTGCGTCCGTCGATGTCCTGCGCGTTGACGATGCCGACGGGGCCGAAGTCTTCGAGCTTCTCGCTGCTGAAGAGCGCGGTCCACGGCAGGAACACCGCGACCTCGCAGCCAGCTTCGGCCATCGCGCGCGGCAGCGCCGCGGCCACCTCCGCGAGCGGCGTGCGCCGCACCAGCGGATCGAACTCGGGCGTGACGAAGGCGACTTTCACGCTCTTGCTCCGGCGGCGGCGCCTCGCGGCTCGGGGAAGACGCAGCGGCAAGCGACCGAGCCGCAACCATGCGCGGGTACACGGCGAGTCAGTGCTGCGAGGGAGCGAGCGACGCTCGTTCGATCCGTCATCGACAACGGGTCATCGGATGGCAGGACTCCGCGAGGGGCGCCCTAGCGTAGGTCGGCGCGCGGTGGAGGGGAGTCGTTGGCCTCGGACCGCACGCGGCACCCTAGGAAGCGCGCGCGGCCAACCCTACCACCAACCGGACGCGCGCACCTAAGTCTATTTTTTGCAAGCACTTACAGATCATTCTATTTTCGTGTCCCAGCCCTCGTCGCGGCCTCGTATTCGGCCAGCGCCTGAGGCAGCAGCGCCTCGATCGCCGCGATGCGGTTTTCGTTCGAGGGGTGGGTCGAGAGGAACTCCGGCGGCCCGCCGCCGCCCGACGCCGCCGCCATGCGCCGCCAGAAGGCCACCGCCTCGCGCGGGTCGTAGCCGGCGCGCGCCATGTAGATCAGGCCGATGTGGTCCGCTTCGAGCTCGTCGTCGCGCCCGAACGGCATCAAGACCAACAGCTCCACCGCCGCCGCCAGCTCCGCCTGGTACTGCGCCAACCTCTTGTCGCTCGCGGCCGCGACCTCGAGTCCGATCTGCGTCGCGACCGCCTGCGACATGCGCGAGGTGCCGTGGCGCGCAATGGCGTGGGCGATCTCGTGGCCGAGCACCACGGCGAGCCCCGTCTCGCCCTGACAGATCGGCAGGATGCCGGTGTAGACCGCGATCTTGCCACCCGGCATGCACCACGCGTTCACCATCTCGGGGTCGCGGATCACATTCGCCTCCCACTCGAAGCCCGGGTCGTCCGACACGGCCGCGATGCGATCGACGACCTTGCGCACCAGCTCGACCTCGGGACCCGTGCGTACCAGCTGGCCCTCGGACTCCTTCAGCACGCCCACATAGGTTTCCTTGCCGAGCGCGAGGTCGTCGGCGGTGTCGAACAAGTTGAACTGCGAGCGGCCCGTGACCGGCACCGTGAAGCAGGCGGGCGCGAGGAGCGCGAGAGCGAGCGCGAGCGCTCCGCCGTGGCCAAAAAGCCAGCGAAGCGCCTGCGCCGCGCGATAGAATCTGCCGCGAATCGAAGCGAATGCGCTGCTCATGACGACGAACCCCACTGTCTCGCTGGTTGGACTTTCCCTGACGACCTTCTCGGACGCGCTCGCCGCACGCACCCAGACGCCCGGTGGCGGCAGCCTCGCCGCCTACATGGTTGCGTGCGCGGCCGCCACCGTGAGTATGGCAGCACGCTTCACGTCCGGCGACAAGTACATCGCCGTCGCGCAGTCCATGGGCGCCCACGCGGCCGACCTCGACCTGCTGCGCGAGCGCGCCCTCGCGCTCGTCGACCGCGATAGCGCCGCCTACGACCGCGTCACGGCCGCGTTCAAGCTCCCCAAGGCCACGGACGATGAAAAAGCCGCCCGCTCGGCCGCGATTCAGGCCGCGACCAAGGGCGCGCTCGAGGTGCCCCTCGAGGTCATGGCGGTCGCGCTGGCCGTGCTGCGTCACGCGGGCGCGGCGGCGGGCTCGATCAATCCCAACCTGGCGAGCGACTGCGGCAGCGGTGCCCACGCGGCGCTCGCGGGCCTCGAGTCGGCGCTCGCCAATGTCGCCATCAACGCGGCCTCGCTCAAGGACGCCGAGTACATCGCCGTGCGCAAGGCCGAGGCCGAGTCCATGCGCCGCGAGGCGCGCGCGTGCGCCGAGGCCGTCCGCGCGGCGCTCGCTCCCCACATCGGAGGCTAGATCCATGTTCAAGCTCGTCTTGATTCGCCACGGCGAGAGCCAGTGGAACCGCGAGAACCGCTTCACGGGCTGGAAGGATGTCCCGCTGTCCGACAAGGGCGTCGGCGAGGCGCGCGAGGCCGGCCAGCGCTTGCGTGCGGCCGGCTTCGAGTTCGATGGCGCCTACACATCGCTGCTCAAGCGCGCGATCTCGACCCTGCAGCTCGTGCTCGACGAGACAGACCAGCTCTGGGTGCCCGTCACGAAGGACTGGCGGCTGAACGAGCGTCACTACGGCGCGCTCACGGGCCTCGACAAGGCCGAGACCGCCGCGCGCCACGGCGAGGAACAGGTGCTCATCTGGCGCCGCAGCTACGACATCCCGCCGCCCTCCCACGCCGAGGGCGACCGCGCCAATCCCGCGCTCGATCGACGCTACGCGAAGCTGGCGGCTGCCGAGTTGCCGCGCACGGAGTCCCTCAAGGACACCGTGGCGCGCGTGGTGCCCTACTGGAGCGCGCAGATCGCGCCGCGCGTGCGCGCGGGCGAGCGCCTGATCATCGCCGCCCACGGCAACAGCCTGCGCGCGCTCGTCAAGCACCTCGACGGGATCGCCGACGACAAGATCGTCGCGCTCAACATCCCGACCGGCATTCCGCTCGTGTACGAGCTCGATGCGAACTTGAAGCCGAGCGCGAGCCGCTACCTCGCGAGCGACGAGGAAATCGCCGCCGCGCAGCACGCGGTCGCCAGCCAGGGCAAGGCGCGCAAGTAGGGCGCGGTGCGCGATGTTAGGTTGGTTTCGACGCAAGTGGGCCGTGCGCGAGCCGCAGCTCCTGGACTTCGGTCCGATCAGCGAGTTCCACGCCGCTGCGCGCGGCGAGGGCGAGGAGCGGTTCATCGCGGCGCTCGCGCTCCTGCTGCGTGAGCACCGCAATGTGGAGCGCGCCTACCTCGCGCGCGTGCGCTACGGCGCAGGCCAGCCGCTCGACATGGCGCTGTGCCTCGTCGGCGAGGAATCCGACGAGCTCTACGCGGTGCTGCGCAAGCTCTTCCACGCGATGTTCGAGCAGGGCCAGCACCTCGACATCGTCTTCGTCTCGCCCGACGAGGAAGCGCGGCTGCGCGAGCTTGCGCCGCCCGTCCATCAGCGCGCCTGACTCCTTCTGCGTTCGCTCCGCAGGGCCGCCGCTCGTCCACTCAGCGCCCGCGTCGGCGACATGCTCGCGCTCGCAGCAGGGGCTGGCGGTTGCGCTAGAAGGAGCAGGCGGGCCGGTCCTCGCGCACGAAGCAGGGCTCGAACGCCGCGCACCAAGCGCGCAACGCCCGGCTCACGGCCGTTGCGTCCGCCGCCTGAGGACAGCCGACTTTTTCGAGCGCCGCTTGGAGCTCGGCGGACCGCGGCCCCGCGGCGCCGCGCGCGAGGTCGCGCGCGTGGCACCACACGAGCCACGCCGTGCGCTGCTCGGCCGAGAAACTGGCCGGATCTTCGCGCTCGAGCAGATCGAGCGTCGCATTCCACGCAGCGTCTTCGTTCCAAGCAAGTTCTTGGCGCGAGATCCAGCGGATCGGCGGCGAGCTCATGCGCGCTCGTCGCGCCAAGCGAGGTAGATGGCCTCGAGCAGCTTCTCGTTGGAAGCCTTGGGATCGCCGGAAAAGCCGGGCAGTTCCGTGATCCAGCGGTGCAGGTCGGTGAAGCGCAGGCGGTCGAGGTCGACATCACCGTGCGCGGCATCGAGAGCTTGCGCGAGCGCACGCACATCGGTCCAGCCGAGCGGGCGGGGCATGCTCAGACCTCGTCGAGGCGCTTGCCGGAGAGCGCGGCCTTGGCGACATGGTCCATGAGCAGCGCGGCGAGGGGCAGCGTGGCGCGCTCGAGCTCGTCGCGACGCTTCTGCAGCGCGACGACCTCGAGCCGCGTGTCCGCGGCGGCCTTCTTCGCGGCGGCGAGGGTCTCTTCGACATCGCGTCGCGTCTCTCTGTCGAGCGCGGGCCCCGCCTGCGACAGTCCGCGCTCGGTGGCGCGCGCCATGGTGCCTATCTCGGTGCGCAGGTCGGCTGCGCGCCGCGCGTCGAAATCCTCGCGCGCATTGCGGTAGGCGCTGTTCAGCATCGTCTCGACCTCGCCGTCGGAGAGGCCGTTCATCGGCTGGACCTCGATGCGCGCGCTCGTGCCGGTCGACTCCTCCTTGGCGGTCACCGTGAGCAGGCCGTTGGCGTCGATGTGGAAGCGCACGGCGACGCGCGGCATGCCGGCGGGCAGCGCCGGGATGCCCTTCAGCTTGAAGCGTCCGAGCGAGCGGCAGTCGGCCGCGAGCTCGCGCTCGCCCTGCACGACATGGAAGTCGATGCCGTTCTGGCCGTCGACATAGGTCGTGAAGCCCTCCGTCGCCTGACAGGGAATGGTCGAGTTGCGCTGGATGATCTTGGCCACCGCGCCGCCCATGGTCTCGATGCCGAGCGAGAGCGGCGTCACGTCCATCAGCAGCACTTCGCGGGTGCCGCCCATCAGGACATGGGCCTGCACGGCGGCGCCGAGCGCGACCACCTCGTCGGGGTTGAGCTCGCAGTGCGGCTTGCGGCCGAAGAACTTCTCCACGCGCGCGCGCACGGCGGGCACGCGCGTCGAGCCGCCGACGAGCACGACCTCGTCGATCTGCTCCGGCCCGAGCTTCGCGTCCGCGAGCGCGCGACGGCACGAGTGCAGCGTGCGCTCGATCAGGTGCGCGGTCAGCGCGTCGAACTCGTGGCGCGTGAACTTGCGCCGCCACTGCACGCCCGACTCCGGCAGCGAGATGTGCATGTAGGCTTCGGGGTCGGTCGAGAGCTCGATCTTGCAGCGCTCGGCGGCGAGGCGCAGCAGCTGCAGGAACGCGCGGTCCTCGAGCGCGCTCGGCCGCATCACCGCGGCGAGCTCCTTCTTCGCGACCTCGACCAGCGTGCGATCGAAGTCGTCGCCGCCCAAGTGCGTGTCGCCGTTGGTGGAGAGCACTTGGAACACGCCTTCCTCGATCGAGAGGATCGAGATGTCGAATGTGCCGCCGCCGAGGTCGTAGACGGCGACCTTGCCCTGCTTGCGCCGGTCGAGGCCGTAGGCGAGTGAGGCGGCCGTGGGCTCGTTGACGATGCGCAGCACATCGAGGCCGGCGATGCGCGCGGCGTCGCGCGTGGCCTGGCGCTGCGCGTCGTCGAAGTACGCCGGCACGGTGACCACGACCTTCGTGACCTCGATGCCGTCGAGCGCCTTGCAGGCCTGGTCCCGGACCTTCATCAGGATCAGGGCCGAGAGCTCCTGCGGCGTGTACTTGCGGCCGCGCATCTCGAACTGCACCACGCCGTTGGCGGTCTCGCTGAGCGGGCAGGGCACGCTGCGCGCATCGCTCTCGACATCCTTGAGGCCGCGGCCCATGAAGCGCTTGATCGAGAACAGCGTGTGCGCCGGATCGAGCAGCGCGAGCTCGCGCGCCTCGCGACCGACGATCACGCCGCCCCGCTCGCCAAAGTGCAGCGCGCTCGGCACATAGCCGGAGCCGCCCTCGGGATGCAGCACGATCGGGCGTCCGTCCTTCCACATCGCGCCGAGCGAGTTCGTCGTACCGAGGTCGATGCCGAGCGCGACATTGCTCGCAGCGTTGTTGAGGACATTGAGTTCGATGAAGCCCATGGGACGGTCAGCGTGGGGACGGCGAGTCGAGGCGCAGCGCCTCGATTTGGGTGAGCGAGTTGGCGAGGTAGCGCAGTGCGTTGAGCTGCCTGCGCGCCTGCGCGAGCGCGGGCGCGTTGCGCGCGGGCAGCGGCACGAGCAGGCGGTGCACCTCGCGGAGCACGCTCTCGCGCTGCTCGCGCAGGCTCGCTTCGAGCGCGTCGAGCCCGGCGCGCGCCGGGCTCCCGGGCGCCGACTCGCGCGCGGCCTCGAGCGTCTCGTTCCACTCCATGACTTCCATCAGGAAGGCCTGCGGCATCTGGCGCTGGTCGTTCTCCGCGGGACCGCCGAGCGAGCGCACGAGCCAGTCGGCGCGCGCTGCGGGATCGATGACGAGCGCATGCGCGCGATTGAGCAGCGCCGTTGCGCGCTCGGCCGCCGCGCGGGCCTCTTCGCCGGACGCGCCGTGGAAGTCGGGGTGCACGAGGCGACTCGCGCGCAGGAGGCGCCGGCGCACGAGGGCCGCGTCGAGGTCGAACGCCGGGGCGAGCCCGAGGCACTCGAAGGGCGTCGGCTCCGGCTCGGTCGCGAACAGCGTTCCGCAGGCGCCGCACACGAGCGGAGTCTCGAGCTCCGCTCCGCACTTCGTGCAGGCCGCCATGGATGCGCCTTGGCGACTCAGACCGAGAACGACTCGCCGCAGCCGCAGGACTTGGCGGCGTTGGGGTTGCCGAACTTGAAGCCGCGGCCCATCAGGTTGTCCTCGAAGTCGATCTGCGTGCCGTTCAAGTACAGGAAGCTCTTCGGATCGCAGACGACGCGCACGCCGTCGACCTCGTAGACCTGATCGGTCTCCGAGACCTGATCGTCGAAGCCGAGCGTGTAGGAGAAGCCCGAGCAGCCGCCGCCCTTGACGCCGACGCGCAGCGCGGTCGCGTCCGGCAGCTTCTGTTCCGCCACGATGCGGCGCACCTCGTGGGCGGCGCGTTCTGTGAGCTGGATCACGCCTTCGCCTCCCCGGCCTGCTTCGACTTGTAGTCGTGGACGGCCGCCTTGATCGCGTCCTCGGCGAGCACGCTGCAGTGGATCTTCACCGGCGGGAGCGAGAGCTCCTCGACGATCTGGGTGTTCTGGATCGCGAGCGCCTCGTCGAGCGTCTTGCCCTTGATCCACTCGGTGGCGAGGGACGAGCTCGCGATCGCCGAGCCGCAGCCGAAGGTCTTGAACTTGGCGTCGACGATGCGGTCGCCTTCCACCTGGATCTGGAGCTTCATCACATCGCCGCACTCCGGCGCGCCGACGACGCCCGTGCCGACCGTGGGCGCGCTCTTGTCGAGCGAACCGACATTGCGCGGGTTCTGGTAGTGGTCGATGACCTTCTTGCTGTAAGCCATGGCTGGTCGCGTTGCTGGAAGTTGGGAGTCGTGCGGGTGTGCGGCGGCGCGAACTAGTGGTGCGCCTGCCAGTTGACGGTCTTGGGATCGATGCCCTCGAGAGCCATCTCGTACAGCGGCGAGAGCTCGCGCAGGCGCTTGACCGCGCCGATCACCTGCGTTGCGGCGAAGTCGACTTCCTCGCGCGTCGTGGAGCGGCCGATGCCGAAGCGGATCGAGCTGTGGGCGAGATCCTCGCCGACGGCCATCGCTCGCAGCACATGGCTCGGCTCGAGGCTCGCCGATGTGCAGGCCGAGCCCGAGGACACGGCCACATCGCTGAAGCCCATGATCAGGCTCTCGCCCTCGACATAGGCGAAGCTGACATTGAGGTTGTTGGGCAAGCGGTGCTCGCGGTTGCCGTTGAGGTACACGAAGTCGAGCTCGCCGAAGATGCGTCGTTCGAGGTGGTCGCGCAGCGCCGCGGTGCGCGCGCTCTCCTCGGGCAGCTCGAGGCGCGCGAGCTCGCAGGCCCTGCCGAGGCCGACGATCGACGGCACATTGAGCGTGCCCGAGCGCATGCCGCGCTCGTGACCGCCGCCGTCCATCTGGGCCACGAGGCGCACGCGCGGGTTCTTGCGGCGCACATAGAGGATGCCGACGCCCTTGGGGCCGTAGAGCTTGTGGCCGGAGAGGCACAGCATGTCGACATGGTCGGCCTCGACATCGACGGGGACCTTGCCGGCGGCCTGCGTCGCGTCGGTGAAGAAGAGCACGCCCTGCGCGTGGCACAGGGCCCCGATCTCGCGCACCGGGTTGAGCGTGCCGACCTCGTTGTTGGCCCACATCAGCGCCACGAGGATCGTGTCCGGGCGCAGCGCGGCGGCGACCGCCTCGGCCGTGACGCGGCCGGTCTTGTCGGGCTGCAGGTAGGTGACTTCGAAGCCCTGCTGCTCGAGGTGCTTGGCGACATCGAGCACGGCCTTGTGCTCGGACTGGCAGGTGACGATGTGCTTGCCCTTCTCGGCGTACATCTGCGCCGCGCCCTTGAGCGCGAGGTTGATGGACTCGGTCGAGCCCGAGGTGAACACGATCTCCTTGGGATTGGCCCCGATCAGCGCGGCGATCCGCTCGCGCGCCTTCTCGACCGCCTCCTCGGCCTCCCAGCCGTAGCGGTGGTTGCGGCTGGCGGCGTTGCCGAAGGAGTCGGTGAAGTAGGGCAGCATGGCTTCGACGACGCGCGGATCGCACGGGGTCGTGGCCTGGTAGTCCATGTAGATCGGGAGCTTCATCAGTTGCTTTCGACGGCACCGAGAGCGCCGAGGGAGACATGGGAGCCCTTGGAGACGAGCGAGCGCAGGGTGGTGTGCTCGAGCATCTGCCACAGGCGCTCGCGGACGCGCTGGATCGGGCTCTTGATCGGGCACATGGGCTGCACTTCGCAGCCGCCGCCCTTGAGCACGATGGGGGACTCGCAGGTGGTGAGCGGCGGGGCGCCTTCGAGGGCGCGGACCACATCGCCCAAGGTCACTTGCTCGGGCGCGCGGGCCAGCGTGTAGCCGCCGGACGAGCCGCGGATCGAGTCGACGAGGCCGGCGTGCTGAAGGTCTTTGAGGACCTCGGCCACCGTGCGCTTGGGCAGGGGGAAGCGCTCGCAGATCTCGCGCACGCTCGCGACGGCCCCCTCGCGGTCGGCGAGGTGGACCAGCGCGAGCAGTCCGTATTCGGTGCGCTTGGTGAGCTGGAGCATGGCCGGCAGAGCAATTAGCACCTTTTGAGTGCGCTTTGGAGCATAGGTCGGCGCGCGGGCGGGCGCTAGCTGAGTTTGTCGGGAAATCTGACGCGCACGGTAGAGTTGCGGTCCCGGGCTCCTGCAAATCTCCTAAGTCTTTTGTTGAAATCGGTTTATGACAAATCCGCGCAGCGGGAAGCGGCCCGGCGCACCTCAAGCGCGGCCCCCGGGCCGGTCGATCTTTCCGCCATGCGCCGCGAGAACCATCCGATCTGCTTCCAGTGCGGTCAGAGGACCGGGGACCTGACCCGCTTCAACCGCCTCCATGACGGTCGGGCTTGCCCGGCCTGTGCCGAGCGCCTGCTCGCTGGGCTGCCTTCGCTCCTGCCGCGCCGGAGCGCGCCGACCGAGCTCGCCGAGGCGCTCGAGAACGACCTCGACGCGAGCGACGACTCGGACTTCGAACCCGGCGCCTAGGACCTGCGGTCCGCCGGGGGCCGCGCGGGGACCAGGGCCGCGCGCAGCTCGTCCGGCAGCATGCACACCGGACGCGCCGCCGAGCGCAGGTCGACGCAGGCGAGCTCGGTCGAACCCTCGGCCACCGGTTCGCCGCTCAGCTTGCGGACGATCTCGTAGAGGAACGAGATGCTCGCGCCGCCCACCGCCTCGATCCATGTCCTCACGACGAGCGTCTCGCCATAGCGCGCCGGCGAGCGGTAGCGCAGCGCCGCCTTGCGCACGGCGAGCCCACAGCCGCGCCGCTCGACCTCCGCGTAGGGGAGTCCGAGCGAGGCCATCAGCTTGGTGCGCCCCTCCTCGAAGTACAGCAGGTAGTTGGCGTGGTAGACCACGCCCATCTGGTCGGTCTCGCCGTAGCGGACCTCGACTTCGTGCTCGAACGGCGGGACGGCGTGGCTCACGCGCGCATCTTGTCAGTTGCGGGCACCCCTCGCCAGACGCCGCTGGCGCGCCTTGAAGGCCGCTGGTAGAACCGCGCCGCGCCTTGCGCGCCGCCCCGATGGCCCTCGATCCCAATCCCGCTCGCCGCGGCGACCCGAATGTCGCCGCCCTGCTCACCTGGTTCCTCCCGGGCGCGGGCCACGCTTACCTCGGGCAGTTCGGTCTCGGGCTGGCTCTGTTCGTGCTGGTCGAAGGCCTGTTCTTCCTCGGCCTGTGGCTGTGCGGCGGCATGACCTTCGAGTTCCTCGACCCGGAGTTGCGCTCGCCCCTTGCGCCGGTGCTGTCGCCCGAGCTCGGCAACTTGGGCGGGATACTGTGGCAGATGCGCAACTATGGTTTCGGCCCGGGCATCGTCCGGCCGTTCCCCGACACGATCGTGTTCGGGAGCATGCTGACGGCGCTCTCGGGCGTGCTGAACGGGCTTGCGATGTGCCACGCGCACACGCTCGCGCGCGCGAGCTCCGCGCCGGCGGCGCACCGCGTGCTGCTCCCGACGGCCGCCGGGTTCGTGGTGCCCGGGCTCGGCCACCTGATGCAGGGCCGCCGCACCCGCGGACTGGTCGTGTTCGCGCTGCTGATGAGCTGCTTCGTGCTCGGCACGCTGCTGGCCGAAGGCTCGAACCTCTCGCGCGAGCGCCACTTCTACTACTGGGCGGGCCAGTTCGGCATCGGCCTGCCCGGCATGCTGGCCGAGCTCGCCTTCGGCAGCGCGCGCGTCACGCGCGACATTGCGTATGTCGATGGGGGCCTCGTGTTCGGCTGCGTCGCGGGCCTGCTCAATCTGCTGGCGCTGATCGATGTGTACGGCTGGAGCGAGTCGGCGGAGCTGGGCCTGCCGCGGAAGTCGAGCGAGTCCGCGCCCGCACCGGCGGCCTCGAAGGTGGAGATCCGGCTGTGACTGACATACTGGTCCACCTGCTGCTGTTCCTGTTCTTGGGGACGGCCATCGTCACGCTCGGCACATTCCACTCCGACGCGGACGATGCGCGTGCGCGGAAGGTGTGGCCGCGCCGCATGCTCGGATTCTTCGGCGGCTGCGCGCTGCTGATCTTGGTGATGCTCGTCTGCGAGCACACCTTCGCCGCGCTCGGCTGAGACGCGTTCTCGCGGCAGGCTCGTGGCACGGGCGCTGCGCCTACGGGGCGAGCCGGTAGATCGCGCCCGTTCCGCGGATCACGCAGCCCGCGACTTCGAGCTCGACGAGGGTCGACAGCACATCCGTGAGCGCTCGCCCCGTGCGCTCCGCGAGCTCGTCCGCGGAGAGCGACTCGCCGCGCAGCGTATCGAGCAGCGCGCAGGTCTCGTCGGGCACGCTGCGGGCCTCGTCGCCGCGGGCGCTGCCCGAAAGCGGCGCGATCCCGAGCTCGGCGAGCACCTCCTCGGGATCCTCGACCAGCCACGCGCCCTCGCGCAGCAGGCGATGGCAGCCGCGCGCCATCGGATGGTCGACGCGCCCGGGCAGGGCGTGTACGGAGCGGCCTTGGTCGATCGCCCAGCGCGCCGTGATCAGCGAACCCGACGCGGCCGCGGCCTCGATCACGACCACGGCGCTGCACAGGCCGGAAATCAGCCGATTGCGCTCGGGGAAGTGGTGGCGCCGCGGCGCGGTGCCGGGCGCGTACTCGCTCAGCAGCAGGCCCTCGAGCGCCATGCGCTCCGCCAGTGGCCCCGCGGGCCACGGACAGTCCACGCCGCTCCCGAGCACGCCGATCGTGGCGCCGCCGGCCTCGAGCGCAGCCTCGTGGGCCGCCGAGTCGATGCCGCGCGCGAGGCCGCTCACCACGACCACGCCCGCTCGCGCGAGCGCGCTCGCGAAGCGTCGCGCCTGTCCGTCGCCGTAGGGCGTCGGAGCGCGCGTGCCGATCACGGCCACGCGGGGCTCGAAGGCGAGCAGCTCGGGCCGTCCGCGCAGCCACAGCTCGCCGGGGCTGGCCTCGATCGTGTCGAGCACGCTGGGCCAGCCGCGTCCAGAGCGCGTCAGGTACACCAGGTTCGTCGGGGTCACGCCGCCTTCGTCGCTCAAGGCCCCGCCTAGTCGCGCCCTATCCGCGGAATTCGAGCAACGGCCGCTGCGCCGGATCGAAGGGCGGCTCGGAACCCGGCCGCGCGCGCAGGACGCCCGCGAGGCAGGCCTGCATGCGCGCGAGGAACTGCGCCACATCGAGGCCGCGGTGGCTCGGTAGGTAGGGGCCGAGGTACTGGCGGTGGCCGCTGTAGAGCTTGCGCGCGCCGTCCGCGTTGCCGAGCGAGTAGTGGTGCAGCGCGATCGCGGCCTGGATCAGGCCCTTGAAGAAGTCGCTGTCGCGCGCGCTCGCGCTCTCCCAGAGCTCGTCGAGCACCTCGTGCGCCTCGTGGTACTGCGCGGCGTTGAAGAGCTCCGCGGCGCGCCGCAGCCCCGCCGCGATCTCCGCATCGTTCACGAGCCCTTGCCCTCGGGATCGTTCCCGCGCTCGCCGCGCGGCTTGGCGCGCCCCGGGTCGCTCGGGTTGCCCCAGAACATGTCCCAGCGCCGCTGCATGTCCTTCGGCAGGAGCGGCGCCTGCGCGGCAATCGCAAGCGTCTTCTTGCGCTCGCTCCAAAAGCCCAGCCAGCGCTCGCGCGCCGTGCCGAGGTCCTCGCCGACGAGCCGCGCGAGCGCCAGCCGGATGGTCTCGGAGTGAGCGCCGACCTTGTCGTCCGCGGTGCCGCGCGCGAGCTCGACCAGCAGCTCCACCGAGCGCACGCTGCGCACATTCGCGATCGACAGGATGCGCGCCTCGACCACGCCGTGGGCGCCGTCGATGCCCGCCGCCGCGAGCTTCTCGACCGCGGCCGCGTCGCCGTAGGCGCCGATCGCCTTGACCAGTCGCGCCGACAGCTCCGCATCCTTGGCGAGCTTCTTGTCGCGCTCGAGCGCGCCGACGAGCGCCGCGAGCGCTTCCTTGCGCTGCAGCCCGCGCAGCGCCTCGATCGCCGCTCCCTGCACCTTCGGATCGCCATCGCCGAGCGCCTTCGCGATCGGTTCGACCACGCTCGCGTCCTTCGTGCCCGCCGCCTTCTCGATCGCCGCGACGCGCTCCTCGCTCTTCCCGCGCGCGAGCGCCGCCCGCAGCTCCGCCAGCGCCGCCTTCACGGCCTCGGCCTGCGCCACCTCCGCCGGCGCACCCTTCTTCTCCTGCCGCGCCCCCGCGCTCCCCGCGAGCGAGAGCAGCGCGCATCCGACCGCGATCCACATGGGCGCATCCTAGCGAGGGCTCGAACTGCGCGATGTGTGCGGCCCTGTGGAATTCACGCGTCGGGTCGGGTGACCAGGCCGTGCGCGGCCGCGCGGGCGAGAGGTGGGCTAGGCTCGCGGCGTGAGGTCGTCCGACACGAGCCCGGAGGTCCAGGCGCGCATGGATGCGTGGTATCGCTCGCTCACGCCGACCGAGCGCGGCGAGCTGCTGCGCGATGCCTGCCGGGCGGGGCGCGAGCTGCAGCTTGCCGGCGTGCGCTATCTGCTCGGTGGATCGATGGCCGTGTCGGTCTGGAGCGAGCCGCGCTTCACGCGCGATGTCGACATGGTCGCCGATCTGGAGGAGCGACATGTAGGTCCTTTGATCTCTGCCTTGGGCGATCGCTGGTATGCGGACGAACAGCTCATCCGAAGTGCCATCGCGACGCGCTCTTCGTTCAACCTGATTCGCTTTTGCCGCATGGTCAAGGTCAATGTGTTCGTGCCACCCCGGGCCGGTCATCACGCCGCGAAATGGAGCCGCGCCCGCGTCGTGCTGCTTTCGCGCGAGGGTACGCGCCCGGTGTCCACGACATCCGCGGAGGACATGCTGATCCAAAAGCTCGTCTGGTTCCGCGAAGGAGGCGAGGTGAGCGAGTTGCAGTGGCGCGATGTGACCGGGCTCGTTCGCACTCTCGGAGAAGAACTCGATTGGAGCTATCTGCGGGACTGGTCTGCGCAACTCGCGCTCGGTGAGCTGCTGGAACGCGCACGCCGCGAAGCGGGGAAGTGAAGCAGAGCGCAGCCTGCATCCGGCGGCATCCGCGCTCCCCCATCCCGTCTCGGAAGCCGCCGTCGGAAGGAATGGGTGAGCCGAGCCCTCGGGTCTCCCCGGGTGCTTGCGGAGAGCTCCGAGCCAGAGCTTCAGGACTCACGCGGCGGAAGGCGGGCCGAGGGAGCGGGCCTTGGGAGCGGGTAGGATGCGGGGGATGTGGGCGGCGATCGTGGTCGGGCTGGCGCTGGCGGCGCAGTCGGTCGAGCGACGGGCGGCGGCGCCGGAGGAGGCGGCGCGCTCGGGCGTGGTGATGACGATCGATGGGCAGCCGGTGACCGCCGACGAATACGGGCGCTGGATGATCGACCTGTACGCGTCGCGGCAGGGCAAGCGCTTCGCGGAGCAGTGGCTCGTGCGGCAGGCGGCGCGCGCGGGCGGAGTGGTGCTGCCGGCGGGCGCCGTCGACGCGAAGATCGATGCGGACATCGCGACGCGCGTGCAGGGCGCCTTCAAGGGCGACCGCGCGGCGTGGCTCGGCGAGCTCGACCGCACGGGTTGGAGCGAGGGTGGACATCGCGAGCACATGCGCGTCGAGGAGGAGCCGTACCAGCTCGCGCGCGAGATGACGCGGCGCGTGCGCAGCGTGCCCGAAGAGCTCGTGGTGCGCGACTGGGAGCACTTCTACGGGCCGCAGGGCAAGGAGTACGCGCTGTCGGGAATCCGCATCGAGGTCGCGCTCGAGACGCCGGCGGACAGCGCGCAGCATGTGGTCGAGACGGCGCGGCGCAAGGTCTTCAACGCGGCGCTCGCGCGGGCGCTCGAAGTGCGCGAGCGCGCGCTCGCGGGCGAGGACTTCGCGGCGCTCGCCCGCGCGGTGTCGGAAGACTCGGAGTCGCGCGCTCGCGGCGGGCGGCTCGACGCGCAGTTCCGGCCGCCGGGCTGGAACGCGCCGTTCGTCGAGTCGATCCTCGCGCTCGGAGCGGGCGCGATCTCCCAGCCCATGTACGCCAAGGGCGGCTACTGGATCGTCAAGGTCGAGGGCGTGGTCGAGACGCCGCTCGCGGCGGTGCGAGACGAGCTCGTCGCGCGGCTCGTCGAGCAGGGCCCCGAGGACTTCGAGGTGGCGAGCACCTGGCGGGCGATCACGGCGGGCATGAAGTTCGAGCTCGCGCCGGGGCTGTTCGAGGGCCAGAGCTCGATCGAGCGCAACGACTCCGTCACGGGGCTGGTGATCAACGGCCAGCCCGTGTCGCGGGCGGAGTTCGTGACATGGCTCGCGCGCGACCGCGGCGAGTACCATGTGCGCGACTTCGCGGAACACTGGTGCGTCGAGCGGCACGCGAGCGAGCTCGGGATCGCGGTCAGCGAAGGCGAGATCGCGACGCGCATGCGCGAGTTCCAGCAGCTGATGATCGATCGCAGCTACAAGGGCAGTCGCGAAGCGTGGCTCGCCTACATGCAGCGCGCCGGGCGCGACGAGTCCGGCTGGGGATACGAGTGGCACCGGCGCTTCCGCATCGATCTCCTGTGCGAGAAGATCCTGCTCGCCGAGCGCGTCGTCGACGACAAGGCGGTGCGCGCGCGCTACGAACTCGAGTACGGCAGCGACGGACGGCGCATCGAGGCGCGCGTGCTGCTCGTGCCGTTCGCGGCGCCCGAGGCGCAGCCGGGCATGCGGCGCGAGCAGCTCGACGCAGCGCTCGCCGCGGCGCGCGAGGCGGTGCGGTTGCGGGCTGAGAACCTGCGTGCGCGCATCCTCCAGGGCGAGGACTTCGCGCAGCTGGCGCGCGAGTTTTCGGGCGATGAAGCGACGCGCGCGCGCGGCGGCCGCATCGAAGGTCGCTTCCGCGCGCTCGACTGGCCGACGGAAGCGGGCGCGGCCGTGCTCGCGCTCGCGCCGGGGCAAATCACAGCGGTGCTCGATGTCGAGCGCGGCTTCGCGTTCTTCGAGGTGCTGTCGGTGCAGTCCGTCCCGTTCGAGACCGTGGCCGCGGAGCTGCGGCGCGAGCTCGAGAGCGAGCGGCCGGCGCAGGGCGACCTCGCCGGCGTGCGCAACATGCTGGTGCAGAAGGCGCGTATCACCGCCAGCCCCGGGGTCTACGGAAAGTGAGCGAGATGGGACGCAGCGTGCTGGCGGGTCGGACGGCGATCGTGACGGGCGCTTCGCGCGGGATCGGGCGCGCGGTGGCGCTCGCGCTCGGCGAGCTGGGCGCGAGGGTGGTGATCACCGCGCGCAGCGACGCGGCGCTCGCACAGACGCGCGCAGAGCTGCGCGCGCGCAAGCTCGAGGAGCTCGCCCTCGCCGGCGACTTGCGCGAGCGCGCCTTCCTCGAGCGACTCGCGCGCTGCGTGCCGGCCGTCGATGTGCTCGTGCACAACGCCGCGGCCTTCGCGCCCTACGCGCCGCTCGAGCGCGTCGAGGATGCGGAGTTCGAGCGCGTGCTCGACGTCAACCTGCGCGCCCCGCTGCAGCTCACATCCGCGCTGATCGCGGGCATGAAGCAGCGCGGCTTCGGGCGCATCGTCGCGCTCGGCACGATCGCGGCGTCCCACGGGGCCGACGGTCAGGTCGCGTATTCGACGGCCAAGGCCGGCCTCACGGGCTTCATCAAGAGCCTCGCCGTCGAGAGCGCCGATCACGGTGTCACGGCCAATGTCGTCGAGCCCGGACTGATCTCTACCGAGCGCATCGCCGAGAATGTCGAGCCCGTGTACCAGCGCCGCATCCTCGCCAACACCGCGATCGCGCGCGCCGGAACGCCCGAGGAAGTCGCCGCGCTCGTGGCGTTCCTGTGCACGCCGTCCGCGGCCTACATCACCGGCGCCGTGCTGCCGGTGAGCGGGGGCTTCGGCGTCGGGCTGTACGCGCGCGAGTCGACGCCCTAGGGGACCTCGAGCGAGAGCGCGGGCCGCCCTCGATCGCTCGAGGGCGGCCCGCATTCGTATCCGAGGGATCTTCCGCGGCTCAGGAAGCCGAGCCGACGGTCTCAGCGTTGGGCGTGTCGAGCGGCTGGAACAGCAGCGCGTCGTTGGCCTCGTTCGGCTTGATCTCGATCACCACGCCACTGCCGGAGGGCGTGCGCAGGAGCTGCTCGGCGAGCGGGTCCTCGACGAAGCGCTCGATGGCGCGGCGCAGCGGACGGGCACCGTAGTCTTCGTTGAAGCCCTGCTTGATCAGGAACTCCATCGCGCTGTCCTTGACCGAGAGGTGGATGCCCTTCTGCTCGAGGCGCTTGTGGACCTCGGCGAGCTGCAGGCCGACGATGCGGCGCAGGTCGTCGGTCGAGAGCTGGTTGAAGATCAGCATCTCGTCGACGCGGTTGCGGAACTCGGGCCGGAAGTGGCGCTCGACCTCGAACATGACATCGGCCTTCATGCGCTCCCTGCGGTCCTCGGCGATCTGGTCGCCGGCGACCTTGCCGAAGCCGAGCGAACCACCGGCCCTCATCTGAGCCGAGCCGAGGTTCGAGGTCATGATCAGGATCACATTCTTGAAGTCGACATGGCGCCCGAAGGAGTCGGTCAGGCGACCCTCCTCCATGATCTGGAGCAGCATGTTGAAGACATCAGGGTGCGCCTTCTCGATCTCGTCGAGCAGCACGACCGAGTAGGGGCGACGGCGCACCTTCTCGGTGAGCTGGCCGCCTTCCTCGTAGCCGACATAACCCGGAGGCGCGCCGACGAGGCGCGCGGCGTTGTGCTTCTCCATGTACTCGCTCATGTCCATGGTGACCATCGCGTCTTCCGACCCGAACATGAACTTGGCGAGCTGCTTGCAGAGGAATGTCTTGCCGACGCCCGAGGGGCCGAGGAAGACGAACGAGCCCATCGGACGGCGCGGATCCTTGAGGCCCGAGCGCGAGCGGCGCACCGCGCGCGCGATGGCCTTGATCGCGTCGTCTTGATGAATCACGATCTTGCCGAGATCCGCTTCCATCTGGAGCAGGCGCTCGGCCTCGGCCTTCTCGAGGCGCGTCAGCGGGATGCCGGTCATCTTGCTGACCGTCTCCGCGATCACATCGACATCGACGGTGCCCTGCTCCTCCTTCGAGGCTTGGGCTTCCTTCCACGCCTTCTGGGTCTCTTCCTTCTTCTTGCGCAGCTGGTAGGCCGAGTCGCGCAGGTGCGCGGCCTTCTCGAAGTCCTGAGCCGTGACGGCCTCGTCCTTCGAGCGGTCGAGCGCCTCGATCTCCGCGTTGATGGCCTTGAGCTGCGGCGGCGGCGTCATCGACTTGATGCGCACGCGGGCGCCGGCCTCGTCCATCACATCGATGGCCTTGTCCGGCAGGAAGCGGTTGGTGATGTAGCGGGTCGAGAGCTCGACCGCGAGCTCGAGCGCGGCGTCCTCGTACTTGACGCGGTGGTGCGCCTCGTAGCGATCGCGCAGGCCCTTGAGGATCTCGAGCGCCTGAGCGGGAGTCGGCGGCTCGACCACGACCGATTGGAAGCGGCGCTCGAGCGCGCCGTCCTTCTCGATGTGCTTGCGATATTCGTCGAGCGTCGTGGCACCGATGCACTGGATCTCGCCGCGTGAAAGCGCGGGCTTGAGCACGTTGGACGCGTCGATCGCACCCTCGGCGCCGCCAGCGCCGACGAGCGTGTGGAGCTCGTCGATGAACAGGATCACATCCTTGACGCGACGGACTTCGGTCATGACGGCCTTGATGCGCTCTTCGAACTGGCCGCGGTACTTGGTGCCGGCGACCATCAGGGCGAGGTCGAGCACCACCATGCGCTTGCCGCGCAGGATCTCGGGCACTTCGCCGTCGATGATGCGCTGGGCGAGGCCCTCGACGATGGCGGTCTTGCCGACGCCGGGCTCGCCGAGCAGCACCGGGTTGTTCTTGGTGCGGCGCGAGAGGATCTGGACCACGCGCTCGATCTCGTGTTCGCGGCCGATCACGGCGTCGAGCTTGCCTTGGCGCGCGAGCTCGGTCAGGTCGCGACCGAAGGCGTCGAGGGCCGGCGTCTTGCTCTTGCCGCCCGCGCCACCGCCGCCGCCGCTGCCGGAGCCTCCGCTCCCGCGCTCGGGGCCGCTGCCGGAGGACTCACTCGATTCCTCTTCCTCTTCGCTCTCGTCGTTGTTCGCGCCGAGGACATCGAGCACCTCGTCGCGCACATCCTCGAGCTTGACGCCGAGGTTCATCAGGACTTGGGCGGCGATGCCCTCGTTCTCCTTGATCAACCCGAGCAGCAGGTGCTCCGTGCCGATGTAGTTGTGGCCGAGGTTCGAGGCCTCTTCCATCGAGAGCTCGAGCACCTTCTTGGCGCGCGGGGTGAAGGGCAGCTGGCCCATCGTGACCATCGACGGCCCCGTCTTGACGATCTTCTCGACCTCGGCGCGGATCTTGGTCAGGTCGATGCTCATGTTCTTGAGCACATTGGCTGCGACGCCCGAGCCTTCCTGAACGAGTCCGAGCAGGATGTGCTCCGTGCCGAGGTACTCGTGATTGAACCGCTGGGCCTCTTGGCGGGCGAGGTTCATCACTTTCTTGGCGCGGTCCGTGAAGCGGTCGAACATGTGAGGGTCTGCTCCGTGCGCTGGCTCGTGCGGGGGCCGGTTCGGAGGGCTCCGTCCCGGGGTCGGCCCGCGAGCGCGGCGGGCCGACAGAGATGCTTAGTGCCTGTTCATCGGCCTTCAAGGGGCCCGGGGTTGACCGGTGCCGGCCGAAAAACAGCCTCCGCAGGCCCGATTTCGGGCCCGCGGGGCCTGGATCATGATGGCGTCGGCAGGGCCGACAATTCTACTGCCTCGAGGGGGTGCGTCCGAAGGAGCTGACCTGGCTCAGGCGCGGCGGCGCGAGCCGGGGCGCGCGGCCTACTGGATGGCGCGCAGCTCGTCGCGCAGGCGCGCGGCGGCCTCGTAGGCCTCGTCGCGCACGGCGGCGTCGAGCGCGCTCTGCAGCTCCTGGATGCGCCTTTCGCGCTGGTGCGTGGGGTCGTTCATGCCCGGCAGGCGGCCGCTGTGCGCCGTGGCGCCGTGGATGCGCTCGAGCACCTCGGCGAGCGCCTTGCCGAAGACCTCGTAGTCCTTGGGGCAGCCGAGGCGTTGCAGCGCGCGGAACTCGCGCAGCGTCATGCCGCAGTCGGGGCAGGCGGTGACCTTCTGGCGCGCCTTGGGCGCGCTCGCCGCGGCAGCCTCGACCGCCTTGAGCATCCCGGCGATGTTGTTCGACAGGGAGGGCTTGGTCAGGGCTTGGCTCTGGGCGCAGCCCTGGCACAGGTAATGATCGGTCGGCTCGAACTTGTAGACCTCGGTCCCCGAATCGGGGCAGACCTCGAAGTGCTGGGCGGGGTGGATGACATGCACCGTCGCGGGTTCGAGCTTGCAGTTCTGGCACAGCATGCGTGGCTTGGACTCGGGAGCGAGCGGGGCGCGCGCCGCGCTCGCGGAAGAGTCTATAGGATCTGTGGCGGCGGCGCTCGATGGGCTCCATCCGGGTCGGAGAAGGCGAGGCGGGCGCGGGCGAGCAGGGCTGGGGTCAGCCTGTGGCGGGCGAAGATCGCGCCGATCTCGCTCGACGCACAGGCCTGCAAGCTGGCGAGCAGGTCGAGGCTGTCGGCGTGCTCCGGCGCGCGGGCGAGGCAGGCCTCGAGGGCCGAGTCGGGGCCGAGCGGGCCACCTTGGACCTCGCTCGTGTCCTCGAGGCGACCGCGCAGCGCGATGCGGGCCCGGGACGCGGGCATGCCGCAGGCGCGCTCGAAGCGGGCCTCGAAGGCGAGCGTGCTCTGGAACAGGTGCGCCGCCGAGATCGAGCGCGCTGCGCCGCCGCGGGCGAGCTTGGCCGAGGCCGAGAGAGCGCGCTTGGCGTCGTCGGAAAAGCAGCGGAACAAGTGGCCCTGCTCGCTCGCGCCGCCGGCGCCTTGGGGCACGAGGGCCTCGAGGCCCGAGGGGTTCCAGCCCGAGGCGCAGAACAGCTCCCGCAGGTCCGCGTCGAGCTGGTCGAAGGCCGCGAGCGCGAGGTGGGGGACGAGCACGAGGTCGTCGCCGCGCCGGGCCGCGCGCTCGCGCGCGCCGCGCAGGGCGAGCACGCCGCGCGCCGAGAACGGCAGGGCCGTGCTCGACCCAGAGATCAGGATCCCGGCCGCGCTCGCGCGCGCCTCGTCGGAGATCGTCGCGGGATCGGCGAAGGCGTGCACGGCCGTGCGATGGGCGGCGCAGTCCTCGTCCTCCATCAAGGTCGAGAGCAGGTGCTCGGGGCCGACCTCGTCGGCGTGGATCTGCAGCGCGGCGTGCGCGGCGCGGTCGAGCAGTGCGCGCGCGTAGGGCGCGAGGCGCGCGGCGAGGCGCTCGAGCTCGCGTGAGTCGAGGGCGATCATCGGGTCGGCGCGGTGCAGGCCGCCTGTACATGCTCGCGGAAGCGCAGGGCGCGGTCGCGGAAGTTGAGGAACTCGTCGAAGCTGGCGCAGGCGGGTGAGAAGAGCAGCGTCTCGCCCTGCCGCAACTCGCCCCACGCGCGCGCCACGCCCTCGCGCAAGGTCGCGGTGGCGCAGACCGGCACACCCGCGGCGCGGAAGGCGGCGGCGAGCGGCTCGGACGAGCCACCGAAGGTCACGACGGCGCGCGCGCGCTCGCGGGCGAGAGCCGCGAGCTCGTCGAGCGGCAGGCCCTGCTTGGCTTGGCCGCCGCACAGGAGCACCAGCGGGCGCTCGAGGCTCTGCAGCGCGGACATGGTCGAGTCGGGCGTGGTCGAGATGCCGTTGTCCCACACGCGGTGGCCGTCGAACTCACCCAAGTCCTGCAGGCGGTGCTCGAGCCCGCGCACTGCGCCGACGGCGCGCGCGAGGGACGCCGAAGCGGCACCGAGCGCGCGGGCGAGGCCGAGGGCCGCGAGCATGTTCCCGCGCTGGAATTCGCCCGCGAGGCGCAGGTCGGCGACGCGGCCGAGCGTCTCGGAGCCGAGCCGGAACTCGCCGTCGGCTATGTGCAGCGGCGTGCGCGCTCGCGGTGCGGTCGAGAAGCGCTGGACATGGCCGCGCGTCACCTGCCAGCGGCCGACGCGCGGGTCGTCGGCGGAGAGCACGACCGTGGCGTTCGCCGGAGCGAGGTCGAGGATGCGGCGCTTGGCCGCGTCGTAGTCGGCGACCGTGCCGTGGCGCTCGAGATGGTCCGCGAGCACATTGACGCAGGCGACGGCGGCCACGCGCTCGCAGGGGCCGAAGCCCTCCGGCAGCGCCTCGAGCTGGTAGGAGGAGATCTCGACCAGCGCGAGGTCGTCGGGGCGCAGGTCGTCGAGGGCGGAGATCAGGGCGCGGCCGATGTTGCCGCCCAAGTGCACGCGGAAGCCGGATTCCTCGAGCAGGCGCGCGGTGGCGTGGGTGGTCGAGCTCTTGCCCTGCGTGCCCGTGACCAGCACCACGCGCGCCGGGCAGGCGGCGAGGAACAGCGCCATTTCGCTGGTGACCAGCACGCCGGCCGCGCGCGCGGCGACGAGCAGCGGGTGGTGGGGCGCGACCGCCGGATTGGCGACCACGACCTCGGCCGAGGTGAAGTCCTCCGCGCGGTGCAGCCCGAGCACGGTGCGCACGCCCAGACCTGCGATGGCGTCGAGGGACTCGCGCAGCTGCTCGGCGGGGCGCTTGTCGGTGACGGTCACCTGCGCGCCGCGCGCGGCGAGGAAGCGCACGACCTCGACGCCTCCGCCCTGCAGTCCCAGTCCCATGACCGTGACGCGGCGGCCGGCGAAGGCGAGCGCGCTCACGGCTGCTCGTCCTTGTCGCCCTCGGCGCGCTTGCGCGGACCGGTGGGCCCGGCGTGGCGCAGAAGGTCGGCGCGCTCGATCACTCCCGGCAGATCCGGTTCGAGCAGCACGCTCTGGCCCTGCGCGAGCCGCACATGGACCTTCTGGATATCGCTCCAGCCGATCGGGATGAGCACCTCGGTGAAGATGTCGATGGGAAACTGCCCGTACCACGGCGGCTCGATTTCCATCACGCGCGAGTAGGTCGCGTAGCCGGGCAGGTAGAGGGTCAGGCGCCGCACGCCGTAGTGCTCGAACGGCACCTCGCAGGGCGTGGTGCCGACCTTGGAGCCGTCGAGGCGCACCTCGGCCTGACTCGGCTCGGAGGTGATGCGCAGGGCGCGCTCGGCCTGACAGGACGCGAGGGCGGCGACGGCGAATGCGAGCGGCAGGCGCGGAGCGGGACGGAGCCGTTCGAGGGGCGCGCGCATGTTAGGCGAGAGGCTGCGCTGGGCGCGTGGGTTTCGCAAGTGGCTGGCGCGTCTGCGGCGCCGCTCGCGCAGCCTGCTCGCGCGCGAAGGTGGCGGAGAGGGCGGGATTCGAACCCGCGGTACGAGGGAAACCCGTACACCGGCTTAGCAAGCCGGCGCTATCGGCCACTCAGCCACCTCTCCGGAAGGCGCGGGAGTCTACTGTCCGCCGCGGTCCGCCGCCAGAGCGGCGATTGTCGCGCGCGCCAGCTCGGGCTACGGTGGCGCACGCGCGGTGGATGGGCGGCGGCAAGGCCAGCGTCCACGCGCGCTCGCGCGAGAACTTCCAGCTTCGAATGGAATCTCAACGCACCGCTGCTCAGTGGCTGTGGCTCTCCAACATCGCAATCGGGGCGCTGTTGGGGCTGTCGTATCTCGAGGCCGAGCACTTGCCCCGTTCGCCGATGCTGTGGCTGTTCGCGCACTTGGGGTTGCTCTCGGCCGTCGCCACCTTCTCGCTCGCGCCGGGTGCGCTGGTCTGGCTGCTCTCTCGCTCGCGCTTGCGTGCGCACACGCTGGGGTTCGCGACGGCGCTCGTGTGGATGCTGTTCCTGCTCGCGCTCGTGATCGACACGCGCGTGTGGGGCCTGTTTCGCTACCACTTCAACTCGGCGGCGTGGAACCTGGTCACGACGCGCGGCTCGGAGGACAGCTATCGCCTCGGGCCGCGCGTGTGGGCGATGGGCAGCGGGCTCGCGCTCTTGATCTTTGGTCTCGAGTGGTGCGCGTGGCGCTGGCTCGGGGGTTCCGAGTCCGGCGCGGCGCGCACCCGGCGCTGGCGCAAGCCGGCCTCGGTCGCGATCGCGATGCTCCTGTGCGCCGCGGGCGTCGAGAAGACGATCTACGCGGGTGCGGAGCTGCAGCAGGACGCGCGCGTGTCGGCCGTGAGCCGCTCGTTTCCGCTGTATCCACGCGTCTCCGTCGTGTCGATGCTGCCCGAGCCGCTCGCGTCGGAGCTCGGGCCGTCGGTCTCCATCGCGAGCGAGGGCGCGACGCTCGCGTATCCGCACGAGTGGCCCGTGCTCGCGCCCGGCGGCCCGCGCCCCAATGTGCTGTTCCTCGTGATCGACTCGTGGCGCGGCGACATGGCGGGTGCGGACTCGACACCGGCGCTCGCCGCGCGCGCGCAGGCCGCGCGGACATTCGAGGACCACTACAGCGGCGGCAATGGCACGCGTTTTGGCGTGTTCTCGCTGCTCTACGGCCTGCACGGCTCGTACTGGTGGCCCGTGCTCGAAGCGGGGCGCGCCCCGGTGCTGCTCGACACGCTGCTGGCGGCTGGCTACCAGCCGGGCGTGTTCTCGAGCGCGTCGATGGACTATCCGGAGTTTCGCCGCACGGCGTGGTCGGGCATCGCCCACTGCGTGCGTGATGAGTTCGACGACGCGCGCGCCAGCGTGCGGGACCAGCGCGTGGCGGAGGCGTGTCTGGAGTTCGTGCGCGCGCGCGATCCAAAGCGACCGTTCTTCGCGTTCGTGCTGCTCGACTCGGCGCACCAGAAGTACGACTTCCCCGACGACGCCGATCCGTTTCGTCCGTATGCGCGCGAGATCGACTACATGGAGCTCGCGGGTTCGCGCGATCCGCAGCTGCAGGAGCTCGTGCGCAACCGCTATCGCAACGCGCTCCTGCACGCCGATCGCGTCGGGGGTTTCTTGCTCGACGAGCTCGAACGCACGGGAGAGCTCGCGCGCACGCTCGTGGTCGTGACCGGAGATCACGGCGAGGAGTTCGCGGAGCACGGATACTGGGGGCACACGGGCAACTTCACGCCGGAGCAGGTGCGGGTGCCGCTCTACCTGCTCGGTCCCCTCATCGAGCGCGGCGTCGAGCGGATGCGCACATCGCATGTCGATGTGCCCGCGACGGTGCTCGAGCTGCTCGGAGCCGATCCGAGCGTGCGCGAGCGCTGGACGCTCGGCGGCAACCTGCTCGCGCCGCAAGCGCAGCGCGAGTGTGTCGTGGCGAGCTGGGAGGACATGGGGCTTTGGACGGAGAGCGGGCTCTTGCGTGTGCCGCGCGTGCCCGCGGCCGGCATGGTGATTTCGGTCTGGAATGAGCGCTGGAGGCTGGTGGCGGACCAGCGCGCCGCGCTCGAGCGCAGCACGGCGTCGCTCGAGCGCCTCGCTGTGGAGTGCGCGCGCTTCCTCGGCACCGCGGATGTGGTTCGCGAACGCTGAGCCGCGCTGATTGCGACTTCCTTTCCAGCCCCCCCACGGGGCCGGCGGAACTTCTCGGGGGGGCTCAAGACGGGCCGATGGCGGTGCCGACCTCAGGGCGCGTCGGGCGGCCAAGGCCCCCGGAAGAAGACAACGTCGTGGGGACGACGGCGCCGCATCTAGTGCTACTGGCTGAATGCGGCCGCTCTTTCCTGTCGGACTCCGCGGTCACCTCGCTCACGCAACCAGCTCCATCCAAGGAAACGACCGATGCGCATCGAACGACTCATTCTCTCCGCTCTGGCGATCGTCTTGACCGCCGCGTTTTCGCCCGCCCAGACTTCGCTTCAGACCGCCACCGGCGGCAACGCCGGAGATCAGCTCGGCGACGCGATCGCCCTGCTCGGGGACCTCGACGGCGACGGCCAGGCCGAACTCGCGGTCGGTTCGCCCTTTGCGGATCCGAGCGGAGCCTCGTCGGGCGGCGTGTCCGTCGTGAGCGGTCGCACGGGCGCCGTGCTGCGCAGCTTCGCTGGACCCGCCGCCGGCGATCGGCTCGGCGAGAGCGTCGCGTGCGCGGGCGACATCGATGGAGACGGATGGAACGACATCGTCGCGGGCGCGCCCAATCACGATGCCAACGGCTCGAACGCCGGCATGGCGCGCGTCTGGTCCGGCCGCACGGGCGCGGTGCTCTTCACATGGCACGGAGACGCCGCGGGCGACTGGTTCGGGATGTCGGTCGACGGTGCGGGCGATGTCAACGGTGATGGCCGCGCGGATGTGATCGTCGGCGCGCCCTACGGCAAGGGCACGAACACCGCGAACATCGGCGAGGCGCGCCTCTTCTCCGGCATCGACGGCAGCGTGCTGCGCACATTCAACTCGCCGCAGGGCGTGTCGGTGCTCGGCATGAGCGTGTCGGGCGCGGGCGATGTCGATCGCGACGGCTTCGCGGATGTGATCATCGGGGCGCCGCAGGCGACCTACACATTCAACGATCAGGGGCGCGCGTGGGTCTTCTCGGGCCGCACCGGCGCCGCGCTGCGCTTCTTCCAAGGCGCGAGTGCCGGCGAGAACTTCGGCTTCTGCGTCGACGGCGGCCGCGATGTGAACAACGACGGCTGGCCCGACTTCGTGATCGGCTCGCCGTTCGCCGACTATCAGGGCGCGAACTCGGGCTCGGTGTTCGTGCACTCCGGCCTCGACGGCGCGCAGCTGTTCCACTTTTTCGGCACCGCCGCATCCGATGACATGGGCCGCTCCTGCGCGCACGCGGGAGATGTCGACGGCGATGGTTGGAACGACGTGATCGGGGGAGCGCGATTCAAGAATCAAGGAGTCTCGCACGCCGGCATGGCGCGCGTGTGGTCGGGGCGCACGGGCGCCGCGCTGCACAGCATCTACGGGTCGGCCGTGGGCGAGATGCTCGGCCATGCGGTCGCGGGCGGTGACGATATCAACGGCGACGGGCTCGATGACTTCGTCGTGGGTTGGCCCACGTTCGACGCGAGCTTGACGAGCATCGACGTCGGTCGCGCGCGCGCGTTCAGCGCTGCTCCGCTGCCGATCACGACCTACTGCACCGCGGGCACGAGCGTCTCGGGCTGCGCGGCGAGCATCACCACTTCGGGCACGCCGAGCATGAGCGCGAGCACGCCGTTCGTCGTGCGCGCCAACGGCGTCGCACGCCTCAGCAACGGCTTCGTGTTCTACGGTCGCCACGGGCAGGTCGCGCCCTACGGCTCGGGCTGGCTGTGCGTGAAGGCGCCCTTCGTGCGGCTCGCGGCTCAGAGTACGCAGGGTTCGCCGACGGGCTCGGCTTGCTCGGGCTTCGTGCAGCAGGACCTGAACGCTCACTTCCGCAATGGCACGGACATGGCGGTGGCGGCCGGAAGCACGCTCTTCTGCCAGATCTTCTATCGAGATGGTGGAGCGAGCCTGAGCAACGCGGTGCTCTTCACCGTGCAGCCGTAGCCCGCGCGCTCGCGGCGCGGTTGCCCCCGCGGAGGCGGTCTCGTACCGTCTCCGCGCGTTGGAACAGTCTCGGCAGAATCCCACGGGACAGGTGGGCGGCGGCGTCCAGCGCCGCCCCGCGCGGGGCGGGCCCGTGCGCTCGAACTCGCGGCCGGTGACGGCGGCGTTGAGTCGGGCGGCGTTGCGCGCGCTCGCGCTCCTGCCCTTGGAAGTCCTGCGGGCGTTCGGACGCCTCGGCGGTCGAGTGCTGGAGAGCTTCGACACGCGCGAGCGGCAGGCCACGCGGACCAACCTCAAGCTGTGCTGGCCGGAGCGCGATGCGGCGGCGCGGCGCGAGCTCGAGCGCGCGAGCCTGCTCGAGACTGGGCAGACTATCTCGGAATTTCCGGCGCTGTGGTGCTGGCCGGCACGACGCGTGCTCGCGCTCGCTCGCGAGGTGCGCGGCGAAGAGCAGTTTCTCGCGGCGCGCGCGAAGGGTGGCGTGCTGCTGCTCACTCCGCACCTCGGCGCGTGGGAGTTCTCCGGCCTCTATGTAGGCTCGAGAGTCCCGCTGACGGCGCTCTACAAGCCGCCGCCCATCGCGGAGATGGAGCCCTTCTACATGGTCGCGCGGCAGAGGACCGGCGCGCGGCTCGTGCCGGCCGGGGCGAGCGGCGTGCGCGCGCTGCACCGAGCGCTGCGCGAGGGCGAAGTGGCGGGCGTGCTGCCGGATCAGGACCCCGGCCGTGGAGCGGGTCTCTTCGTGCCCTACTTCGGGCCGGTCGCGAACACCACCACCTTGGTGGTCAAGCTGCTCGAGAAGACCGGCGCGCCGCTGTTTCTGTGCTGGAGCGAGCGCATCGAGGGCGGGTTTCGCGTGCATTTTTCGGAAGCCACGGAGGCCGATCTGCGCTGTGGAGATGTTGCGCGTGCGACGACGGCCATGAATCGCGAGCTGGAGCGCTTGGTGCGCACAGCACCGGAGCAGTACCTGTGGAGCTACAGGCGCTTCCGCAATCGCCCGCCCGGGGAGTCGGATCTCTATCGACGCGGCGCCGATTCCGAGGAAGGATGAGAGTCATGAAGCAACTCGTCGTGCCCGTGCTCTGGTGCTCCTCGCTCGCGGCTTGCGTTTCCAACGAAGTGCGGCCTGCGGCGCAGACGCGACTCGTGATCGTCGGTGGCGGTGGAACCACGGAGGCGATCCAGCGCCGTGCGCTCGAGCTCGCGCGCGGCGCGGACACGCGCGTCGTCGTGTTGCCGCAGGCGTCCGAGCGAGCGGATCGCGGCGAAGAGAGCGCGCAGATGTGGCGCGACGCAGGCGCGAAGGACGCGATCAACTTGAGCGATCTCGCTGACATCGAGCGCACCCGCAAGCTGCTCTCCGAAGCGGACCTGATCTGGTTCGGTGGGGGCGATCAGAGCCTGCTGATGCGCGACCTGCGCGCGGCCGGCTTGCTCGAGCTCGTGCGGGCGCGCGCGGCCGCGGGCGTCGTGTGCGGTGGCACGAGCGCGGGAGCGGCGGTCATGTCGCGCGTGATGATCACGGGCGAAGGCAAGGACGAGCTCGTGCGTATCAACGCGAATGTGACCGCGACGGCCGAGGGACTGGGGTTGCTCGAGGGCGCGATCGTCGACCAGCATTTCCTCGCGCGACAGCGCACGAATCGCCTCGTGGCTGCGGTGCTCGACCATCCCGAGCTGGTGGGCGTCGGCATCGACGAGCGCACGGCGTTGGTCGTGCAGGGTGCGCGCGGTGAAGTCGTGGGCGAGGGGCAGGTCGTGTTCTTCGACGCGCGCGGCGCTCAGGTCGAGCGGGCGGAGGACGAGCAGCGCGCGGCGGCAGGGCCGTTGCGCATGCATGTGCTGCGCGGTGGCATGACCTGCGAGCTGTGGCCGTGAACGCGAGCGCCGAATGATGCGCGCAGGGTCGGTCACCGCGCTGCTCGTCACGGCGCCGCTGGTGTTGGCGACCGTGCTCGCGGCGCGACTCGCCTTCGAGTCGCTCGCGCCAGAGTGGCTCGCTGTCGTCGGCGCGGCAGTGACGCTGGCGCTGTACCTCCATGTGCGAGCGCGGGCCGAGCGCGGGGCTCGCTTCGGTGGCGCCGTCGCGCTCGCGACGCTCGTCGCCTTGCTGGCGATCCCGGAGCTGGGCCTGCGCAGCGCCGGATTTCGGCGCGTCTCAGGGATCGAGTTCGGCTATCCGTCGCCGACGGACTTGCTCGAGCTCGAGCCGGATCCCGAGCTCTTCTGGACCTTGCCGCGCGACATCGAGGGCACCAACTCGCTTGGATTCGCCGGACCGGAGCCGCAAGTGCCCAAGCCTGCTGGCACATGGCGCGCGCTCTTTCTCGGTGACTCGTGCCTGTGGCAGGGTCATCCCCGAGAGTGGCCGGCGCTCGCCGTGGAAGAACTCGCGCGGCGCGCCGCGCGGCCGCTGGAGTGCGTGAACCTCTCGCTGGCGGGCTACAGCTCGCTGCAGGGAGCGCGCGTCGCGGAGCGCCACGGGCTCGCGCTCGAGCCGGATCTCGTGGTGGTGAGCTACGGTTGGAACGACCATTGGCTCGCGCGCGGCGATGTCGACGCGAACAAGACCATCGACGCGCGCTTCGAGCGGCTGCGTCGGGCCTCGGCGCTCGTGCAGGCGATGGCATGGCTGGTGAGCGAGCTCGACGAGCGCACTCTGGATGTCCCTCGTGTGTCGCTCGAGGAGTACGACGCGAATCTTTTGCGCATCGTGCGGGCGTTTGGCGAGCGCAAGGTCCCAGTCCTGCTCGTCACAGCGCCTTCGACGCACGACATGGGCGTGCCCGAGTACTTGCTGAAGCACCGCTTCGGCAGGAGCGCGGAGGAAATCGTGCGCGAGCACGAACGCTATGTCCAGCGCACGCGCGAGCTCGCGCGGCGTGAAGGCGTGTCACTGCTGGATCTCGCCGCGGAATTCGACGCACGCCCCGAGCGCGAAGCCTGGTTTCTCGCGGACGGGATTCACTTCACCGAAGAGGGGCGCGCGGTCATCGCGCGGCGCTTCGTGCAGCGCAGCGCCGAGCTGGGGCTCGCCCCGTGAGCCGCGTGCAGCGCATCACCGTGCTCGTGGTGGCGCTCGCCGCGGCCCTCCACGCATGGTCGTTCGAGGGCTACGGACCCTGCGACGATGACTACATCGCCTACGACTACGCGCGCAGTCTGGTCGAGCGCGGCGAGTTGGCGTTCAACCCGGGCGAGCGCGTGGAGGGCTTCTCGGCGCCGGGCTGGATGCTCGCCGTGGCCGCGGTGATCGCGCTGGGCGGAGACCCTGCGCGAGCGAGCGTCGTGCTCTCGACCGTCGCGTTCGCGCTCCTCGCGGCGGCGATCGCGGTGCTGTGGTTCCGTCGACATCCTCGGGATCGCGTCGGCGCGCCCGCGTGGTTGGTCGCGGCCAGTCCCGCGCTCGCATGGCACGCGGTGCTCGGCCTCGGAACGGTTCCACTCGCCGCCCTGTTGGCCTGCGCCTTCGAGCGCTGGGACAGCGCCCTGCGCAACGATCGTACGCCCTTGGCCGCCGCCGCGCTCTTGGGAGTCGCGGCCTTCGTGCGCAACGAAGCGCTGCTCGTCGCGTTGCCGCTCCTAGTCTCCTCGCTGCGCACGCGTCGGTGGCGTGTCACCGCGCTCGCGCTCGGGCCGCTGGCGGCGTGGCAGCTGTTTCGGCTCGCCTACTTCGGGCGGCTCGTCCCGATCACATACAGCGTGAAGAAGCTCGACTTCCTCGTCGATCTGCGCCTTGGTCTCGAGTACCTCGCCGAGTCGAGCGCCGCGACGGGGCTCGTGCTCGCGCTGGCGCTCGGACTCGTCGCGCTGGCGCGACCCGGGCGCGCACTGGATCCTGTGCTGCGCGGCGCAGCCACTTCGGCGAGCGTCTTCACGCTCTATGTGATCTACATCGGCGGCGACTTCCTGCCGCTCGCGCGCTTCTTCGCGCCGATTCTTCCGCTGGCACTGCTCGCTGGATGCCACGGCTTCGTCGTGCTGTTCAGTCCGAGCCGCGGACTCGCCGCACTTGCGTTGCTCGGCGCGCTCGCGTTCGAGTCGCTGCAGCAGTCGCAGCGCCCGTTCCTGCTCGCCACGCATCTGGGCAGCGAGCCGCGCTGGCTCGCGCTCGGCAGCTCGATCGCGAAGGCCGTGCCGCCGGACACGCGGGTCGCGCTCGCGCCAATCGGTTGCTTTCGGTGGAGTTCGCGCCTGTACATCATCGACATGCTCGGCCTCACCAACGCGCACATCGCGACGGTCGAGCCCGATCCGAACATCACCATCAAGGGGCATGCGCGCTACGACGCGGACTGGGTGCTCGCGCAGCAGCCGGACATGATCATCCTCGGCACCGGCTGGTTGGGAGTCGATGAGCGCACGGGCGAGCGCGAGCTGCGGCTCTCCTCGTGGGAGGGCACGCTCTACCGCCACGCCCGGCTCGATCCGGAGAGCGGCGACTACACGCGGCTGCGCATCGACATCGAAGGCAGCCATCCGTTGCTGTTCTTCTGGCGGCGCGACAAGGCGTGGCCGGCGGGCGCGAGCGAGCTGTGAGCGCTGCGCCCTCGGTGGGGCGCCGCTGCGCACTTGGGCGGATGGCCGCTGGGTGTAGGTGCGACTGGTCTGTGAATGCGGGGAGCGAAGGCGGGTCACGCCTCAGGGCGCGATGAGCGCCCCGAGGACCGTGCCCGACCCGCGCTCCCGACCCAACGAGCGGAAGAACAAGGGACTGCGACCGCGCCCCGAGCGAAATCCAATCCCGCACGCGCGGCACAGGCCTTCCCGAGGGTAGGGGGAGGACCGCGACATGCACGATTGCGGCTCGCGGACCCTTGTTCTTCCGTCGTTTCGCGGTACATCGGGAGCGTGCGAACCACACATGTCTCCGCCATCGTCCTGCTGCTCATCGGTGCCTGCACCACGCCTCGCACTCAGCCTTTGGAGCCCGCGCCGGTGGGTTCTCTCGCGAGCCTGCAAGCATGCGGCGAGCTGTACATGGGCGGCCAGCCGACGGAGGCAGACCTCGAGGCGCTCGCGGCTCGCGGCGTGCGGCGGGTGATCAACCTGCGCAAGGACGGCGAGTTCAAGGACTACGACGAGCGCTCGCGGGCAAGAGCTCTCGGCCTCGAGTATGTGACGCTGCAGTTTTCGACGCCTGAGGAACTCACCGACGCGGTACTCGCACGCTCGCGCGAGTTGCTGAAGCAGTCGAGCGAGCGCGGCACATTGCTGCACTGCGGGTCGGGTAACCGCGTGGGCGCGCTGTGGCTGGCGCACCGCACGCTCGACATGGGCCTCGCCTGGGAGGACGCACTGCGCGAGGCGCAGGCGGTCGGGCTCAAGAATCAGGCCTACACCGAGCGCATTCGAGCCTACGTCGAGTCCGCGCGGCGCTGAGCTTCGAAGTCGCGGGCTCGCACGGCGCGATCACGCGCACGCGTCGCCGCGCAGCTCGAACTCCGTGCCGCCCGCCTCGGGCGCTCGCAACTCGAGTTCGAAGCCGTGTCGTCGCGCGACGTCGAGCGCGATCGAGAGCCCGAGGCCGAGGCCGTCGGGATGGCGCGTGCGCGCGCTGTCGGCACGGAAGGCGCGTTCGAACACGCGGGCGCGAAGCTCGGCTGGAACGCCAGGTCCGTCGTCCAGCACACGCAGCGAGAAGCGCGTCCCAGCGCGCGCGAGCACCACCGCGACATGGCCGCCGGGCTCGACATAGCGCACGGCGTTGTGGATCAGGTTGGAGACGGCCTGCTCGAGCAGCGTGACATCGCTCTGGGCCGCGAGCGGCTCGGGTGGCACGGCATACTCGAGCACGATGCCGCGTGCCTTCGCAATCGGCGCGTGGCGCGCGACCGTGCGTTCCACCAGCGCCGCCAGATCGACGCGCGTGCACGCGAGCGTCGTGCCTTCCTGCTCCAAGCGCGCCACGGCCGAGAGGTTTTGGATCAGCGAGCCCATGTAATGCGCTTCCTGAAGCGCCTCGAGGACCGTGGCTCGCTCGACCTCGCCTCCGGCTTCCACGCGTCGGCGAATCGCCGTGAGGTGGCCTTGCAGCACCGTGAGCGGGACCATCACATCGTGGGTCGTGTTCTCGACGAAGGAGCGCAGCGCCTGCTCGCGGCTCTCGATGGCCTCGAGGTTGCTGCGCACTTCGGTCGCGGCGGCGTTGAAGGCGCGCGCCAGCTCGGCCACCTCGTCGCTGCCGCTGACGTCCGCCCGACGGGAGTAGCGTGCAGCCGCCGAGGCTCGCACTTCGCGCGTGAGGCGGCGGATGCGCTCGACCACGGGACCGGCCGTGACCATCATGGCGAGGAACAGCACCGCGAGCAGCGCGGAGGGGCCGAGCAGCATGCTGAGCAGCGCACCCGGCGGCTCCACTTGCGAGCGGCGGACGAGCACGTAGGCGCAGGGTCCATCGCGCCACGGCATCGGAACGCCGACCGCGATGCCGTCCTGCGACGGCACGAACCATTTCGCGCTCGCGTGGGCGGAACCCGCCACGAGCGCCTCGCGGATCTCGGTCGGAAACGTCGGTGCCATCGGGTTGTGCGACACGAAGTCTTGGCCGTAGGCCCACAGCTCCGTGCGCACTTCGACCGCCAGCGCGGCATCGGAGGGGAACCCGCGCGCCTCGAGCGCTGGGCTGTCGGGTGAGGGACGCGCCGGATTGGCTCCGCGCGGCATGTTCGGCCCCGGCGGCATGTTCGGCCCCGGCGGCATGTTCGGCCCCGGCGGCAGGCCGCGCGGCGGCAGCCCGCGCTCGTTCGGCCGCATCCAAGGTCGCGGCGGAAACGCCGCGGGATTCGCTTCGCACGCTTCTCTCCCGCCGCCTTGCATGCGATCGAGCGCGTAGTCGGCGAGGCCCTGCTCCGTCGCCGCCCACTGGATGCGCTCGCGCAGGAGCGCCACGCCCGCGATCACGGGGACGGCGGTCGCGAACACCACCAGCGCGAGGCGGGCGCGGAGCTTCACGAGGGCTCCTTCACATCGAGTCGATAGCCGACGCCCCACACCGTGGCGACGAGGCTGCCGTGCGCACCGAGCTTCTTGCGCAGGCGCGATGTGTGCACATCGAGCGTGCGTTCCGTTCCGTCGCGATCGGGATCGAGCACATTCTCTGCGAGCCAAGCGCGCGACAGTGCCTGTCTCGGACGGCGCGCGAGCGCGAGCAGCAGCTCGAACTCGACGCGCGTGAGGTCGACCGCTGCGCCTTCGACACGCACGCTGCGCGCCTCGGGGTCGATCGCGAGCGCGCCGAACTCGAGCACGCCCGAGCGCGTGAGGCCGGGTCTGCGCAGCCGCGCGTTGACGCGCGCGACCAGTTCCTCGGGCCAGAACGGCTTCGTCACATAGTCGTCGGCTCCGAGCTCGAGCGCGCGCACCTTCGTCGCGGTGTCGTTCTTCGCCGAGAGCACGACCACCGGCAGGTCGGAGCGCTGCCGCATGTGCTTGAGCACATCGAGACCGTAGGCACCGGGCAACATCAGATCGAGGATCACGAGCTCGAAGTCGCGCGGCTGTGTGTCGAGCGCGAGGTCGCCGTGCGCGATCCAGACCGGGTCGAAGCCCGCTTCGCGCAGGTGGCTCGCGATCTGCTCGCCGAGCCGCGCATCGTCCTCGACGACGAGGATTCGGTGAGTCACGTGGCGGCTCCCATGCTGGTAGCGAGAATCGTCCGCGAATCTTGCGCTTTCCTGAAGCTCCCGCGAGCGGAAATCCTGAGCGCCGCTCGTCGCGCGCGGAAAATTCGAAGTTCCACGCGCGCTTCAGAATTGCGCAAGACCTCGGGGCGATGTTGGGGTTGGAGCAGCTGCGGCAAGCGAGCCGCCCAACACCATGAAGACACCCATCACACTCGTGTTCATCGCTGTGACCGCCGCGTTCTCCTGCGCCGCGCAGGGTCCGCGCGGCCGTGACGATCGCCACCCTGACCGGGACGGACGCGAGCAGCACTGCCAGAACTGTCGTTGCAACGAGACCCAGTCGCCGCCTGCACGAGAGCAGCGCGGTCCCGAGGGGGTTGGGCCGCGCCAGCACGTGCCGCAGGGCCGGCCGAGCATGCGGCCGCCGTTTTCGCCGTTCGGCGGCTCGCAGCGGCCGCTGCTCCAGCGCGGCCCGCGCACGGAAGTGCCGCAGGGACGCCCGACGCCCGGTGATCGCGAACGGGGTCTTGAGCCCGTGGGCCCGCGCATGGACGCCCCGATGGGACGTCCGCCGCTCGCTCGGCCGCAGCCGCAGCGACATCCCGATTTCCAGCCGCGCGCGGCGCGCCCGCAGGTCGAGTCCGAACCGCGCGAGCGTGCCCACGGCGACGAGCGTCCCGAGGGCGCGCCGGGCCGTGCACCCGAGGCGCGGCGCGAGTTCCGCGACTCGCCCGAGGGCGCACCGCGGGTCCCGCCGATCGAAGGCCGCCCCAAAGGCCGCCCCAAAGGCCGCCCCAAAGGCCGCCCCGAGGGCCGTCCCGAGGGCCGCCCCGAGAACCGTCCCGAGAACCGTCCCGAGAACCGTCCCGAGGGCCGCCCCGAGAACCGCCCCGAGAACCGTCCCGAGGGCCGCCCCGAGGGCCGCCCCGAGAACCGCCCCGAGGGCCGCCCCGAGAACCGCCCCGAGGGCCGCCCCGAGAACCGCC
>VGYZ01000023.1 GCA_016872795.1 Planctomycetota bacterium
CCCCCGCTGCGAGTGCCCTCGGCGTCGCTGCGGATCCGGGCGCGCGCCCCCCTGACCGCAGCCTCGTGAACCGAACGCGGCCAGCGAGCGTTGACAGCGTGCCTCATCGTTCGAGGGATCGGCGCTCAGGCGCTCCTCCCCACACCCTTTCGCTTCGGTGCGCCGAGACCGCGAACCACGGACGCCATGCTACCTCCCTGCCCGCTGCTAGCCCTCCCGATTCAGGACATCTCCCAGACCGTCGTCACTGCCCCCCGCGCCAGCCGCACGGCCACGACCCCCGGGATCTCCGAGCAGCTGATCACGGGCGAGGAGCTCGCCAAGACGGGCGAGCGCTCCCTGCCGCGCGCGATCGCCAAGGCGAGCGGCCTGTTCGTGCAGGAGACCAACTTGGGCGGCGGCGCGCCCATCGTGCGCGGCCTGATCGGCAACCAGATTTTGATCGTGGTCGACGGGGTGCGCCTGAACGACGGCACGACCCGCGGCGGCCCGAACCAGTCGCTCAACGGCATCGACCCGACCAATGTCGAGCGCGTCGAGATCGTGCGCGGCCCCGGAGCGGTGCTCTACGGCTCCGACGCGCTCGGCGGCGCGATCCTGATCTGGACGCGCAACCGCGCTCCGCTCGCGCGCGACAAGGAAGGCACGCGCGCCGTGCAGGGCGAGCTCGGCGTCGACGCCAACACGGCGGCCGAGGGCGCGCGCGAGTACGGCTCGCTGTCGGTCGCGACGGAGGATGTCGGCGTGCTCGCCGGCGGCTCGTTCCAAGACTGGCAGATGCTGCACTCGGGCAAGGGCGAGGTGCAGAACACGGGCTACCACGGCCAGTCGTGGTACGCGTCGGGCGACATCCAGCTCGGCGAGCGGCGCAGCCTGCGCGCGAGCGCGATGCGCACGCGCGACTTCGAGGTCCCGCGCTCGGACCGCATGAACACGGGCTACGGCCAGACCCAGCCCTCGGACGCCGAGAACTACTTCACGCTGCAGGACCGCGCGCGCTACCTCGTCGCCTACAACGACTCGGCGCAGGGCTTCAGCGACGCGATGCAGGCGCGCCTGTCGCTGCGCGAATACACCGAGAATCGCCGCATTCGCGCGCGCGGTTCGACCACGCGCAGGCTCGAGCAGGACAGCACCGAGACGGTCGGCGTCGGCATGGACTGGCGCAAGGCACTCGGAGACTCGCAGCTCCTCACGTGGGGCGTCGACGCGGACTACGACGATGTCGACTCGACGCGCACGAACGTGAACATCAACACGGGCGCGGCCACCAGCGCGGTCGGTTCCTTCGCGCCGGGCTCGAGCTACCTCTCGAGTGGCGTGTTCCTGCGCGACGAGCTCTTCGACGTCGGTCCGTTCGACATCACCGCCGGCCTGCGCTACTCGTACTACGAGTTCCAGTTCGACGACACGGCGAACCCGGGCCAGACGATCGACGGGAACTTCGACGCCTTCACGGGCTCGCTGCAGGCGGCGACCGATGTGGCGGAAGGCGTGCGCGTCACGGCGACGATCGCGCAAGCGTTCCGCGCGCCGAACTTGTCCGAGCTCGCGCGCAACGCGACCTTCAACAGCGGCACCGAGCTCCCCAACCCGGATCTCGATCCGGAGCAGTCGCTCTACGAGGAGCTCGCGCTCGACATGCGGCGCGAAGCGTGGAGCTGGTCGCTCGGCCTGTATCACAACGCCATTCAAGACATCGTGGGCCGCCGCCTCGTGAGCGACCCTACTCCGGGCGGTCCGATCGGCGACGAGACCTATGTGCGCGAGAACACGGGCGACCTCGACCTCTTCGGCATCGAGACTCGCTACCAGCGCAAGCTCGGCGGCGTGGACTCGCCGTACTCGCTCGGCGCCTACCTCGAGTACACCTACGGCAAGCAGTACGACGACGACATCGCGGCCTTCGACGACCAGCCGGCGAGCAAGATTCCGCCCTTCCACGGCAATGTCTCGCTCTCGTACGAGCCCTCGCAGCCGATCCGCAACCTCGGCTGGCTGCAGCTTTCGTTCTTGTTCGCGACCTCCCAGAATCGCCTCTCGCCGGGTGACCTCGGCGATCCGCGCATCGACAAGAACGGCACCGACGGCTGGACGCGCGTGGACCTCGACTTCGGCGGCCCCGTGGGGGAGGTCGGCAGCGGCGCGAGCTGGAACATCGGCCTGCACAACCTGTTCGACGAGGACTACCGCGTGCACGGGTCCGGCATCGACGCCCCGGGGGTCGGCGTGGTCGCCGGCCTGCGCCTGACCCTATAGGTGCAACCTTCCCTGCCGCCCGCGCTAGCATGAGCGCTGCTTTCATGACCGAGTCGAACCTCCGGCGCTCCCTGCAGGGCAGCGAAACGACCTCGGCGGCCCCGTCCGCCGGGGGTGGTTCGTTCTCGTGGAGCTTCGCGGGCTCGCTCGGCGTGCACCTCGCCATCGTCGGCGGCCTCGCCTACGCGGCGCTGGCGCCGAGCGCGGGCGGTCCCCGGCGCGGGCACATGATTCAGGTCGTCGCCGCACCGCTCGCGGCAGCGATCGAGCCCGAGCCGGAGCCCGAGCCGGAGCCCGAGCCGGAGCGCGAGCTCGTGCTCTCGACGCCGGACGAGCCGCAGCTCGTCGAGGTCGACCTGCCGCCGCAGCCGTTGCTCGCCCTCGAGAATCCGCAGGAGACGCGACCCGACATGCTCGACTCCACGCGCGCGCAGTCGCGGCTCCTCTCGCTCGAGTGGAGCTCGTCGACGGCCCGGCGCGCGGCCGATGGCGCGAGCGGCGGCAGCGCGGGTGCCGCGCAGGGCGAGGGGGATGCGCAGCCCCTAGCCGTTGCGACACCACTGCCCGCGCCGGTGCTCGTCGACGCCGTGCGGCTCGAGACGCCGGTTCCTGAGTATCCGCGACTCTCGCGGCGCCTGTCGGAGCAAGGCAGCGTCGAACTGCGCGTGCGCGTGCTCGCCGATGGCACGGTCGGAGCTGTGACGGTGCTGCGCTCGAGCGGCTTCGAGCGCCTCGATCGCGCGGCGGTCGAAGGCGTGCGTGCGTGGCACTTCCGCGCTGCGACGCTCGATGGCGTTGCACAAGAGTCCGACATCGTGCACCGCTTCACATTCCAGCTCGAAGGCGCCTGAGCGGCCGCGCGCCGGCGCTTTCAGCGCTCGAGGCGCAGGTGTCCGCCCGCAGTGACGCTCGCGCGGCAACCCGGCGGCACGAGTGTCGTGCCGGAGAACTCGCGCACGATCGCCGGGCCGGAGAAATGGTCGCCGGGGCTCAGTTCGGCGCGCTCGACGAGCCGCGCGCGCACTTCGACTCCGGCAAAGCACGCGCGAGTCGTGCCAGCGAACGCCGAGCGCGGTGCAGCGCGCGGCTTCACGCGGCGCGCGCGCGGCAGGGTTGATGGAACGCGTGCCACGACGCGCAGGTTGACGAGCTCGACCTCGCGGTCGTCGAGCGTGTAGCCGTACAGCTCGCGGTGCCGCGCAGCAAAACGCGTGCGCAGGTCGCCGCCCAGCAGCGGAACACGCAGCTCGAAGGACTGGCCTTCGTAGCGCAGGTCGAGCGAAGCCTCGCACTCGGCTCCCGACCTGCGCTGGCCGCTCTCCGCGAGCTCGCGCAGCGCCTCGCGCTCGAGCGCGCGCACTTGCGCGGAGCGCTCTCTCGCGTTCATGCGCGAGAGCGGTGCGAGCACGGCGAGGGAGCGCTCTGCCCGAGGCTCGGCGGTCGCCATGCCGAGCGCCGACAGCACTCCCGGCGCCGTCGGCACGAGCGCACAGGGCATCGCGAGCGAAGCAGCGAGATCCGCGGCGTGCAGTCCTCCGCCGCCGCCGAAGGCGACGAGCGGCGTTGCGCGCGGATCCTCGCCGCGCTGCAGCGTCATCACGCCGAGCGCGCGGCGCATCGAGGCGCGCGCCACATCGAGTGCGGCCTGCGCGGCCGCGCGCGGTGCGAGCCCTAGCCGTCGGCCGAGGCGCTCGAAGGCGCGTTCGACGCGCCCGTGGTCGAGCTCGAGGCGTCCGCCGACGAACGCGCCCGATGCGAGGTGGCCGAGCAGCACATGGGCGTCGGTGAGCGTGAGCTCGTCGCCGCGTCCGTATGCGACGGGGCCGGGATCGGCGCCCGCGCTCTGCGGTCCGACGCTGAGCACGCCGGAGGAATCGACGCGCAGGAGCGAGCCGCCGCCGCAGCCGATGGTGTGCAGGTCGAGCGATGGCACCGCGATGCCGTAGCCGCCGATCGAGCCGTGCTGCACGGGCTCGATCGCGCGCCGCGTGCCGAGGCGCCGGAAGGCGACATCGGCGCTCGTGCCGCCGATGTCGAGACCGACCATGCGCTCGAGGCCCGCTTCGCGCGCCGCGCGCGCGGCGCCGAGCACGCCGCCTGCGGGGCCCGAAGCGATCACGCGCACGGGCTCGAGCGCGGCGCGCCGGGCCGGGATCGTGCCGCCGCTCGAGCGCAGGAGCTCGAGGCGCGCATCGCCGAGCGCCTGCGTCAAGCGCTGTAAGTACGCGCCGACGACGGGTGCGAGCGCGGCGTTCACCACGGCGGTCGAGAAGCGCTCGTACTCGCGGTGCTCGCGCACCAGCTCCGCGGAGAGCGTCAACGGCAGTCGCAGGGGCGCGAGCGCGCGCGCGACGGCGCGCTCGATCTCAGGATCGGCGTAGGAGTGCAGCAGGCACACGGCGAGCGACTGCGGAGCCGCGCGCGCGATCGCTCGACGCAGGGCCGCGAGCTCGCGCGCGCTCGGTGAACGCACAGTCTCGAGCGCGCCGTCGGAGAGCCGCGGCCACGAGCGTTGTCCGACCTCGAAGCGCAGCTCGCGCGGCACGAGGTCCGGTGGCTTGACGGGTCGCAGCGCGTACAGATCGGGCCGATCTTGGCGCGCGATCTCGATCAGGTCGACGAAGCCTGAGTTGGTGACGAGCGCCGTGCGCGCGACGCGGCCGGTGAGCAGCGCGTTGAGTCCGACGGTCGTTCCATGCACGACGCGCAGCGCTCGCAGTCGAGCGCCGGGGCCGAGTCCGAGGCGCTCGAGGCCCGCGAGCAGTGCGCGCGATGGATCGTCGGGCGTGCTCGGCACCTTCTCGAGTCGCACGCTGCTGCCCTCGACGAGCGCGAGGTCCGTGAATGTGCCGCCGGTGTCGATGCCGACCACGGGGCCTTGGGAGCGAGAGGTCACGGCGGGAGTGTAGATGTTGCTACCCTGTCGCGCCCGCAGGGTTCCGCTCTCGCCGATGCCGCTCGTCCTCGCGCTCCTCGCCTCGTACCTCCTCGGTTCGATTCCGTTCGGCCTCGTGCTCGTGCGGCTCGCCAAGGGCATCGACCTGCGCACCGTCGGCTCGGGCAACATCGGCGCCACCAACGCCATGCGCGCCGCAGGCAAGCCGGTCGGCCTCGCGGTCTTCGTGCTCGACTTCGCCAAGGGCTGGGTGGTCGTGTTCGGGTTCGCGGGACTGCTGACCGGGAGCGAGCCCCTCTCGTGGCCGGCGACGGCCTGCGGCGCCCTGAGCGTGCTCGGCCACTGCTTCCCGATCTGGCTGCGCTTCGCCGGCGGCAAGGGCGTGGCGACGGGCTGCGGCGCGCTGGTGGCGATGGATCCGAGGATCTGGGCCGTCGGCGGGGCGGTGTGGCTCGCGACGCTCGGGCTCGGACGCATGGTGAGCCTCGCGTCGATCGCCATGGGGCTCGCCTTCCCGGTCGCCGCGTGGTTCTTGACCGCGCGCGCGGAGCCGACCACTGCAGCCGCGTTGCTCGCGCTCTTGATCCTCGTGCGCCACCGCTCGAACATGGCCCGCATCGTGGCGGGAACGGAGTCCAAGATCGGCGCCAAGCGCGCGGCCGCGCCCGGAGCCGGCGGTGGCTGAGGCGCGCGACGAGCAACTGCGGCGTGCGGTCGTCCTCGGCGGCGGCAGCTGGGGTACGGCGCTGGCGCTGCTGCTCGCGCGCAGGGGCATCGAGGTGAGCGTGTGGTGCAACCAGCGCGCCCACGCCGACGAGTTCAACGCAGCGCGCGAGAACCGCCGCTACCTGCCGGGCGTGGCGTTGCCGGTGAACTTGCGCTTCAACGCGGATGCGCATGCGGCAGCGGCTGGCGCGCAGCTCGCGATCAGCGCCGTGCCGACGCAGTTCCTGCGCACCGTGGCGGCGCGCTTCGAGGACGCGCTCGGGGGCAATGTGCCGATCGTGTCGGCGAGCAAGGGACTCGAGATCGAGACGCTCGCGCGGCCGACCGAGATCCTCGAGAGCGTGCTCGGGACGCGTCCGCTCGCGGTGCTCTCCGGTCCGAGCCATGCCGAGGAGGTCGCGCTGGGCAAGCCCGCCACCGTGGTCGCGGCGTCGACAGATGCGTGGGTCGCAAGCCTCACGCAAGCGGCCTTCAACGGCGAGAGCTTCCGCGTCTACACCAGCGACGACTTGCTCGGCGTCGAGTTCGGCGGCGCGCTCAAGAATGTGATCGCGATCGCGGCCGGCATCAGCGACGGGCTCGGGCTCGGCGACAACGCCAAGGCGGCGCTCATCACGCGCGGCATGGTCGAGATGGCGCGCGTCGGCGTCGCTCGCGGCGCCAGCAAGGATACGTTCTTCGGCCTCGCCGGCATTGGCGACCTCGTCACGACCTGCTGCTCGCGCCACTCGCGCAACCGCGCGGTGGGCGAGGCCATCGGGCGCGGCGAGACGCTCGAGAGCCTGCTCGCGCGCATGAAGATGGTCGCCGAGGGCGTGTGGACCACCAAGGCGCTGTTCGGGCCGGAGTCCGATCTGTCGGGCGTCTCGATGCCGATCGCGGCCGAGGTGCACGCCGTGCTGTTCGAGCACAAGGAGCCGCTCATCGCCGTCGCCCATCTGATGCGTCGCGAGCCCGCGCCCGAAATGAAAGGCCTCGTCTGATGCCCGCGCCGCAGGCGCTCTTCCCGACATTCCTGTTGCTGACCGTCGCGCTGCTCGGCCTGGTGGTCTACACCGGACTCAAGGCCAAGCTGCGGCTGCACCTCGCCCTCGTGGTGCTCACGCTGCTCTCGCTCGCGCTGGCGATCGTCGCGGCGCTCGCGCTCGGCAAGCTCTACGACCTCGAGTCGGCGGGCTGGATCACGCCGGTGCACCTCAATCTCGCGCGCATCGCCACCTACGCCTACGCCCTGCCGGCGGCGACAGGCGTCATGACGCTGCGCAATCGCCAGCACCGCAAGCTGCACTTCCGCATGGCGATGTTCACGCTCACGCTGACGGTGCTCGCGGCGGTCACGGGCGCGTGGATGATCTTCCACGCAACGCCGCTAGCCGCGCAGTCGTAGCACGACCCACGGCACGACGATCATCACGCCGTTGGCGAAGAGCGGGATGCCCGCCAAGAGCACCCACACCCAGCGCGCGCGGATCGAGAGCAGCGCGAGGATCGCGCCGGGGACCGTGAAGGCCGCCGAGGCGAGCAGGGTCGAGAGCAGGTCCGGTCCGTTCCCGGGGTCGAGCGCGCGCCACAGCATTGCCGCGCCCCACACGGCGGCCCCGGCCGTCGCGAAGCACATCGAGGCCATCCATGTGCGGTGGCGGCGGCGTACCACGCCCGACATGGGGTAGAGTCGGCGCAGGGGGCGAGCCATGAGCCCATTCTGGCCCCATCCCGCGCGCGGACCAAGCGCTGCCTGCGGGCGTCTTTGGCGCGAGGGCCACCGAACCGGTAGACTCTCCGCCCCCCTTTCAGCAGATGCTCATGGGTCGGGGCGTGGCGCAGCCTGGCTAGCGCGCTTCCTTGGGGTGGAAGAGGTCGGAGGTTCAAATCCTCTCGCCCCGACCAACTGCTCTTGTGCGCGCTGGCGCACCCGGAGTGGCTCGGGCGCGGCGCGGGATGGCGGCTCCTGCGGTGGGGGTCCGGCGGGCGCGCTCTCAGCGCAGGCTGGAACGCCTGCACCTCGGGCAGCCTTGGCGCGGTCGGTACGCGGTGGCGTTCGGGTCAGAGCCCGACTCGCGCAGCTGGCGGCTCAGTCGATGTCGAGCGCGAGCACGCGGGCCGCCCGCGGCCCCTCCTCGATGTCGAGGCGCCATTCGTGCGAGCGCAGGTGGCAATGGCCGGACGCGTCGCACACATAGGCGAGCGCCTGCACGCACACGAGGCCTGAGCCGGCGACTCCGAGCGGTACGCGCGTCTCACTCTCCGTGAGCGCACCGGAGACATGTTTAGCGGCGACGAGTCCGCCTTCGCGCAGCACTCGGAACTGCGACGGTGCGCCGGGCGCCATGCGCTCGCCCGCCTCGAGCGGAACGCGCAGCACCAGCTCGCAAGCTCCTGCCGCGAGTCGACGACGCAGCTGCGGATGCCGCACGGTCTGCGGCCAGTACGCGAGCGGCGCGGCGTCGAGAGCCGCTGCCTGCGCCACCATCGGCACCGGCACGCCCGCGAGCGGCAGCGTGCGCACGACATGCTCGACGAGGTCGATCACTCGCACGACATGGTTGCCCGTGTCGGCGACATACAGGCGCTCGCCCGCGAGCGAGAGCCCACCGGGCTCGCAGAAGCGCGCTCGCTCGCACTCGCCATCGACCCAACCGGCGCTCGGCGCGCCCGCGTAGCGCGACACCGTGCCCGTGTCGGGATCGAGCAGCTTGATCTGATGGTTGTAGCTGTCGGCGACATAGGCCAGTGCGCGCTCGGGCTCACAGGTCGGATCGCAGGCGACGGCGAGCGGATGCTGGAAGCGTCGGCCGAGGCCCGCGCCTTCTTCGTCGCCGAAGTGGAACAGGTCGCGTGGCTCGCTCGCGCCGCCCGCGAGGGTGGCGACGCGCCGGGTGTCGAGCTCGAGTGCGCGCACCGAGCTCGACTCGGAGTCCGCCACGAGCACGCGTCGGCCCAGTCGCGCGAGGCCGGAGGGTTGCGCGAGGGCGGCGAGCTCGAAGGCGCCGTCGCGGCGCAGCTCGCTGCCGTCGCCCGCGAGCGGGCGCACGGATTGCGTGCGCGGATCGTAGCTCCACACCTGATGCAGGCCGGCCAACGCGACGAAGATCTCGCCGTCGACGGCGCACAGGTCCCACGGAGAGTTGAGCGCGGCGGAGCGCGCCGGGAGCGGCCGCGCGCGTTCGTAGCCCTGCCGTCCGTTGCCCGCGACCGTCTCGACGCGCCCCGTCCGCAGGTCGATGCGGCGCAGCGCGTGGTTGCGCGTGTCGGCGACATAGAGCGCGTCATCGAGCCGCGCGAGCCCCTGCGGACCGCGCAAGCGCGCCTGTGCGGCCTCGCCGTCCTCGAGCCCCGCCAAGCCGCTGCCGAACTGGCGCAGGAAGCGCCCCTCGAGGTCGAGCTCGAGCACGCGATCGTGGCCGCTGTCGGCGATCCACACTCGCTCGCGGTCCGCGTCGGCGAGCAGCTTGCCCGGAAAGCGCAGCTCGCGCGGCAGAGTGCGCTGGCTTTCGCTTCGCAGCGGGAGCGCGCTCGGCTCGAACGCGCCGGGCAGCGCGTGGTAGTGCTCGAGCGCGGCTTCGACGAGCGCGTCGAGCACCGCGCGCTGGCCTTCGCCGGAGAGCTGCGCGAGCATGTATCCGTCTGGACCGACGAGCACGAGCGTCGGCCACGCGCGCACGCCGTAGCGCTTCCAGATGTCGAAGTCGCCATCGAGCACCACGGGATGCGCGATGCCTTCGCGCAGCACGGCGTCGCGGACTCGCTCGACATCGCGCTCGTTGGCGAACTTCGATGTGTGCACGCCGACGATGGCGAACGGCTCTCCGCGGAAGCGCTCTTCGAGCCAGGCGAGGTCCCCGAGCACATGCAGGCAGTTGATGCAGCACGCGGTCCAGAAGTCGAGCAACACCAGCTTGCCGACGAGGTCCGGCGAGCTTGCTAGCGGCCGTGCGACATTGAGCCACGCCTTGCCTTCACCGAGCGACGGAGCGGGCACCTGCGCCGCGGCATTGCGCGCGATGATCTCGCGCGCTTTCGCCCGCAGCGCTTCCTCGCGAGTCTCGTCCATCGCTCAGCCCTGAGCGAAGAGGAGGCCCAGCACGCGGTCGTGCACGCTCGTCATCGGGACGATCCCGTCGCGCGGCTCGTCGCCGCAGGCGCCGAAGGGCTGCGAGCACAGAAACACCGGGCCGTCCTTGGGATCGTCGGGGATGCGGCCGTGGCTGCCCTTGACGAGCTTCGCGTCGAGCGGGATCACATCCATCAGGTAGCGCAGGCCGAGGAACTTCTGCGTGAGGCGGCGCGCGATGCGCAGCTTGGGGAAGGCGAGCGCGGGGTCGAGGAACAGCTCGCACGGGTCGTAGCCGGGCTTGCGATGGATGTCGACCGTGCGCGCGAAGTCCGGCGCGGCCGCGTCGTCGAGCCAGTAGTAGTAGGTGAACCACGCGCCCTTGCGCGCGATCACGACGAGGTCACCGCTGCGCGCGTGATCGATGCCGTAGCGGCGCTGCGCGGCGCGGTCGAGCACCTGCTCGACGCCGGGCAGGTTGCGCAGCACGAGCGCGGCGTGCGAGCGCGCTTCCGCCGTGCGCGCGTACACATGCGCGACCTGATGGTCGGCCACGGCGAAGGCCGCGCTCGCGAATGTGTCCAGCGACTCGCCCGCCGGCCCCGGACGCACTTCGAGCAAACCCTCGCTGCGCAGCGCGCGATTGATGTGGATCGGCGTGTCGACGCTCTCGAGCCCGTACTCGCTCACCACCACGACCGTGGCGCCGATCGCATCCGCCGCCTTGACGATCTTCGCAACCTGCGCATCGACTTCACCGAGCGCGGCGAGCCCGCGCTCCGACAGCGGCCCGTCCTGCTGGTGGCTGTAGTCGAGATGGGGCAGGTACACCAGCGTCAGCTTCGGTGCGTGCAGCTCGAGCGTGCGCACGGCGACATCCGCGATCCAGCGGCTCGACGCGAGTCCCGAGCGCGGGCCCCAGAAGTCGAAGAACGGAAAAGCCCCGAGCTCGCGCTCGATTTGGTCGGGCAACGCCGGCGGGCGGCCGTAGACGGCGAGCAGCTTGCGTCCGTCCGCGGGATAGAAGGGCCGCGGCGTGATCGACCAGTCGACTCGCGCGCCCATGTTCCACCACCAGAAGAGCTTCGCGCAGGTGAACTGCGGATCGCGCTCGCGCGCGACCTCGTAGAGCTTCGTCGCGCCGACGAGCGCGTTCGACTGGCGCCACAGGGCCACATCGCCGCTGTCGCGGTCGAACCAGCCGTTCCCGACGGCGCCGTGCACGCTCGGCATGCGGCCAGTGAGCATCGTCGCCTGTGCGCTGCATGTGACGGCCGGCAGGATCGATCCCATCGGCGCGCAGGTTCCGCGGCGCGCGAGCTCGGCGAGCGCTGGAGTGCGCGGCCCGATGTGGCGCGCGGTGAGGCCGACGACATCGACGAGGACGACGGGTTGCATCGAAGCGCGGATGCTAGCATCCGCCCATGTTCTCGAAGCTCCTTGGGATGTTCGGCCCCAAGCCGGTGCTGGTGAAGGGAGCGGGCAAGCTCGCCGAGGGCGAGTCGAAGCGCGTCGCGATCGGCGATCCGCTCGCCGACGGCGTCGAGGTCATTCTCGGACGCGTCGACGGCCAGCTGTGCGCGCTCGACCGCCACTGCCCGCACGAGGGCGGACGCCTGATCGACGGACCGCTCGCGGAGGGCCGCTACATGGTGTGCCCGCTGCACAACTACAAGTTCGACCCGCGCAACGGGCGCGCGGTCGGCGTGACATGCCCGGACGCGACGACCTACAAGGTGCGCGAGCGCGACGGCGACGCCGAGCTCTTCGTCTGAGCGTCCTGCGGGCCTCGCACGCTCAGCGCGCGCGCGCGATCTCGAGCACGGCGGCCGTTTCGAGCAGCAGGCGCTGATCCGCCACGGAGGTTTCGGATTTCGTCGGCCCAAGCGCGCTCGCACGCAGCAGGTTGAACGAGCTGCGCACCGACTCGACATCGTAGAACTCCGCGAGCAACTCGCGGAACGCTGCTTCCGCCGCGTCGAGCTCTCCGAGCCGCGCGAGCACCATGGTCTCGAAGGCGTGCAGCTCGATGTGCGCGTCGAACTTGCTGTCCGCCGTCGCCGCGGCGACGCGCGCCAGCGCGGCGCGACTGGCGAGCAGCCCGTCGCGATCGCCCGTCGGGGCCGCGAGCCGGTAGCGCGCCGCGCCCTCGTGCAACGCTGCGAGCATGTTGAGCGGCTCCTCGCGGCCGAGCTCGAGCGCCTGCCAAAGGGCCACGCGGTAGTCGACGGACTCGAGCCGCGGTGCGAGCACCGTTTCCTCGCAGGCCGCAGCGAGCGCGCGCGACTGCGCGTTCACCGCGTAGGCGAGTCGCAGCGCGGCCTCGCGTCGCTCGGGATCGAGCTGCTGGTCTTGGTGCAGCGCTTCGAGTGCTGCCTCGCAGCGCAGCCCGTCCACCTCGAAGAGTCGCGCCACGACCTCGACCGCGCTCGCTCGCTCGCGTCGCGATTCCTCGCGGGCCTGCGAGCGCTCGAGCACCGCATCGCGCGACCACACTCGGATCGCGCCCGACGCGAAGCCGCTCGCGACCATGCTGCCGTCGGCGCTCGCCGCGATCGCCGTCGCGGCCTCGTCCGAGCGCAGTGTCAGCAGGAGCTCGGAGGTGCCCGCGTCGAAGATGCCGACGCGATTGGAGCGCGTTCGACACAGGAGCCGCCGGTCGCCGTCGATCCATGTGATGCGTCCGTCGCTGTCCGCCGAGGCGGGCAGCTCGCTCTTTTGCAGCGTCGCGAGGTCGAGCCGCAGGGTGCGGCTGCCCGCGTCGATCCACAGCGCGCTTCCGTCGGCCGAGCGCTGCAGCGCGTAGATGTAGGCACCTGGCTGGTCGACGACCAGTTGGTGCGTCTCGCCTTGGACATCCCACAGCGCGAGCTGTCCACCCGACGTGCCCGCGGCGAGGCGTTCGTCGTCGAGCCACGCGAGCTCGCCTACGCGCCCGCGCAGGCTGGTGCGCACCGGCAGGAACTCCCCGGTGGCGACCTCGAAGGCGAGCAGCTCGCCAGCGTCCGTGCCGATGGCGACGCGCTCGCCGAGCGCGTCGAAGGTCACAGCGCTGGGGCGTCCGTTCGCAGTGAAGCTCACTTCGCGCAGCACCGCGCCGTTCGCGGGATCGCGCACGCGCACCTTCGAGCGCGGCTTGCTGTCCTCGACGGCGGCCGTGACCCAACCGACGGCGATGCGCGCGCCGTCGCGGCTGGCGCCGATGCAGGCCGGAGCCTCGGCCTCGGTGGGGGAGAGCTGCACGAGGCGCGCGAGCACGCGCTCGAGCTCGCCGGTGCGCGGATTCCACACGCGCACCTGCCCGGCCTCGAGGGACACGAGGCGATTCGAGCCCGGCAAGAACATCAGTTGGCTCGCTCCAACGCGACCGCCGGTGAGCGCGAGCGACTCGCCGATCGCCGTATCCCACAGGCGCAGCGTGCCCTTTTCGCTGCCCGTGACCAGCGCGCGCCCGCCGCGCAGCGGCAGGGCGGCGAAGAGGTCGACGAGTCCGGCGACGATGCGAGTGCCCTGCTCCGCAGCGAGGTCGCGCGCGCGGATCGAGCCGCCGCGCGTCACGGAGAGCAGGTTGCGGCCCGTGGCGTCGTAACCGCACCACGAGATCTCGCCAGCGTCCTCGCGCTCGAGGCGCGTGAGTCGGCCCGAGTGCGTGTCCCACTCGCGCACGCAGTCTTGCCAGCGATGGAGCTCGCCGCCACGCTCGACGTGGCCAGACGCCGCCGCGAGGCGCAGGGCATCGGGGCTGAAGGCCACCGCGCGGATCGGAGCATCGCGCTCGCCGAGCCATGCCAGTGCGCGCGTGCGCAGGTCGAGCAATCCCACGAAGCCGTCGGCCGTACCGAAGGCGAGGCGCGCGCCGTCGCGGGAGAGCGCGAGGCAGCTCGGCTGCGCGCCGAGCGTGTCCCACAAGTCGACGTTTTCGCCGCTCACGGCGTCCACGATGCGCAGCTGGTTTCCGCTCGCGAGCGCGACGCGGCGACCGTCGGCCGTGAAGGCCAGCGCCGAGACGGGCGCCGAGAGGGTCCAGCGTCGCTCCTCGGCCCGGCCCGGAAGCGCGAGCACGCGCACTTCGAGGCTCGAGAGCGCTACCGCGACGCGCTCGCGCGACGGCGAGCTCGCGAGCGCCGTGATGCGCGCCCCGCCGAGGTCGATGTCGCCGAGCGGTCGGAAGCTCGCGAGGTCGTACGCGCGCAGGATCGACGGCGCTTTCGCGCTGCCCGCGGTGGCGGCGAGCAGCACGCGCTCGTCGGCGTCCGTGGCGAGCGCGAGGACGCTGTCGAGCGCCGCCGGCGGTGCTTCGCCCTCGAACGTGCGCGGCGCGATCAGCGCGGCGCTCTGGTCGAGCATTTGGTTGAGGAAGTTCCACTCCCAGCCGCGCAGCTCCTTGGGGCAGTCGCGCAGGCGCTGCCGCACGCGCGCGAGGTCGCGGCTCTCGAGCGCGGCAGCCGCGGCCGCGATGCTCGCGGCGTACCCGCGCCGACGAGCCTCGTCCGCGTTGGCCTGCGCCACGCGCTTCTCCTCGGCGAGCAGGCGGTTGGCCTCTTCGGTGCGCCCGCGCGCCTCGGTCGCCTCGCGCGCGCTGGCGTCGGCAATCTCCTTTTCGGCCTGCAACTGCTGGTTGGAGCGCGCCTGCACTGCGATCAGCGCCGCCGAAAGCCCGATCGCGACCAGCGCCGCCGACGCGACGGCCGCCGCGAAGCCCTTGTTGCGGCCGATCCACTTCTTGAACTCGACCAGCGCTCCCGTGCGGTGCGCGCGCACGACGCGACCCTCGAGGTACGCGCGCAGATCTTCCGCGAGCTCGAGCATGCTCGCGTAGCGCGCCTCCGGATCGCGGGCCATGGCCTTGTCGCAGATCGCGGCGAGCTCGTCGTCGGCGCCGCGCGCGCTGCGCTCGAGCGGCTCCGGCGGACCTTCCTTGAGGAGGCGCACGACCGTGAACGGTGAGCGCGTCTCGCCCGGCGGCATGTAGGGCATGTGGCCCGCGAGCAGCTCGTACAGCATCGCGCCGAGCGAGTAGACGTCCGAGCGCGGCCCGAGGTCGTCGAGCAAGCCGAGCGCCTGCTCGGGCGACATGTACGCGGGGGTTCCGACGATGTCGCCGTCGAGGGTGGCGAGCGACGAATCGCCGGCGAGCGTGGTCGCTTGGCGCGCGCTCACCACGCGGCTCTCGCTCGCCTCGCGGCGTCGATCGTGGCCCGCGCCCGCGCCGAGCACGCGCGCGAGGCCCCAGTCCATCACGTACACCTCGCCGAAGCGACCGACCATGACGTTGGCGGGCTTCAGGTCGCGGTGGATCACGCCCTTGTCGTGCGCGAAGGCCATCGCCTCGCACACGCGCAGCAGCACGCCGACCGCGCGCGGCAGATTCCAGCCTTCCTCGCCCTTGCGCACCTGCTCGTACACGGCGCGCAGGTCGCGGCCGCGCACGAGCTTCATGGTGAAGTACAGGCGCCCGCCCGCGTCGAGGCCGAGCTCGTGCACGGGCACGATGCCGGGGTGGTCGAGTTGGCCGGTGACCTGCGCTTCTTCGAGGAAGCGCGCGCGCAGCCGCGCCGCCTCGGTCGAGTCCGGCTCGAGGCCGCCGAGCTCCTCGAGCATCACCTTCATGGCGAGCTCGCGGTGCAGGTCGCGGTCGTGCACGCGCAGGATCGCGCCCATGCCGCCGCGCGCGATCTCGCGCTCGTCCTCGTAGCGGCCCGCCACGCGCGGCCGCGCGCGCAGGCGCTCGACGATCTCGCTGGCGGCAGGGCGCGAGCGCGCGTCATCGTCTTGGGGGGCGGTCTGCACGGCGGGGAAGTTTCGGGTCGAGCCTAGCAAGCGCCGGCGCGAGACGTTTGCGGAGCGGGGCGCGCCGTCCCACAATCCGCTCGTGAGCGTCCGCTGCCGCACCGAAGCCAGCCCGGATCGCCCGGACGTCGTTTCGCACGGCCCCGTGCGGACGTCGCGCGTGGCGCGCTGGCGCATGCTCTTCCTGATCGCCATCCACGTGGCGATCGCGCTGCACGTGGCCCACTGGGCGGCCGCTGGCTCGACGCTGACGCCGCTCGAGCCTTCCGAGTCGATCGAGCTCACCGCCAAGGGCGTGCTCAACGCGGGGGCGATCTTCTTTGGCCTCGCGATCCTCTCGACGGCCCTCTTCGGGCGCTTCTTCTGCGGCTGGGCCTGCCACCTCGTCGCCATCCAAGACGGCTGTCGCTGGCTGCTCGAGAAGCTCGGGCTCCGGCCTCGTCCGGTGAACCTCGGGCTGCTCGGGCTCGTGCCGCTGGTCGTGTTCGTCTACATGTTCCTCGCGCCGCTGCTGCCGCGCATCGAACAGGGACTCGGGCTGGGCATCGCGCACAGGGAGTTCATGACCGAGGGCTTCTGGGACACCTTCCCGGGGCTCGAGATGGCGCTGCTCACGTTCTTGGTCGCCGGATTCCTGATGGTGTGGTTCCTCGGCGCGAAGGGCTTTTGCGCGTACGCATGCCCGTACGGCGCCGTGTTCGGCATCGCGGACCAGCTCGCGCCGGTGCGCATTCGCGTGACGGATGCGTGCGAGGGCTGCGGCCACTGCACGGCGGTGTGCACTTCCAATGTGCGCGTGCACCAAGAAGTGCGCGACTGGAAGGCGATCGTCGATCCCGGCTGCATGAAGTGCCTCGACTGCGTGAGCGTGTGTCCCAAGGACGCGCTGTATGTCGGCTTCGGAGCGCCGGCGATCACGACGCGGCGCGCGCAGCCCGTGCAGCGCCTCGCGGCCGGGCTCGTCGCGCGTCTGCCGCGCCTCGTGCTGACCGCGGCCTTTTTGTGGAGCGCCTTCGCCGTGCTGCTCTCGGGGCAGGGCACGCTCGAGGGACGCTGGGCCAGCGAGCTCGCAGGCCTCTCGCTCGCGCTAGCGTTGCTCTTTCCGGGCAAATCGGAGCGGCGCGGCGGCCCGACCCCTGCCGAGGACATCGTGCTCGCGGGCGCGTTCCTCGCGGCGGTGTTCGCGCTGCGCGGTTATCAACTCCTGCCGTGGCAGGAGGAGCGCGTGCCGCTGCTGCTCGCGCTCGGGCTCGCGGTGCTCTTCGCGCTCGCCGTGCACCTGTGCGTGCGCATGCTCGGGCGCTCGGAAGTCGCGCTGCAGGCCTGGGATCTCGTCCGCGCGGGCAAGGTCACGGCCGCGGGACGCACCGTCGGGCTGGTCGCGCTCGCGTTCACCGGGCTGGTCGCGCTCGCCGCGCGCGCGCAGGTGTCCGAGGGCCGCGAGGAGCGCTCGGAGCGCGAGGCGCGCGAGCAGCGCGCGGCGCAGGAGCGCGAGCTCGCCGCTGCACGCGAGGCGGCGCGCTCCGACTACGAGCGCGGCGTGCGCGCGGCCCAAGCCGGGCGGCTCGAGGATGCGGCCGCGGCGTTCGAGGCCGCGCTCGCGCGCGATAGCGACTTCCGCGAGGCGCGCGAGAATCTCGCGGGCATGTACTGCGCCTTGGGCCGCTTCGAGCTGGGCATCTCGCACTATCGCGAGGCGCTCGCGCGTCACCCCGAAGACGCGGACACGCACGCGCTGCTCGGACAGGCCTGCGCGCAGCACAACGACTTCGCCGCCGCCGAAGCCGCGTGGCAGGCGGCCATCGCCATCGAACCGGCGCACCGCGGCGCGCGCGAGGGGCTCGCGATACTGTGCGAAGAGCGCGGCGACGCGGCGGGAGCGCGCGCCCACCGCGCCGCGGCCCATCGCTGAGCGTCAGGGCCAGTTTTTCGCCCTGCGCCGCCCAACTTGCTCTACAGTCGTTCGTCTCGTCGCGCCGTCGGGGAGCGGACCGGGAGTCGCCTCTGCGGCTCGGTTGCCATCCCCCCCGACGCCACGCGCGGATCGCTCACCGAAGACGCTCGAAGCCTCAGGAAGCTCAACCGATGCACGCTCGTTCCACCACGACTTCTCTCCGTCCCATCCTCGCCGCGGCAGCGCTGCTCGCGGCGAACGCCCCGCTCCTCGCCCAGTCGACGAGCACAGCCGCGCCCACATCCTTGCCGCAGTCCCCTGCGCCGGATTCCCCTGCGCCGGATTCCCGCGCGCACCTGCGCGAGTTCCTGCTCGAGGGTGAGCTGCTGCTCTTCCCGCAGGCCGAGATCGCGCTGAGCGAAGGCTGGAGCCTCGGCGTACTCGGCGTCGACGCCGCCGAGTCGATCTCGTCGCATCTGCAAGGTCGCGCCGAGCTCGTCCGCGAGGCCGGCCAGCCGGTCGCGTTCGGCTCGAGCCGCATGGCGACGGGCGCGGGTCAGTTCGTGCTCGCCGGCCCGGCCGGAGAGCAGCTGGGCTTGGGCGACCTCTCGCTCGTCCTCTACGACGGTGAGTGGACGCTGCTCGCTCACTCCGGTGACCTCGCCGGCCGCCCCGTGTTCGTGCTCGCGAGCAAGGACGGCGCGTGGCTCGAGCGCGGCGAGGACTTCGCCGTCACGGGCGAGCTGCTGTTCGCTCCCTCGCTCGCGCTCGAGCTCGGTCTGACACTCGACGCGCGCACGCCGGTTGGCGCGCTGACCTTGCTCGGCTCCGCGATGTTCGACCCCGCGCGCCCGCTCACGGCTCGCGCGCCCGCCGCGGCCGGAGCGCTCATCGGGCCGGATGTGGTCGTCAGCACCATCGGCTCGACCTTCGGCGAGTACGGCGCGGTCGGAGACATCGGCGGCTACGCGGTCACGACTGTCTCCTGCAATGTCGGCGACCAAGAGGCGATCTGGATCGACTCCGGCGCGCAGCCCAACCGCCACCCGGTGATCGGCACGCAGCTCTACCGCTTCAAGACGGTCAACGGGGCCACGCGTTTCGAGCAGATCGGCATGAGCTGGCTCAAGCACGGCTTCTGCGCTGCGGACGCGCCCAGCTGCACTTCGATCAACCCCAACGGGATTTCCAACCCCACCTACGCCGGCAACGGCAGCTGCGACTGGCTGGGACTGTTCGCCACCGACACCTACTCCGACGGACTCAACGCCTCGCAGCCCGGCTGCGGCCCGCGCTCGGAGATCCAGCCGTGGACGGGTGCCTATCCCTTCCCGTACCAGCTGGGTGCGGGCGCGAGCGGCAATGCCATCTACAAGCGCTTGCAGGTGCACAAGAACGAGCTCGATCCGGCTCAAAATGTCGGCGCCACATACTGGGGCGAGGTCGTCTACATCTGCACGGACGAGCCCGCCGCCAACCGCTACAACAACTACTCGATCCGTTCGACGACGGTCGGGACCTTCGCGAGCGGCCAGTACGGCCTGAACTTCGCGGGCTCGACGATCCCGCTGAAATCGGCCGTGATGCACTGGGCGACGATCGATCCGGGCGTCACCGTGCGCTCGGTCGACGTGGCGGGCGATGGTCGTCTGTACCTCGCCTACAAGACCACCCAGCTCACCAACGGCCAGCACCACTACGAGTACGCGCTGTTCAACATGAACAGCGACCGCGGCGCGCAGGCGATTTCGATTCCGCTGCAGGCCGGTACGGTTCCGACCAACATCGGCTTCAAGGACGTCGACTACCACTCGGGCGAGCCCTACTCGGCCACCGACTGGAGCGCGACGGTCACGCCGGGGACGAGCATCGCGTGGTCGACCCAGACCCACGCGCAGAACGCCAACGCCAACGCCCTGCGCTGGAGCACGACCTACAACTACCGCTTCGACGCCATCGCGGCGCCGGTGCAGGGCACCATCACGGTCACGCTCTTCAAGCCCGGCACGCCGACCACGGTCACCTTCCTCGCGGATGTCCCCGGAACCGGCTGTGGCTCGTTCGTCTACTGCACGACGAGCTCCACGACGCTGGGCTGCGCCCCGCAGATGTCCGGCACCGGCAGCGCGAGCGCCACGGCGAGTTCAGGCTTCCAGATCACATGCTCGAGCCTCGAAGGCGGCCGCACGGGGCTCGTGTTCTTCGGCATCGGCCAGACGAGCCTTGCCTGGGCGCTGGGCTCGACTTCGACCCTGTGCGTGACGACGCCGGTGCAGCGCACCGCCCCGAGCCAGTCCGGTGGCACCGTGGGTCAGTGCAACGGCTCGATCTCCATCGACTGGAACGCGTGGCGCGCGGCGAACCCCGGCGGCCTCGGCAGCCCGTACACCGCCGGCGAGATGTTCTACGCGCAGACCTGGTTCCGCGACCCGCCCGCGCCCGCGGGCACGAACCTCTCGAACGGCTTGGGCTTCACCCTGTGTCCCTGAGTCACGCCTGACGCACGCGAGCGTCGCGAGAAAGTTCGAGCGTGCGCGCCTGAAGCGGCCGGAGCCCTGCCATGGGACTCCGGCCGCCGTGTTGGGTGGACCGCCACAGCGCGACGCCCCGTGCGAGGTTCTCTCGAGCCCCGCTCGGCGGCTCCCGCCCCGGCCTGAGGGGGCGGGCGGCTCGCGTCCCTGTCCGGATCGCGCGGAACATGGAAAGCCTGTCCAGCGTCGTAGGGCGGCGGATCTTCTTTTTTCCTGCCGCTTCCGCGGTCGGTAGCACAAGTTCGCGGCTCGCGGCTAGACTTGGAGGGTCTCGCGGGCGCACTCTGCCCCCCCCCCTGTCCCATCGGCCCTTCTGGGGGGCTGGGGCCGGGGTGGGCGGGCGCGCTCGAGCCCCGTTATATCAGGAATCAGGAGCCATAGGGAACCCCCATGAATCGATGCCTCGTTTTGAGTGCCGCCGCGCTCAGCCTCGTGTCCACGGTCGCCGCCGCCAACGAGCTCTCGTTCGAGTCGCGCGGCTACTTGCTTTCTGGCGAGCTGCTCGTGTTCCCGCGCGCCGATCAGGGTCTCCCTGCCGGCTCGTCGGTGGGAGTGATCGGCGTCGACGCGGACCAATCGCTCGTCGCCAACCTCAAGGGCATCGCGGAGCTCTACCGCAGCGACCGTGGCGTGGCGGGCTTCGTCTCGCAAGCCATGTCGACCGCGCCGGGCCAGTTCGTGATCACGACGCCCGACGGGCGCGAGCTCGGGATCGGCGATCTCTCGGTCGCCATCTACGACGGCGTGTGGTGCGTGATTTCCAACTCCAGCGATCTCGCCGGTCGCCCGGTGTTCGAGTTGCCTGACCAAGCCGCCTTCATCGAGCGCGGCGAGCAGTTCTCGCTGACCGGTGAGCTCGTCATCGCGACTGCGCTGGCGGAAGAGCTCGGCCTCGACCGCTCCGCGCGCCTCCCGATCGGTTCGATCACCCTGATGGGCTCGGCCATGTTCGACCCTGCCCGCCCGTTGAGCCTCTCCGCGCCCGCCGCCGCCGGCGCAGTGATCGGTCCTGATGTCATCGTCAGCACCATCGGCAACACCTTCGGCGAGTACGGCATCGTGAGCGGCACGGGCGCCTACGCCGTGACGACGGTGTCCTGCAATGTCGGCGACCAGAACGCGATCTGGATCGACTGCACCAGCGGCGCCAACTGCAACCAGCACCCGGTCATCGGCACCCAGCTGTACCGCTTCAAGACGGTCAACGGTGCCACGCGCTTCGAGCAGATCGGCATGAGCTGGCTCAAGCACGGCTTCTGCGCCGCGGATGCGCCGAGCTGCACCTCGATCAACCCCAACGGCATCACCAACCCGACCTACGTGAGCAACGCCAGCTGCGACTGGCTCGGTCTGTTCGCCACCGACACCTACTCGGACGGCCTCAACGCCTCGCAGTCCGGCTGCGGCCCGCGCTCGGAGATCCAGCCGTGGACCGGCGTGTTCCCGTACCCCTACCAGCTCGGCAACCCCAACACCTCGACGATCGCGACCTACAAGCGCTTGCAGGTCAAGAACCCTGACCTCGACCCGGCGCAGAACTCGGGCGCGACCTACTGGGGCGAAGTCGTCTACATCTGCACGGACGAGCCCGCGGCCAACCGCTACAACAACTACTCGATCCGTCAGGCCACGGTCGGCGCTCCCAACACGGCCGGCCAGTACAACATGTCGTTCACGGGCACCACCATCCCGCTCAAGTCGGCGGTGATGCAGTGGGCGACGATCGACGCGGGCGTCGTGGTGAGCTACGTCGACGTCCCCAACGACGGTCGCATCTACCTCGCTCGCAAGGTCACGAACGTCGGCGGCGGCCAGTACCACTACGAGTACGCGCTGTTCAACATGAACAGCGACCGCTCGGCTCAGGCCATCTCGATCCCGCTCGGCAACGGCTCGGGCGCCACCAACATCGAGTTCAAGGACGTCGACTACCACTCGGGCGAGCCGTATGTCGGCACCGACTGGACCTCGACGGTCAACGGGGGCTCCAACATCTCGTGGGCCACGCAGACCTACACTCAGAACGTCAACGCCAACGCCCTGCGCTGGAGCACGACCTACAACTACCGCTTCCGCTCCTCGGGCGCGCCCGCCCCGGGCAACGTGACGGTGACGCTGTTCAAGCCCGGCACGCCGACGCAGATCACCTTCACCGGCGTCGACGTCCCCGGCGGCTCCAACTGCCCGGACACGGACGGTGACGGTGCCAACGACTGCGTCGATGGCTGCCCGAACGATCCGCTCAAGCAGGCCCCCGGCCAGTGCGGTTGCGGCGTGCCCGACACCGACAGCGACGGTGACGGCGTGGCGAACTGTGTCGACGGCTGCCCGAACGACCCGCTCAAGTCCGCCCCGGGCGTCTGCGGTTGCGGCGTGGCCGACACCGACAGCGACGGTGACGGCGTGGCGAACTGTGTCGACGGCTGCCCGAACGATCCGCTCAAGACGGCTCCGGGCGTCTGCGGTTGCGGCGTGGCCGACGCTGACAGCGACGGCGACGGCGACCTGAACTGTCAGGACAACTGCCCGACGACCTACAACCCGGCTCAGGCCGACGGCGACCAGGACGGCGTGGGCAACGCCTGCGACAACTGCCCGCAGACCGCCAACACCAACCAGCTCGACACCGACAACGACTTCGTCGGCAACGCCTGCGACAACTGCCCGACGGTGTACAACCCGCCGCAGGGCGACAGCGACGGTGACGAGGTCGGCGACGCCTGCGACGGCTGCCCCAACGACGCCAACAAGGCGGCGCCGGGCGTGTGCGGTTGCGGGGTGGCGGACACCGACTCGGACGGCGATGGCACTCCGAACTGCAACGACCTGTGCCCCAACGACCCGAACAAGGTCGCGCCCGGCACCTGCGGTTGCGGTGTCTCGGATATCGACACCGACGGCGACGGCATCAAGGACTGCAACGACAACTGCGACGCCATCGCCAACCCGACGCAGGATGACTGCGACTCGGACAGCGTGGGCGACGCGTGTGAGATCGCTGCCGGCACGCAGTGGGATGTCAACAACGACGGCACGCCCGACCAGTGCGCGGCCTGCCCCGGCATCGTGACCTACTGCTCTCCGTCGACCACCTCGAGCGGTTGCTCGCCCGTCATGTCGGCCTCGGGTTCCCCGAGCGTCGCCGCGTCCTCGGGCTTCGTGCTCACCGCGAGCAGCGTCGAAGGCCAGAAGCAGGGCCTGCTCTTCTACGGCGTGTTCGGACCGAAGGCTTCGGTCTGGGCGCCCGGCAACACGAGCACCCTGTGCGTGAAGTCGCCGATCCAGCGCGCCACCGCCGTCAGCACCGGCGGCACCACCGGCGGCTGCAACGGCTCGATCTCGCTCGACTTCCAGAGCTTCCTCGCCACGCGCCCGACGGCTCTCGGCCAGCCTTTCCAGGCGGGGATGATCGTCAATGTGCAGGCGTGGTTCCGCGACCCCACGGCTCCGGGCACCACGAATCTCTCGAACGCTCTGCAGTTCAAGACCTGCCCGTGATGGCGTGAGCGGCGCGGCCGCTCCTGCGAAACGAGCCGGGGTGCCCTTGGGGCGCCCCGGCTCTGTTTCTGGAGCGGCCTTGGGAGGAGCAACGGCGGGTCAGGTCTTGAACTGCAGCGCGTTCTTCCGGTGCGTGCGGCGCGCGTGGCAGGGCGGGGAGGGGGTGGGGCAGTGGGGGGGCTAGACTGGAGCGCATGTGGTCGCTGGCGGTGCTCGTCGCGCTTGGGGCGGTGCAGGAGGTTGAGTTTGGGCGGGAAGTGCAGTCGCTCTTGGAACGGCACTGCGTGGAGTGCCATGGCGCGGCGAAGAGCAAGGCGGACTTGCGACTTGACCTGCGCGAGCGGGCGTTGGCGGGTTCGTATGGCGGGACGGAGCGGGTGATCGTGCCGGGGAATGCGGCGGCGAGTTCGCTGTACACGCGGCTCTTGGCGGAGGACTCCGACGAGCGCATGCCGCACAAGGCGGCGCCGCTCTCGGCGGGAGAGATTGAGACGATTCGGCGCTGGATTGACGCGGGCGCGATGTGGCCCGACGAGCATGAGGGCGTCGACGCGCGCCGGAATCACTGGGCGTACCAGCGGCCCGTGAGGCCCGCAGTGCCGCAGGTCGAGCATGTCGAGCGTGTGCGCAATGCGATCGACGCGTTCGTGGAGGAGCGGCTCGAGCGGGCCGGGATCACGCCGGCGCCGGAAGCGAGCCGCGCGACGCTCGTGCGGCGGTTGCACCTCGACCTGACGGGGATTCCGCCGACGCCCGACGAGGTTGCGGCGTTCGAGAGCGACGCGCGCGCCGATGTCTACGAGCAGCTCGTGAGGAAGTTGCTCGCGTCGCCGCGCTACGGCGAGCGCATGGCACGGCCGTGGCTGGATCTCGCGCGCTACGCCGACACGCAGGGCTACGAAAAGGACGCGCGGCGCTCGATGGCGCCGTACCGCGACTGGGTGATCGCGGCGCTGAACGAGAACCTTCCGTTCGACCTATTCTCGATCGAGCAGCTTGCCGGAGACCTGCTCCCGAACGCGACGCGCTCGCAGCGAATCGCGACCGCGTTCCATCGCAACACGATGCTCAACGAGGAAGGCGGCACGGACGCGGAGGAGTTCCGCAGCGCGGCCATCATCGATCGCGTCAACACGACCGCGACGATCTGGATGGGCTCCACGCTCGCCTGCGCGCAGTGCCACGACCACAAGTACGATCCGTTCTCGCAGCGCGATTACTACAAGCTGTTCGCGGCGCTCAACCAGACCGCCGATGGCGGCAAGACTCCGGAGCCGATGCTGCGCGCGCCGACGGCGGAGCAGGAGCGCGAGCTCGAAGCGATCGGGAAGCGCGTCGAGGAGCTCGAGCGCAAGCTCACCGCCGCCGACGAGGCGCTCGACCGAGAGCAGCGCGAGTGGGAGACGCGGCAAGCAGCGGAGCTCGCGAACGAAGTGCGCTGGAGCGTGCTACAGCCGCTCTCCGCCGTCGAGACGAGCACCAAGTATGTCGAAGCCACGCTCCTGCCCGATGACTCAGCGGCCTTCCGTGGTCCCGTTCCGGATCGTTGCGTCTATGACCTGCGGCTCAGGGCCCCAGCTGGCGAGATTCGACTGCTGAAGCTCGAGGCGCTGCTCGACGGTGACCCTCCCGCGGGACCGGGGCGCACGACGCACGGCAACTTCGTGCTGAGCGAATTTTCAGTGCGTGTCGAGAGTGTGGAGGAATCGAGAGACACCGAACCCATCGCGCTCGCCGCGGCTCTCGGGGAGATCGAGCAGTTGGACGGACCGTTTCGTGCCGCCAACTCGATCGATGGTCGTCCCGAGACCGGCTGGGCGATCGGTGGCGGCGTCGGCAGCGCGCGCGAGGCGCTGTTTGCGCTGGAGGAGCCCGTGCGGTTGGACGGTCAGCAGGTGCTGCACATCCAGCTCAAGTTCGAGTCGCCCTTCTTGCGTCATGCGCTCGCGCGTGTCCGGATTTCTGCGTCTGCCGACGCGCGCATCACGAGCCAACTGCTCTCGCCTGCGGCATCCGGCTGGCGCATGCTCGGCCCCCTAGGCGCGAGCAGCTTTGAGGAAGCTCGCGATCGAGCGTTCGATCCCGAGCGAAACCCCGCCGTTTCGCCGGACATTGGAGCGCGATCCGAAGGGCTCGCTTGGAGCGAAGCGGATGTTCGGCATCTCGATCTCTCTGACGATCGCTGTGCCTGGTACTTCTCACGCCTTCTCGAATGCGAACATGAAGGTCTGCTCGAGTTCTTCGTGGGTGCAGACGATTTCGTGCGCGTGTGGCTCGATGGACGCCTGCTGCACGAGAGCTCGAACTACGCCACATTCACCGGTGCGCCGGCGCGCGTGCAGACTCGCCTGTCCAAAGGACGCCATCACCTGCTGGCCAAGGTCGTCAACGGCGCCGGACCGGGGGGATTCAGCTTCGAGTTCGGGCACAACACGGAGGACCGAATCACGCCGGAGATCGAGGCGCTGCTGAAGCTCGCGCCCCACAAGCGCAGCGCGAAGGAGGTAGGACGGCTCCGCGACTGGTACCGGCACGGACCGTCGATGCTCGGTTCCGCGATCGCGGACGAGCTCACGAAGCTGCGCCAGCGCCGCGACGAGCTCGAGGCGCTGCTGCCGACCGTGATGGTGATGGATGCGGTCGTGGAACCGCGCCAGAGCCATGTCTTCGTGCGCGGTAGCTTCCTCACGCCGGGAGAGCCTGTGGGAGCGGGAATCCCCGCGCTGTTCGGCGAGCTCCGCGACGACGAACCGGCGCGGCTCGCGCTCGCGCGCTGGCTTGTGAGCTCCGCGAACCCGCTCGCGGCGCGCGTGCATGTCAACCGCACATGGGAACTCTTCTTCGGTCGAGGAATCGTTGCCACGGGCCAGGACTTCGGCCTGCGCGGTGACGCGCCGTCGCATCCCGAATTGCTCGACTGGCTGGCGAGCGAGTTTGTCGCGCGCGGCTGGGACATGAAGGCTTTGGTCGAGACGATCGTGACCTCGGCCGCGTATCGCCGCAGCTCGGATGTGCCGCGGGCGGAGTATGAGCGCGATCGCCACAACATCGAGCTCGCGCGCGGCGCGCGGATGCGCCTGGAGGCCGAGATGCTGCGCGACAACGCGCTCGCGACCTCCGGCCTGCTGGTCGAGTCGCTCGGCGGCCAGAGCGTGTTCCCGCCGCAGCCCGCGGGCACCTGGAACTCGGCCTACTCCGCCGACGACTGGCGCGAGAGCTCCGGCCGCGACGGGCATCGACGCGGCATCTACACATTTGCCAAGCGCACCGCGCCGTATGTGACATTCCAGCTCTTCGATGCGCCGAGCCGCGAGATCGCGTGCACGCGTCGCGACCGCACGAACACGCCGCTACAGGCGCTCGCGTTGCTCGACGACCCCGCGTTCGTCGAATGCTCGCTCGCGCTGGCGCGGCGCATCGCTCGCGAGCGGACGGGGAGCGATGCGGAGCGGCTCGAGTGGGCCTTCCGTGCGTGCACGGCGCGCGGGCCGACAGCGAGGGAATCGCAGGCGCTGCTCGCGCTCTTGCGCGACGCTCGCGCGGAGTTCTCCGATGTCGCAAAGGCCAACGAGCGCGTCGCGTTGCTCGAAGACGGCCCTGCGGACTCGCGGGAGCTAGCTGCGTGGGCTTCAGTGGCGAGCGTGCTGCTCAACCTCGACGACACGGTGGTGAGGAACTGACGATGGAACCGCGAGGCGTCCGCGCCGCACTCACTCGCCGCCACTTCCTTGGAGGCGCGTCGCTCTCGCTCGGCTCGCTCGCGCTGTCGTCGCTGCTGTCTGGTTCCGCTCGTGCTCAAGGATCGCCGCACTTCGCGCCCAAGGCGAAGCGCGTCGTCTACCTGCACATGGCGGGCGCGCCGTCGAGCCTCGACCTGTTCGATCCCAAGCCCAAGCTCGTCGAGCTCGACCGCCAGGCGATTCCGGAGAGCTTCACCAAGGGCGAGCGTTTCGCGTTCATCAAGGGCACGCCGAAGCTGCTCGGATCGCCGTTCCAGTTCGCGCGCCAAGGGCAGAGCGGTGCGCAGGTGAGCGAGCTGCTGCCGCACTTCGCACGCATCGTCGACCGCGTCGCGATCGTGCGCTCGATGCACACCAAGGAGTTCAACCACGCCCCGGCGCAGGTGTTCGCGCACACCGGACACGGACGCATCGGGCGGCCGAGCTTTGGCTCGTGGGTGAGCTACGGGCTCGGGCGCAGCCACGACGATCTGCCGGCCTTCGTCGTGCTCACCTCGGGCCAGTTCCAGCCCGATGGCGGCGCCGCGTTGTGGAGCAACGGCTTCCTGCCCGGCGAGCATCAAGGCGTGCGTTTTCGGCCGGGAAACGAGGGCGTTCCGTTCCTCGCCAATCCCGACGGCGTGTCGCGCGGGCTGCGGCGACGCGAACTCGACGCGCTCCAGGAATTGCAGCGCGGACGCATGGACACCTGTGGCGATCCGGAGCTCGAAGCGCGCATCGCGCAGTACGAGCTCGCCTACCGCATGCAGACGAGCGTACCCGACCTGCTCGAGATCGCGCAGGAGTCGCGGGAGACGCTCGCGCGCTACGGTGCACAGCCCGGCGAGCGCAGCTTCGCCAACCACTGCCTGCTCGCGCGCCGCATGCTCGAGCGCGGCGTGCGCTTCGTGCAGCTCTACCACTGGGGCTGGGACAGCCACGGCACGGGCGAGAGCGACGACCTGCTGCACTCGCTGCGGCGCCGCTGCGAGGAGACGGATCGCCCCAGTGTCGCTCTCGTGGAGGACCTCGCCGAGCGCGGCCTGCTCGATGACACGCTCGTGATCTGGGGCGGCGAGTTCGGTCGCACGCCGATGAACGAGGAGCGCGACGGCTCGAAGTTCCTCGGCCGCGATCACCATCCGCACTGCTTCACGATCTGGCTCGCCGGCGGCGGCATTCGCCCCGGCGTGACCTACGGCGCGACCGACGAGCTCGGCTACTTCATCGCGGAGAATCCCGTCGAGGTGCACGACCTGCACGCGACGCTCTTGCACCTGCTCGGCCTCGACCACGAGCGGCTCACCTACCGCAGCGAAGGCCGCGACTTCCGCCTGACGGATGTCGCGGGCCGCGTGGTGACGCCGCTGCTCGCCTGAGCGAACGCGCCGCCGCCGTCACTTGCGCGCGGGCAGTGTGTACGAGTGCAGCACCGTGCCGTTCGGCTCCAGCCGCGCGCGATTGCGTCCGCCCTCGGCCGCCGGCGCGTTGGAGCGCACGAACTCGACCTTGGTGTCTTCGGGCGCGACGACGAGGCGCAAGTAGCCGGGGCTGCCGAGGATCGTGCCGGAGCGATAGCCGTATTCCTCGGCGCTGCGCGTTCTGCCCTGCGGGTTGCCGGGCTGCGGCAGGCACTGGTACGCGATGCCGTCGAACTCGGAGTGAACGAAGATGTGATCGTGCCCGGGGAAGACGGCCTGCACGCGGTGCTCGCGCAGCGGCATGTGGATGGGCTTGCCCCAGCCCGGACCGTTTTTCTCGAAGCCGTCGCTGCCATCGGCGTTCTTGCCGTCCCACTCGAAGCAGGGCGCGCTCTCCGCGCCGCCGCGCGGTGGTGTACGAGAACGGATCGAGCGCCACGAACAGCGCGTCGCCCCACTCGAAGGCGTAGTAGTTCGAGCTATGTCCGCCGTCGTTGCCGGTGCGCCCGCTGTACATGCCGCCGTCGGCGACGAGCGGTGGCGGGAAGCGCTCGACGCGCATCGCATAGGACCACTCGAGGACTCTGCCCCGGCCGTGCCCGTACTCGCCGTCGTGGTTGCCGAGCACCATGGAGAGCGGCGCGGAGTGGCAAGCGAGCCCGAAGTAGTGGCGCTGGGCTTCGTACTGCGCAGCCGAGTTTCGGAAGCGCGGGTACTTGTCGGTCATGAATGTGTCGCCGAGGTCCACGAGGAAGTCGGGCCGGTCGGCAACGATGTTCTCGAGCGTGCGGACGCAGTGCGTCGGATCGATGTTGCTGTCGAGGTGCGAGTCGGCCTACACGGCGACGGTGAATGTCGAGCCCTTCGCGCGCTGCGTCACGAAGCGCCGATCCTCGCTGGCGGTCGCCTGCTGCGCGTCTGCGCCCCGCGTGTGCAGCATGTAGTGAGACTCTTTGTCAGGCACGAGCTTCTCGAGCTCAATCACAGCCACCTTGCCGGGTCCGCACGCGAGCGGCTCCGTCGCGAGCTTGCGGCTCTCGCCCGCGCGCCAGTACTCGATGCGAATGCCGAGCGGCTCGTGCACCTGCACGCTGAGCGTGACGCCCGTTGTGCCATCGGGCGCGTGAGCAGCGCGTTGAACGCATGCGCGGGCACCTCCGTGTGGAAGGCCTCTGCTTCGCGCTGGCCGCCCCCGCCGCCTCCACCTTGTCCGCCGCCGTTTCCGCGTCCCTGTCCGCCCTGACCGCCGCTGCCACCCTGCCCGCCGTTCCCGCGACCACTCTCGTCATGGCCTTGACCGCGACCGGAGTCCTGCGGTGTGGCGCGCGAGCAGCGCAGCTCGAGTTTGGACGAGGCGAGCGTGGTCTCCCGGATGGCCTCGAGCAGCTCCGCGCGCGTCGACGGGCTTGCTCGCGGGCTTCGGCATGAGCGGCACCTGCCACGCGTTGGTCCCGCGATAGGCCTGCGGCAGCGGCACCTGCTGCTGCCGCGCGCGAATGCCCTTCATCATCGTGAACTCGAGCGGCGCGTGGGGGAGCCCGTCGGACTCGGCGTACAGCCACGGGGCATCGTGGCGGATCGTCATGTGCGGAGCGAACGGCTGGAACGGAGCGGCCTGCCACGGAGCGTCTCCCTGCTGGCGCTTGCCACCGCCACCACCGCGCCTCGGCTTGTCCCCGCGACCGCGGCGCTCGCCGGGCTGCCCGGGCTCGACGGGCGGCGCGGGCTGCGCCGGAGCCTCGCCAGCCTTGGTCGGCATCTGCGCGCGCACGGCGACGAGATACGCATCGAGCTTGGCGAGGAGCTCCTGCACCTTCTCGGGCTTCTCGCGTGCGACATCGTGGCGTTCCTCGCGGTCCTTGGGGATGTCGTGCAGCGTCACCGCGCCGCTGTCGTAGTTGCGCACGAGCTTCCACTCGCCGAGGAAGATGGCCGAGGCTGGCCCGCCGTTGTCGAGGTCGTAGTGCGGGAAGTGGATCACGATTTCCTCGCGGGTTCGCGCGATCTTGCCCGCGCCCGTGCTGCGCAGGACCTGCGCGAGGCTGCCGCCTTCGACCGCGGCGAGCGCGTCGATGGCCCGCGGCTTCGCGAGCGGCGCTCCGGCGAGCTCGAGCAGCGTCGGCAGCAGGTCCATGCATGTCGCGCGCTGGCCGCACAGCGTTCCGGCCGCGATGTCGGGCCCTAGCGCGAGGAACGGCGCGCGAATGCCGCCTTCGCGCACGCTGCCCTTGCCGCCCGAGAGCGGCGGATTGGGGCCCGGGCTGTTGCGCCCCGCGTTGCCAGCCTGATTGCCGTGGTCGGCGCTGTAGAACATGTAGGTGTTCCTGGCGATGCCGAGCTCCTCGAGAGCCGCGAGCACCTGCCCGATGGCCTGGTCCATGTCGCGCGCGCCTGCAGCGGACGCGAGCGTCTTGCCCGAGAGCCGCGGCAGCGCGGCCATGGTCTCCGCGTAGCTCTCCGGCGTCGCCTCCTCTTCGGTGCCGACGCCGTAGTGCGAGAGCTGCAGGAAGAAGGGCTTCCCGGCCTTCACCTGCGCCTTCATGAACTCGATGCCGCGCGCGGTGATCGCGAAACACTCCTCCGGATTGGGCGCGCCCGGCTCGGGGCCTTGGTTCGTGTTGGGCCCATCGGACTCGTCGAATCCGCGGCGCGTCGGGTCGATGCGACCGATGTGCCACTTGCCGAAGTGTGCAGTGGCGTAGCCCTGCCGCTGCAGCAGCGCGCCGGTGGTCGGGACCTCTTCGGGCAGCTCCTTGAGAGGAGCCGGCGGCACGACGCGTTGGCTCGCGTCGGAGGCGTCCTCGCCGCTGCCGCGGCGCTCCTTGCCGCCCTCGTTGGCGTAGGTCATGTGCAGCTTCGCCGGGCTGATGCCGGTGAAGAAGCTCGCCCGCGACGGCGTGCAGCGCGGCGCCGAGACATAGAACTCGCTGAAGCGCATGCCGTCCTTGGCGATGCGCTCGAGGTTGGGAGTGAGGCCGGCGGGACGCGCGTGACTCGGCTCGGCGCCATCCATGTCCACCGATGTCGAGGACCAGCCGTGGGCCTCACCGAGGATGAAGACGAAGTTCGGCTTCGACTTGCCGCTTCTCTCCTCGCTCTTCGCGGTCGAGAACGGCAGGGAGGCGAGCAGCGCGAGCGCTGCGAGGAAAGCACGCTTGATGCGAGGGACTCCACGGCGCCGCAGGCCGGCGCGACGCGAGATCGAACTCAGTTGTCCCGGCGTCCGCCGCCAGCATTTCCACCTTTGCCGCCGCCGCCCGCGCTGCCGTTCGCGCCGCGACCCGCATCGCGCCCGCGGTCCTCGCGGTCCTTGCGAGCGTTGTATTGCTCGAGCTGCTCCGGAGTGAGGATGCGCGCGAGCTCCTCGCGCTCGACGCTGCGCGCTTGCTCGCGGGCGATGCGGTAGGCGTCGCGCTCCATGCCGGCCTCGCGCTGGGCGCGCAGGTCGTCCTCGATCTTCTCCTGCGCGATCCTGTGCGCGCGCAGGTCGTTCACTTGCGCGGGCGTGAGACCGAGGCGCTCCGCGAGCTGCGTGAGCCGCTCCTCCATACGGTCGAGCTCGCGCTGCTCGCGCGCGCGGGTCGCTTCCTCGCGCTCGGCGGTGCGAAGCGCCTCGAGCGCCTGCTCGACTTGCGTGAAGACCTCGCCCGGGGCCGGCGGGACCTTGCCCTCGACTTGCAGCTTGGCCGCCGCCGCCGCGGCAACCTCTTCGACGCTCGTCACCGCCGCGCGCGCCTCGCCGACCGGGCGTCCTTCGAGCGCCTCGACGCGCGCCCGCAACTCCTGATTTTCGCTGCGCAGGGCCGCGACCTCGGTCTCGAGGCCGCTTGCGACCGTCGCCGCTTCGAGAGCGGGTGCCGCGACGATGGAGCCGGAGCTCGAAGCGGTGGAATGGTGCTGAGCACGGGTGACGAAGAGGGCCGTGACAGATCCCGCGATGGTCGCGGCGAGCAGGGTCGGGAGCAGAGTTTTTCCCATGGTGGGCTTGCGGCTAGGGGCCTGAAGACTGCTCTCCAACCCCTGTGAACCATCGCGGTGACGCTCATTCTAGCCCGCACCGCCGTTCCCCCATACGCCCGTCCAGCGGCGCTCGGGTGAGAGTCTGCACGCGCCATGCCCCATCGGCGGCGAGGGGGCGCGGCGCCCTTGGCCGCGAGCACGCCGAGGCGCGTCACACGCGGCTCGCGCGCTACCCGCGCGTGCGCGCGCGGGCTAATGTGCACGACCGAATGGCCATTCGAGGCGCGGTTCTGGCGTTCGGCTTCGCGACGCTCGCGTGCACGGCGCGTGAGCCCGAGCCGCAGCGTGCGCATCCGGGCAACATCGTCGTGATCGTGCTCGACGATGTGAGCCCCGGTCTGATCGGTGCCTATGACCGCGAGTACGCGAAGCGGGGGCGTCCGTCGCTCGGACCGGCCTCGACACCGGAGATCGATGCGTTGCTCGCGGCACGTGGCAGGCTCTTCACGCAGGCGTGGGCCAACCCCAAGTGCACTCCGACGCGCGCGCAGATCCTCACGGGCATGCACGGAGTGCGCTCTGGTGTCGGGCAAGTCGTGATGGCGACCGCGGAAGAGCGCACATCCGGGCTCGCGCCGGTGCACGAGCTCCTGCCGGGCTTCCTCGCGCGCTCGCAAGCGCACTACGCGACGGCCGCCGTCGGCAAGTGGCACCTCTCCGGCGTGGACGAGCTCGCACGCAATCCGCTGGCACCGCTCGGCGAGCCGCCGGGGCGCTGGTTCGAGCGCTACGCCGGCTCGCTCTACAACTTGGGCGAGGATCGCGGGGCGAGCGCCGATGACGGAGGTTATTGGCGCTGGGAGAAGACGCATGCGACGAGGCTTCTTCCGTTGGAAGCGCCCTGCGGCGAGCAGCCATTGCCGTGCGTCACGATCGAGGACGGGCGCACGCCGCAGGGCTATCCGACCGTCGACACGACCGACGACGCGCTCGCGCTGGCGGGCACGCTGCCGGAGCCGTGGTTCCTCTACATCGCCTACAACGCGATTCACGAGCCGCTGCACCATGTCGCGCTCGACCTGCCCGGCACGCAGGCGTGCGACCACTCGGATCCGAGCGATGCGGCCATGGCGCGCTGCATGCTCGCGGCACTCGACGGCCAGCTCGGGCGACTGCTGCGTGCGCTCGACGAGAGCGACACGACGGTGATCTTGGTCGGCGACAACGGGATGGCCCAGCGCGCGTTCCACCCGCCGTACTTGCGCCACCACGGCAAGGGCACGATGTTCTCCGGCGGCGTCGAGGTGCCGTTGCTCGTGCGCTCGCCGCGCATTCCCGCGGCGCTGCGCGGCACGGCGAGCGATGCCGCGGTGCTGGCGGTGGACCTGTTCGCGACGGTGGCGGATCTGTGCGGCGTCGAAGTGCCGATCCACGACTCGTTCTCGTTCGTGTCCGAGCTCACGGGCGCGAAGTCCGCGGGCGGTCGCCGCGAGCTCTACAGCGAGCGCTTCCAGCCCAACTTCGTCCCCTTGGCGGACGGGAGCATCCCGGCGGGGTTCGTCGGCCGCTTCCACGATCAGGCGCTCGCGGCGGGCGGCTTCAAGCTGATCCGCGAGACGGCGCGCGCCGAGGACGGCTCCCTGCTGCGCCACGAGCAGCTCTTCCGCCTGCCAGTGGGGGCGGACGACGACTGGATCGAGCGCGCGAACCTGCTCGCACCCGGGCCTGCCGAGCTCGAGTCGGAGGCACGGCGCGCGCTCGAGGCGCTGCGCGCCCGCCTCGACGCCGCCTATCCTTGCATCGTGCGCTGACGCACGCGCCGCGAGAAATGCGACTTCGGCCCGCGCGCGGCCTTGGAGGGCGGTGTCATTCGCGAGTGCCGCGAATGGTGCGAATATCTATGCGGCGCTTGACATGGCTTTATTCGTCGAATAATGTTTCGCCCTAAGCGAATGAACGTTCGTCCGCGACCCCGACCCATGGCCGATCCCGACCTGCGCCGCGAAGCGATCCGCGAGCTGCTCCGCGAAGAGGAGATCGCCAGCCAAGAGGTGCTCCTCGAACGCCTCGGGCGCAAGGGATTTCACACCTCGCAGCCGGTGCTCTCGCGCGACCTGCGCGTGCTGAACGTCGCCAAGCAGGCCGGCTTCTACCGCGTCAGCGAGGAAGAGCGCGTCACGCCGCTCGCGGCGCTCAAGAGCCTCTTGCGCTCGGAGCAGCCCGTGTCGCACTTCGTGCTGCTGTACTGCGAGCCCGGCGCCGCGAGCGCCGTGGCGCGCGCTCTCGAATCCGATGGCATCGATGGCCTCGTCGGCACGATCGCCGGCGACGACACCGTGCTGGTCGCATCCGACAGCCACGCCGCTTCCATGCGCGTGCGCCGTCGCGTGCGGGAACTGCTCTAGGAGCGCTGTCTGCATGTCGCGTGATCCGTTCATTTCCGTCGTTTCCTTCACTCGCGCCTCTCGGTGGCGTGAAGCGTCCTGAGTCTCCACGAGGATCCTTCGATGCGCGTTCTGCTTGCTTACTCCGGTGGTCTCGATACTTCCTACCTCGTCGCGTGGCTCACGCGCGTCGAGAAGGCACAGGTCACGACCCTGGCCGTCGATTGCGGTGGCTGGAGCGCTGCCGAGCGCCGTGACATCGCGAGCCGCGCCGTTGCGCTCGGCGCCGTGGAGCACCGCTTCGTCGACGCACGCGCCGAGCTGTTCTCGCGCGTCGTGCGCTGGCTGATCGCCGGCAATGTGCGCCGCGGCGCGGCCTACCCGCTGTCGGTGGGGGCCGAGCGCGGCCTGCAGGCCGAGATCCTCGCGCGCATGTCGACCGAAGGCGGCTTCGATGCCTGCGCGCACGGCTGCACCGCGGCCGGCAACGACCAAGTGCGCTTCGAGGCCGCGCTCGCGACGATCGCGCCCAGCTTGAAGGCGCTCGCGCCCGTGCGCGACCTCGCGCCGAGCCGCGAAGAGCAGCGCAAGTGGCTCGCCGAGCAGGGCCTTCCGGTTCCGGCCGCGGGCGGCAAGTACTCGGTCAATCAGGGGCTGTGGGGCGTCACCATCGGCGGCGGCGAGCTGCACACCTCCGATCAGGCTCTGCCCGAGGAGGCGTGGTACTGGACGAAGAACGGTCACGGTCGCGCGACGCTGCAAATCGGCTTCGAGAGCGGCATCCCCGTCTCGCTCGGCGGCATGCCGATGGATCCGGTGACGCTCGTCGAGCGCCTGAACCAAGAAGCCGGTGCCTTCGGCGTCGGCCGCGGCTACCACCTCGGCGACACCGTGCTCGGCATCAAGGGCCGCATCGCCTTCGAGGCGCCGGCCGCGGAAGTGCTGATCGAAGCGCACCGCGAGCTCGAGAAGCTCGTGCTGATCGAGGACCAGCGCTTCTGGAAGGATCACCTGGGCGACATCTACGGCCGCCGCCTGCACCAGGGCCTGTTCCACGATCCCTTCCAGCGCGACCTCGAGGCATTCTTCGCGTCGACGCAGCAGCGCGTCACGGGCATGGTCAAAGTGCGCGTGCAGCCCGGCTCGGCGCTGGTCGAGGGCGTGTCGTCGCCCTACAGCATGCTCGCCGCGAGCGACGCCAAGTACGGCGAGCGCGCGGGCTCCAACTCCACGCCGCAGGGCGCGCTCGGCCTCGCGCGCGCGCTGGCGGAACCGGCGCGGCTCTTCCGTCGCGCGGGCGAGAAGGCCACTGCGGAGAGCGCGAAGTGAAGCGCTGCACTCTCGACAAGATTGCGTCGGTCACGCTGCGCCTCGGCCTCGATCGCAACGCCGTGCTCGGTGACACGCTCCCGGCGCAGGCAGGCACGGTCGTGGCGTGCCGCGTGAAAAACGCGAAGACGAGCTACAACACGCTCGAGGATGTGCACGGGCGCATGGTCGCGCTGCACCCCGGCGACATCATCGCCGGAGCGCTCGGCCATCGCGACGCGCTGTACGGCTTCAGCGGCAAGGTGCCGACGAAAGTGGCGGTGGGGGACGAGCTGCAGCTGCTCAACCTCGGCGGCGTGATCGGCACGGGCGCGGAGGCGACGGCGGCGACGGGCGAGCCGTTCCGGCTCGAAGTGCTCGGTTCCGTGCTGGAGTTCCCGTACCTCGCGACGCGCGTCGGCATCCCGGCGAACATCGCGCGCGCGGCGCTCCCGACGCAGCCGATGCCGACGCGCGCGGAAGGACTGCCGCCGCTGATCGTGCTGGTCGGCACCTGCATGGACGCGGGCAAGACCACGGCCGCGTCGATCCTGATCAGCGAGCTTTCGCACAAGGGCATGCGCGTCGCTGCGGGCAAGCTCACGGGCGTCTCGCTGCGCCGCGACATCCTGCAGATGCAGGACTGCGGCGCGGAGCCGGTCGCGATCTTCACCGACTTCGGCGTCGTGACGACGGACGAGAGCACCTCTGTGCCCGCCGCGCACAGCCTGATCGCGAACCTCGCGGGCGCCGAGCCCGACCTGATCGTGCTCGAGATGGGCGACGGCCTGCTCGGTACCTACGGCGTGCAATCGCTGCTCTCCGACGAGTCGATCCGCAACGCGATCGAGAGCGTCGTGCTGTGCGCGCAGGACCCGGTCGGCGCGTGGGGCGGGCAGATGCTCTTGCGCGAGCGCTACGGCCTCGCGGTCGATGTCACCAGCGGACGCGTGACCGACACGCCCGTCGGGCGGCGATTCTGCGAGGAGAAGCTGGGCGTGCCTGCGTTCAACGCGCTGCGCGAGGGCCGCAACCTCACCGAGGCCGTGCTCAAGGGTCTGCGCGAGAAGAGGCTCAAGCTCGGTCGCGCGCTGGTGCAAGCATGAACGCGACGCTGACGCGCACCGCGACCGTGCCGGCGTGGGTGTTCGGCGCCAAAGGCATGCTCGCGGGCGAGCTGTTGCGACTGCTCGATCTCCATCCCGGGCTCGAGCTGCGCGGCGCGGTCTCGCGCAGCGAGCAGGGCGTCGTCGAAGCGCATCCGCATCTCGTGACGCGCACGCGCACATGCAACACGGACGAGGCGCGCGCGGCGATCGCGCAAGCGCTCGTCGGTGGCGGTCGCGCCGTCGCGTTCCTCGCGTTGCCGCATGGCGAGTCCGCGAGCCTGTGGGCCAAGCTCTCTGCGGAACTCGGCGCGCTCGCTTCGAACCTGTACCTCGTCGATCTCGCCGCGGACTTCCGCCTCGCGAGCCCCGCGCGCTACCAGTCGGCCTACGGGCATCCGCACCCCGCGCCGGCGGAGCTCGAGCGCTTCACCTACGGACTCGTCGAGCTGCACCGCGAAGCTATCGCCCGCTCGCGGCGAGTGGCGGCGCCCGGATGCTTCGCCACCGCGCTGCAACTCGCCTGCGTGCCCGCCGCGCGTGCGAAGCTGCTCGACACTTCGCGTCCCTGGATTCTGCACGGCATCACCGGCTCGAGCGGCTCGGGCGTCGAGCCCAAGCCCGGCACGCACCATCCGTGGCGCCACGCGAACATGTGGGCCTACTCGCTGGACGGGCACCGCCACGAGGCGGAGCTCGCGCAAGCGCTCGAGCCGCACGGGAGCGTGCCGCCGATTCACTTCGTCGCGCACTCGGGGCCGATGGCGCGCGGCATTCACTTGACCGCGGCGCTGCCGCTCGCGCGCAAGGTGACGACGGCGGAGGCGCGCGCGGCCTACACGGAGCTGTTCGGCGGCTCGACATTCGTCGAAGTGCTCGACGGCGCGAAGGTGCCTGACCTGCGCTCCATCAGCGCGTCCAATCGCGCGCAGCTCGCTGTGCATGTGCGCGGTGATGTGCTCAATGTGCTCTGCACGCTCGACAACATGACCAAAGGCGGCGCCGGACAGGCGCTGCAGTGCCTGAATGTGATGCTCGGATTTCCCGAGCACTGGGGCCTGCCTCGCGCGGGCCTGGGAGTGAACTGACATGCATCTGCGCGAAGTCGACGCGTACGCGCGTCTCCCCCTCCAAGTCGTCGGCGCCGAAGGCAACGAGCTGATCCTCGAGGGCGGCCGGCGCCTGCTCGATCTCTACGGCGGCCACTGCGTCAACACGCTCGGTGCCGGCGATGCGGGCCTCGGCAAGGTTATCCAAGAGCAATGGAAGCGCCTGTCGTTCGCCACGAACCTGGTCGATCACGAGCCGCGCCGCGGTTTTCTGTCCGCGTTCGAGGGCAACTTGCCTCCGTGCGACGGCGGCTGGAGCGTGTTCTTGGCCAACAGCGGCGCGGAAGCGAACGACAACGCGCTCAAGCACGCGCTCGCCTTCACACGCCGTCGCAAGGTCGTGTTCTTCAAGGGCGCCTTCCACGGACGCACGGCGGCCGCGGCGGCGGTGAGCGATACGAAGCTCGCCGCGTTCCCGTCGACGCCGTTCGATGTGGTCAAGCTGCCGTGGAATGACCCCGAGATGGCCGCGAAGGCGATCGACACCACCGTCGGCGCCGTGATTCTCGAGCCCTACCAGTCGCTCGCGGGCGTCACCGAGCCGAGCATGGAGTTCCTGAACACGCTGCGCCGCCTGTGCGATCGCACGGGTGCCGTGCTCATCTTCGACGAGGTGCAGACGGGCAACGGGCGTCTCGGCAAGCCGTGGGCTTCGCAGCACTTCGGCGTCGTACCGGACTCGTTCACGACGGCGAAGGGCGCGGCCGGCGGCCTGCCGATCGGCATCACCGTGATCCGCACGAAGATGGCGCAGGCCGTGCCGGGCAAGCTGTTCGGCTCGACCTTCGGCGGCGGTCCGCTCGTGCTCGCGGCGGCCGCGATGGTCGCGCACCGCGTGGGCCAGCCGCAGTTTCTCGCCAATGTGCGCGCGACCTCGGAGGCGTTGAAAGTCGCCGCGCTGCGCGGGCCGATCGCATCGATCCGCGGCGCGGGTCTTTTGCTCGGCCTCGTGGTGAAGCCCGAGCTCAAGGCCGCGACCGTGCGCGACCTGCTGCTCGAGCAGGGCGTGCTGATCGGCACGAGCGACGATCCGCAGGTGCTGCGCCTGTCGCCGGCGCTGACGCTCTCGCCCGCGGAAGCGCCGCAGCTCGCGCGCGCTCTCGAAGCACTGGAGGTGAAGGCATGAAGGGCTTCTACGATCTGAGCGATCTCGCGACGGCGGATGTCGAGAAGCTCGTGGCTCGCGCGCTGCACCTGCGCGCCGGCGTGGCTCCGCGCCGGTTCGACGGCAAGGCGCTCGGCATCCTGTTCTTCAACCCGAGTCTGCGCACGCAGGCCTCGTTCCAGCGCGCCGCGGGCAAGCTCGGCGTCGATCTCGTGCAGTTGCAGGCCGGTGGCAACGGCGTGTGGGGCATCGAGTGCGAAGACGGCGTCACGATGGACGCCGGCAATGCGGAGCATGTGCGCGAGGCGGCGCCGGTGCTCGGCCGCTTCGTCGATGTGCTCGCGATCCGCGCCTTTGCGGGCATCCAGTCGCTCGATCGCGACCTGCGCGACGCGCTGATGAACGGCTTCCGCAAGCACGCGGGAGTGCCGGTCGTCAACATGGAGAGCGCGTTGTGGCATCCGTGCCAAGCGCTCGCCGACTGGACCACGCTGGACTTCTACGAGGTTTCGCGCCGCGCCAAGTTCGTGCTCACATGGGCGTGGCATCCCAAGCCGCTACCGCATGCGGTGCCGAACTCGACCTTGTGCATGGCGACGCAACGCGGCATGGATGTCGTCGTGCTGCGCCCGAAGGGCTACGACTTGCATCAGTCGATCCTCGCGCAGGCGGGCGCGCTCGCGCGAGACAACGGCGGCACGCTCACGATCACGGACGACCGCGAGTCTGCTCTCAAGGACGCGAGCATCGTCTACGCCAAGTCGTGGGCGTCGCTCGGATGCTGGGGCAACGCCGAGGCGGAGACCGCGCAGCGCGCGGATCTGCGCGAGTGGTGCGTCAGTCCCGAGTGGATGAAGCGCACGGATCGCGCGCGCTTCATGCACTGCCTCCCCGTGCGCCGCAATGTCGTGGTGCGCGACGAGGTACTCGACGGTCCGTGGTCGATCGTGATCGATCAGGCCGAGAATCGCCTGCACTCCCAGACCGCGCTGCTCGAAAGCCAGTTCGCGAGCCTCGAGCGCAAGGGCCAGATCCGCGCGAAGTCCCCCGTTACCCTGGAACTCCCGCAATGACCGACCTGTTCAAGGCGGCGCCGCATGTGCGCCTGCACCGTGGCAAGACCTTCGTCATCAAGGCCGGTGGCGGCACGATCGCGAAGACCAGCGCGATCCGTCAGTTCGCGCGGCAAGTCGCGGTCGTGCAAGCGCTCGGCGCGCGCGTGGTCGTCGTGCACGGCGGTGGCCCTCAGACCGATGCGCTGCAGCGCATGCTCGGCGAAGAGCCGCGCATGGTCGATGGCCGTCGCGTGACCACGCCGACCGCGATGCGCGCGCTGCGCATGGCGACGGCGGGCGAGCTCTCGGGCGAGGTCGTCGCCTGCCTCGCAGCCGAGGGCGCACCGGCGGTCGGAGTCTCGGGCGCGAGCTCGGGCCTGCTCGTTGCCAAGCGCCGCGCGCCGACGCGCACCACGGAAGGCATCGTCGACTTCGGCGAGGTCGGCGATGTGCAGTCGGTCGATCCCAAGCCGATGCTCGCGCTGATCGAGGACGGCTACATTCCGGTCGTGTGCCCGCCTGCGGGCGACGGCAACGGAGGCTTCCTCAATGTCAACGCGGATCTCACGGCCGCCTCGATCGCTGTAGCGCTCGGTGCCGCGAAGCTCGTGATGCTCACGGGCGCACCTGGCATCCTGTCGAACCCCAGCGATCCGACATCGCTGCTTTCCGCGCTCTCGATCTCCGATCTCGACGCGATGGAGGAGTCGGGCGCACTCAAGGGCGGCATGCGCGTGAAGGCCGCGGCCATTCGTGCGGCGCTGTATGGCGGCGTCGGTCGCGTGCATGTCGTGTCGGGCAGCGACGAGAACGCGCTGCTCGCGGAGCTCTACACGAACCAGGGCGCGGGCACGCTCGTCACGCGCGAGCCCGAGAAGGCGCCGGAGAGCGAGCAGACGCTGAAGCAGGTCACGCTCGAGCCGTCGCAGTTGTCGGGGAGCGCGCGTTGAGCGAGCTGCCCGAGAGCGCGCGGCTCTTGGCCACGCTGGTCGCGATCGAGAGCGTCTCGGGCGCGGAGCAGCGCCTTGCCGACTCGATCGTCGAGCTGCTGCGCGGCTGGCGCATCGACTGCGAGCGCCTCGGGAACACGGTCGTGGCCACGGTCGAGCTCGGCCGTGGCCCGCGGCTCTTGCTCAACACGCACCTCGACACGGTGCCGGTCGGGCATGGCTGGACCGTGGAGCCGTACGCGGCACGCTGGGAGGGCGGCAAGCTCTACGGTCGCGGCGCGAACGATGCGAAGGCGAGCGTGGTCGCGATGCTGCTCGCGCTGCGCGCCTGCGCGGAGTCGCGCAGTGGCCGAGGCACATTGCAGCTCGCGCTCAACGAGTGCGAGGAGACGACGAACCTCGGGATGGGCAAGGTGCTGGAGCGCTGCGGCGTGCCGGATGGCGCGATCACGGGCGAGCCCACGAGTCTCGAGGTCGTGCGCGCGCAGTCGGGTCTCGCGGTCGTGACGGCGGAGTGGCACGGACGCTCGTGCCACGCCGCGCATGTGCAGCGCGTCGAGCACGACAATGCGCTCGTGAAGGCCGCGGGCGACATCGTGCGCGCCGGACCGTGGCTGAAGCTCGAAGGCGAGCATGAGTTGCTCGGCGCGAGCACGGTGGCGACGACGGTGCTCAAGTCCGGCGAGCGGCACAACATCGTTCCCGACAAGGCGGAAGCGGTGTTCGACGCGCGCCTCTCGCCGCGTCACAGCGCCGCGGATGTGGTGGCACTGCTCGGCGCGCGCATGCCGAACGCCAGGCTTGGCTTGCGCTCGGCGCGCCTCAAGCCTTTCGAGACGGCGGAAGATCATCCGCTCGTGCAGGTCGCGCTCGCCACTGCCGGTCGCGCGCGCGCGGTCGGCTCCTCGACCATGTCGGACATGGCGCTCCTGCAGGGCGTGCCGGCCGTGAAGTGCGGTCCGGGCGACACGGCGCGCTCGCACACGCCGGACGAGTATGTGCTGCTCGCGGAGCTCGAGGCCGGCGTCGACTTCTACACGCGCTTCGCGCCCCGTGCGCTCGAGGCGCTCGCACCTGCGACTGTTCGCTAGGAACTCCACGATGAGCCAAGACTTCCACCGGCCGGTGTGGGATCGCGGTGACGCGATCGATGTGCAGATGCTCGCTTTCACCACGGGTGACGATCCGCTGTGGGATCGGCGGCTCGTCGAGCACGACATCCGCGGCTCGCTGGCCCATGCCAAGGGGCTGGCCCGCGTCGGTCTGATCAGCGCGCAAGACTGCGCCACGATCTGCGACGGCCTCGCGCGCCTGCGCGCTTCCCATCGCGCCGGCGAGTGGACCGTCGAGCCCGGAGACGAGGATGTCCACTCGGCGGTCGAGCGGCGCCTCACGGACCTCGTCGGCGACGCGGGCAAGCGTCTGCACACGGCGCGCAGCCGCAACGAGCAGGTCACGGTCGATGTGCGCCTGTGGCTGCGCGACTCGATCGCCCGCACGAAGGAGCTGCTGGCGGCGCTGCACGCGAGCCTCGCGCGCGCTGCGGAGCGCCATGCGACCCTGCCGTTGCCGGGCTACACGCACCTGCGTCGCGCGATGCCGTCGACGGTGGGGGAGTGGTTCGGTGCGCATGCACGCGCCTTGGAGCTCGACCTCGGCGAGTTCGACCACGCGCTGCGGCTCACGCGCGAGTGCCCGCTCGGCTCGGGAGCCGGCTACGGGCTGCCCGTGCAGCTCGACCGCGAGTTCGTGGCGCGCGAGCTCGGCTTCGACGGCCCCGTGGAGCCCGTCACGCATGTCCAGCACGCCCGCGGCCGCGCGGAACTCGCCTACCTGACCGCGCTCGAGGCGATCGCGCTCGACATCGGCAAGCTGAGCGCGGACCTGTGGCTCTACAGTACGAGCGAGTTCGGCTTCGTGAAGCTCCCGGTCGCGTTCACGACGGGCTCGTCGCTGATGCCGCACAAGCGCAATCCCGATGCCGTCGAGCTCGCCCGCGCCCATGCGCGCGCGATCGTCGCCGAGCGCGCCGCGCTGCTCGATCTCTTGCGCGACCTGCCCAGCGGCTACCACCGCGACTTCCAGCTGGTGAAGCCGCCGCTGTTCCGCGCCCACGACGCCGCCAGCACGATGCTCGCGCTCCTGCCGCGTCTCGTCGACGCGCTCGAGTTCGACGCGAGCGCGCTCGAGGCCGCCTGCGCGGACCCCAAGCTCGCCGCCACCGCGCGCGCGCTCGACAAGGTCAAGGCCGGCGTTCCCTTCCGCGACGCGTACCGCGAAGAAGCGCAGCGCTAGGTCGTCGGGTCGAGCGTCGCCCCAAGGGCGGCGTGGAGGTGCGCGGCGCGGACCTCAGCCGCCACGGGTGTGCATCTCGAGGTGCGGATCGCGGCGCAGAGCGTCGAGGCCGACGAGCGGGCCCCGCGCGAGCTCTTCGAGGCGCTGCTCGGCGCCACGGTCGGCGCGGCGCGTCCACGCCGCGCGCAGGCGTTCGGCGATCGCTGCGTCGCTCGCTCCGCCGCGCACGAGCTCGCGCAGGTCGAGCCCGAGGCGCGCGTAGAGGCACAGGTACCACATGCCGTCGGCCGTGAGGCGCGCGCGGTCGCAGCGCGAGCAGAACGGCGCGGTCGTCGAGGCGATGATGCCGAACACGGTGCCATCGCGCAGGCGGAAGCGCTCGGCGGGAGCGCTCGAGTGCTCCGCGAGCGGCTCGATCGAACCGTGGCGCGACTCGACCTGCGCGAGGAGCTCGGCGCGTGAGACGACGGCCTCAGGGCTCCAGCGCGTCGCGCCGCCGACATCCATGTACTCGATGAAGCGCAGCTCGAGCCCGCGCTCGCGCGCGAAGTCGAGCAGCGCGAGCGTCTCGCCCTCGTTGGTGCCGCGCATGACGACCATGTCGAGCTTGACGCGGCCCGGCCAGAGTCGGGTGGCGACTTCGATGCCGGCGAGCACGCGCTCGAGCCCGCTGCGCCGCGTGAGTCGCTCGAACACATCCGCGCGCAGCGTGTCGAGGCTGACCGTGATGCGCTGCAGGCCCGCCGACGCGAGCGCCTCGGCCTGCTCGGCGAGCAGCAGGCCGTTCGTGGTGAGCGCGATGTCCTCGAGCTCTGGAATGGCCGCCAGCAGCCGCACCAGCTCGTGCAGGTCGTGGCGCAGAAGCGGCTCGCCGCCGGTCAGCCGCACCTTGCGAACGCCGAGGCCCGCGAACACGCGCGCGAGTCGCGCGAGCTCTTCAAAGCGCAGCAAGTGCTCCTTCGGCAGCCAGCGGTACTCCTCCTCCGGCATGCAGTAAGCGCAGCGCAGATTGCAGCGGTCCGTGACCGAGATGCGCAGGTTCGCCAGCGGTCGGCCGAGCGTGTCGAGAGCGGGTTGCACGGGCGCAACAGTATGGCGCGGCGCTTGCCGCTGCGGTGCCCCCAGCGGGGGAAACGGCGCCGAGCGGCGCCGCTAGACTCACCGCCTCAGGCTCCCTTCTTTCGAGGTTCCAACCGCCATGCAGAATCGCCTCGCGCTCCTCGCGCTCCTCGCGCTGTCCGCCCCCGCCTCGGCCCAGATCCGCGTGCCCGCCGTGCTCGACGACGGCATGGTGCTCCAGCGCGGCGACGCGACGACCCTCTTCGGCCGCGCGCAGCCCGGTGCGACGATCACGGTCGTTCCGTCGTGGACGAAGGGGCAGTACACCACGACCACCGATGCCGCGGGCGAGTGGCGCGTGCAGGTCGCCGCGGATGCCGCGGGCGGACCGCACACGCTGCGCATTTCCGGCGATGGCGAGCGCGTCGTGCGCGATGTTTGGATCGGAGAGGTGTGGCTGTGCTCGGGGCAGTCGAACATGGAGTGGCAGGTGAAGTCCTTCCCGGACGCGTTGCCCGGCTATCCCGGCGCGGCGGACGAGCTCGCGGCCGCGGACCTTCCGCAGGTGCGCGTTTTCGATGTCTCGAACCGCGTCTCGAATCACGAGCGCCGCGATGTGCAGGGCCAGTGGGTGACGAGCTCGCCCGCGACCGCCGGCGACTTCAGCGCGACGGCCTTCTACTTCGCGCGCATGCTGCACAAGGAACTCGGCGTCCCGGTCGGCGTCGTTACCTCCGACTGGGGCGGAACGCCGGTCGAGTCGTGGATGAGCGCGCAGGGGTTGGCGAAGTTCCCGGAGTTCGCCGGCGCGCTCGAGACGCTCGCGGCTTCCGTCGATCCGAACTTGCGCTGGGAGCGCCAGCGCGCGAGCGGCAGCGGCTGGTGGGAGGGCGCGGACGCGCGCGGACCGCGGCGCGTGGCGGCGGGCTGGAATGGCACGGGGTTCGACGACTCTGCGTGGAAGACCTTCCAGCTGCCGGGGAGCTTCTCTGGCGAGCTCGGCGGCTTCGACGGCTTGGCGTATTTCCGCATGGAAATCGAGCTTCCCGCGAGCTGGGCGGGCAAGGGCGCGACGCTCGAGCTCGGGCCCATCGACGACCGCGACGACGCTTGGTTCGACGGCACGCATGTCGGCTCGGAGCACGAGGACGGTCGCTGGGGCGCGCCGCGGCGCTACAAGCTCGCGCCGGAGCTCGTGAAGGCCGGGCGTCGCGCGATCGCCGTGCGCGTGCTCGACACCGCCGGCCCCGGAGGCATCAACGGCAAGCCGGAACAGCTGCGCATCACGAGCGACGACGCCGCGCTCGGCTCGCTGCCGCTCGCGGGCACATGGCGCTACCACATGGGCGCGCGCATGAGCGAAATGCCGCCGATCGGGCAGGGTGCGGGAGCGCAGTTCGGCGCGGGCACGGCGAGCGTGCTGTGGAACGGCATGGTCGCGCCCTTGCGCTCGCTCTCGTTCAAGGGCGTGCTGTGGTACCAGGGCGAATCGAATGTCGGTCGCGCGAAGCAGTACGAGACGCTGTTCCCCGCGATGATCGCCGACTGGCGCGCGCAGTTCGGGAACGGCGAGTTCCCGTTCCTGTTCGTGCAGATCGCGCCGTACCAGTACGGGAACGCCGCGGCGAGCGACTCGGCGGAGCTGCGCGACGCGCAGCGCAAGACGCTCGCGGCCTCGCCGAACACCGGCATGGCGATCACGATGGACATCGGCGACGCGCGCGACATCCACCCCTCGCGCAAGCAGGAAGTCGGCCGACGCCTCGCGCTGCTCGCGCTCGCCAAGGCCTACGGTCGGCCGCCGGAGCTGAGCTCGGGTCCGCTCTACCGTTCGATGAAGATCGAGGGCAGCACCGCGCGGCTCGAGTTCGACCATGTGGGCGACGGGCTCGAGTTCACGCCGACGCAGCCGAGCGGCTGGCTGCTCGCGGGCGAGAACAAGGAGTTCTTCGTTGCGGTCCCGAAGGTCGAGGGCCGCTCGGTGGCGCTCTCGCACCCTCGAGTCGCGAAGCCCGCCGCCGTGCGCTATGCGTGGAGCAACATCGGCGTCTCGAACCTCGTGAACAGCGCCAAGCTCCCGGCCTCGAGCTTCCGCACCGACGACTGGACGGGCGCGACCATCATGGGCGATTCCGGTCGTACTCCGTACGACTCGAACGACGCGGGCTTTGTCGCGCTCTTCAATGGCCGCGACCTCACTGGCTGGCGCAATGTCAACTGCTCGCCCTCGACATGGACCGTGAACGGCGGCGTGATCGACTGCTCGGGCTTCCCGACGGGCATCCTGTGCTCGGAGAAGCAGTACGAGAACTTCGTGTTCGAGATGGAGTGGCGCCACCTCGCCGAGCAGGGCAACGCGGGGCTGTTCGTGTGGAGCGATCCGCTCACGGCGCGCGGGCAGCCGTTCTCGCGCTCGATCGAGGTGCAGGTCATGACGGGCATGGAAGGCCCGGGCTACACGAGCCAGGGCGATGTCTTCCCGATTCACGGCGCCACGATGAAGCCCGTGAACGGTCGTGGCGGCTCGCGCGCGTTTCCCACGGAAGCGCGCATGAACCGGGGCGGAGAGTGGAACCACTACCGCGTGACCTGCATCGACGGAAAGCTCGAGCTCGCCGTCAACGGCAAGGTCGTGACGACAAGCACGGACTGCAAGCCGCGCCGCGGGTACATTTGCCTCGAGTCCGAGGGCGCCCCGGCGCAGTTCCGCAACCTGCGTATCAAGGAACTTCCCTCGGCGAGTCCCGACATCGCCGCCACGCCGGGCATGGTGTGCGACACGCACTCGGGCTTCCGCTCGCTCTACAACGGCCGCGACTTCGCAGGCTGGAAGTTCGGGCCAGAGCACGAAGGCCACTGGAAGGCCGACGACTGGACCATTTCCTTCGATGGGCAGGGCACCCACCTGTGGACCGAGGAGGAGTTCGGCGACTTCGAGCTCATCTGCGACTGGCGCTGGAGCGGTCCCGCGCACGACGCCGACCTGCCGGTGATCCTGCCGAGCGGCGAGTATGTGATGGAGAACGGGCAGCAGAAGAAGCAGCGCGTGCGGGAGTGCGGTGACAGCGGCATCTACTTGCGCGGGCGCGACAAGAGCCAAGTCAACATCTGGTGCTGGCCGGTGGGTTCGGGCGAGGTCTATGGCTACCGGACGGACGGCAGCATGAGCGCCGGAGTGCGCGCTGGCGTCACGCCGAAGGTCAACGCGGACGCTCCGCTCGGAGAGTGGAACCGCTTCTTCATCACGATGAAGGGCTCGCGTCTGACGGTCGTGCTCAATGGCCAAACCGTGATCGAGAATGCCGAATTGCCGGGCGTGCCCGCACGCGGCGCGCTCGCCCTGCAGCAGCACGGCTCGCCGCTCCAATTCGCGAACCTCTACATTCGCCCCCTCAACTGAGCGAGCTCTCTGAGGCTCGCGTGCAACGCAAGCGAGGCCGCGCCAGCGGCCTCGCTTGTTTTCTTGTCCCACGCCCTGCGCGTCGCCGATGGAGCGTCGCGCGGCGTCGTTCGGGCTCGGCGCTACTGCGCCGGCGGTGCCGTGAGCACCTTGTAGAAGCACCAGCCCGTCAGGATCACGACGAAGCTCACGGACACGAGCAGGAAGGCCCAGCCGAGCGGCTGCATCGGCTGGATCTTCGGCGCTTCCTTGGCGACGTCGGTGGCCGCGGCTTGCACGGAGAGGAGCAGCGAGAGGTTCATGGTGGGGGTCTCCTTCGATCAATCTTGAGCGGGCAGCCGGCCATCGAGGTCGCGACCCTGAGAGCGCCAGCGCTTCTCGCCGATCGCGGTCATCACGACGAGGAACAGGATCACGAGCCCGATGAAGAGCACTGCGTTGCGTGCGGTTGGGTTCGCGCCGAGGTTGTCGATCCACTTGGGCAGCACGTCGCGCACGAAGTTGAACAGCATCCACAAGAGGAACGCCGGCGAGACATACTTGATGATGAACTGGAACACCTTCGGGATGCGCAGCTGCGAGCCGTGGTGCGCCTCCTCGATGCCTCGGTCGATGCCGAACACCCAGCCGAACACGATGCACTGCACGAGCGCGAGCACGACGATGAAGAAGGTGCCGACCCAGTCGTCGATGGTGCCGAGGACGGTGAGGTCCTCGCTGAACCACATCACGTAGGCGTTGCCAATCAAGCTGACGCCGACCACGAGCGCGACGGCGGCGCGGCGCTTCATGCCGGTCGCTTCTTCGATGAAAGCCAGCGTGGGCTGGAGCATCGAGAGCGAGCTCGTGATGGCCGCGAGGAAGAGCATGAAGAACCAGATCGCGCCGATGGCGTTGCCGAGCGGCATGTGAGCGAACACGACGGGCAAGGTCTGGAAGCCGAGTCCGAAGGTGCCGCCGGGGAGCGTGGTGAGGCTCAGGCCGAGGAACACGAACGCGGCCGTCAGCGTGATCAGGCCGCCCATGGCGACCTCGAAATACTCGTTCGTGGCCGAGGCAGTCAGGCCCGAGAGCACCACGTCGTCCTTTTTGCGCATGTAGGACGCGTAGTTGATGATCACGCCGAAGCCGACCGAGAGGCTGAAGAAGATCTGGCCTGCGGCCGCCATCCACGCGCCCGGGTCGCCGAGCTTGTCCCACTGCGGGTTCCACATGTAGGCGAGGCCGTTGACCACGTTTTGGTCGGGGTTGGTCGCGTCGGCCGGCAGCGTGAGCACGCGCACGAGCACGATCAGCGCGAACACCGCCATGGCTGGCATGGCCCATTTGCAGAAGGTCTCGATTCCGCCCGAGAGGCCGCGGAAGAGCAGGAAGACATTGGCGATCACCGTCACCACGAAAGCGACGAGCAGCGTGCTCATCGGTCCGCCGGAGAGGTCGAACACGGAGCCGTCGCCCTTGGAGCCCGTGAAGGTCGCGAAGTGTGCCGACGAGCTTGCGATTTGCTCTGAGATGGGCTGGCCGTCGGCGATGCCGATGCCTCCCGTCGTGTACTTCACGGCGTAGCCGAGGCACCAGCTCTCGATCAGCACGTAGTAGAAGTAGACGCCGAGCGGGATCAGCACTCCGAGCACGCCGAGGTAGCGCGCGAGCTTGCCCTTGCCCATCACACCGAGGATCGCGGGCGCGGAGTGGAAGCCCTTGCGACCGCCGTAGCGGCCCATGGCCCACTCGGCCCAGCCCAGCGGGATGCCGAGCAGGAGCAGCGCGGTGAAGTAGGGGATCATGAAGGCGCCGCCGCCGTTAGCGGCCGCCTGTCCGGGGAAGCGCAGGAAGTTGCCGAGGCCGACGGCGGAGCCGGCGACGGCGAGGATCACGCCGAGGCGGCTGCCCCATTGCTGCTTGTGTTCGGACATCGTTGGAACGATTTCGCTGTTCTCGAGGGCGG
>VGYZ01000024.1 GCA_016872795.1 Planctomycetota bacterium
GCGAGAACGCCCAAGCAGGCGAGCGCGGCCGGTCGGCGCAGGCGCTCGAGCGCGAGCGCGACGAGCAGCGCGACGCCGAGCGCGCTCAGATAGAGGAAGCGCTCGGAGAGCGGGAAGCGGCCGATCGACTCGATGCGCGCCACGGCGGGCGCGATGCCGCCGAGCGCGAGCACGAGTGCGAGTACGACACCGCGTGCGCCACGCCTCCACGCCACGCGCAGCGCGATCGCCCACGCGACGAGCGCGGCGACCGCGATCCACAGCTGCGCGTCATCCCACGGGATTTCAGGCCGCACTTCGCGGAACAGATTGAGCCGCAGCGGCCACGCGAGCAGCACCAGCGCGCCGCCGAGCAGCTCGACGCGCAGCGTGAACGCGCGCAGCGCCGTCTCGCGCAGGTGGGATGTGACGAGGTCGAAGCCGGCCGCCGAGCTCTCGAACACGAGCGTGCGCGCGAGCCAGTAGCCTGCGAGCGCCACGAGTGCGGGCAAGTACGCGCGCAGTCGCGGCTTGTTCTCGCCGCCCAGCGCCCAATCGAGTGCGGGCGCGAGCGCGAACCACGCCAGCGCGCTCTCCTTCGAGGCGAGCGCCGCGAGCAGCGTGAGCGCGGGCGCGAGCGCGAGGCCCGGACTCCCCGCGCGTCGCCAGCGCGCGAAGAACAACAGCGAGGCGAGCAGGAAGAAGCCCGCGAGCGGGTCGTTGATCGCGGAGATCCACGCGACGGACTCGACATGCACGGGATGCAGGCCGAAGAGCAGCGCCGCCGCGCTCGGCATGATCAGGCTTCGCCCGGCGAACGCGGTGCGCACGAGCGCGAACACCAGCGCGACCGAGCCCGTGTGCAGCGCGAGCGACAGCAGATGAAAGCCCCACGGCTCGCCATCGCCGAGCGCGCGACCGATGTAGAGCGCGACCAGCGCCAGCGGCCGCCAGTAGCCGACGCGCAGCGCCTGGTCCGGCTCGACGAAATCCCAGTGCGGCCGCCCGAGCGACTCCATGAGCGGCTCGAGACCGCCCAGCGCCCTATTGCGCGCGACGAGCAGCAAGTCGTCGTACACGAGCTCGCCCCCGAGCGCGCCCGCGAACGCCGCCACCACCACGACGAGCACCGCCGCCAGCGCTCCCATCGTCGCCGCGCGTCCCGCTGCCCCGCTCTCCATCACCTGCATGCCGCGCGATGATACGCGCGCCCCGCCACGCGCTCGCGTGCCACTTTCGCCGACCCGCACACCCCGTGCGTCCACGCTCGACGCCCGTGCGTCACCGCACTTCGAGCTGTCTGCCAGCCTTGCGTGGGGGAGCTCGAGCTGCGCCAGCGCCTGCCGCGTTCGGGGGCTAGGCGCTCAGCACATACTGGCGGCGCGAGATGACGAGGCTGCCGAGCGCGAGCGAGACGGCCAGGATGACGGCCAGCGCGAGCAGCGCGGCGCGCGTCGTGTCGGGCTCGGCGAGCTGAGCCTCGGCCACGAGCCGCCACAGCTCGGGGTTCTCGCTCATCAACATGCTGCGCAAGTAGAACTGCACGGTGAGCTGCTGGCTCGTGCCCGGCAGGTTGGCGAGGAAGCCCTCGATGGCGAAGGCGTAGCCGAGGCCGACGATCATCGGGTGGCGGTTGAAGGTGCCGAGCGCGGCGAAGAGCGCCGAGTAGACCGCGGCTCCCGCGAGCGTTGCGGCGAGCATCGCGCCGAACAGGCCTTCGGGCAATTCGCCTTCGGGCATCGCCTGCAGGAACTCTGCCGGGATGTCGCGATCGATCGTGCGCGTGCGCGTCTCGCCGCGGCGGTCGGTCCATGTCACCGTGCGCGGCTCGGCCTTCTTCCAATCCGGCGCCTGCGACTCGACCGCGAGCTTGAGCCCGCCGACGCTGCCGGTGAGCAGCACGGCGAGCACCGTCGCCGCCGCGAGCCAGCGTCCGACGAGGATCGAGGCGCGCGAGATCGGGCGCGTCAGCAGGTATGTGATCGTGCGGTCGTCGACTTCCTCGGAAATCACGGCCGAACCGGTGATCACCGCCGCGAGCGGCACGAGCACCGACAGCAGCATGAAGAACGCCGGATAGAGGAAGGCTTCGATCGGAGACGGGCCGTGGGGCACGAACTTGAGCAGCCCGAAGGCGACCAGCGGCACGAGCGCGCAGCCGAGCGCCACGAGCAGGGTGCGCCGCGCGAGGCAGACGCGCGGCAGGTAGGTGCGCCAGAAGAGCAGCGTGGTGCGCAGGAACGACATCATCCCACCAGGTAGTCGAAGACGGATTCGAGGTTCGCGTCGTGGCTCTCGATCGAGCGGATGCCCGCGCGCTCGCGCGGGGCGAGCGCCGTGAGTTCGCGGAAGAAGCGCTCGACGTCGCCGGTCTCGACCGCCACACGGCCGTCGGCGGCGATGCGCACGGAGCTGACCGGCTCGAGGGCCATGAGCACGGCGGCGAGGCGACGCGCGTCGCGCGCCACGAGCTCGACGCGGCGCGGATGGCGCGAGAGCAGGCGCCGGATCTCGCCCACGGGTCCCTGCGCGAGCAGTCGTCCGCGATGGAAGAGCACGATGCTCGGCGTCAGCGCCTCGACTTCGTGGAGCACATGGCTCGAGACGAGCACATGCATACCGGCGGCGCCGAGCTCGGCGAACAGCTTCTGGATCTCCGCGCGGCCGACCGGATCGAGGCCGTTGAGCGGCTCGTCGGCCACGACGAGCTCGGGGTCGTGCGCGATCGCCTGCGCGATCTTCGTGCGCTGGCGCATGCCCTTGGAATAGCCCGCGGTGCGGCGCGTGCGCGCGTCGAGGAGCCCGACGCGATCGAGCGCGGCGTGCGCTCGACGGCGTGCCTCGCTCGGCGCGTAGCCCGAGAGACGCATCAGGAACTCAACCACTTCGAGCCCCGTCATGTCGCCCCAGATCGCCTCCTGCTGCGGGCAGAAGCCGACGCGGCGGAAGTACTCGCGGTTCGCGAACGGCGCGTGGCCGAGCACGCGGATGTCGCCGCGCGCGGGGCGCAGCTCGCCGGCCACGAGTTTCAGGAATGTGCTCTTGCCGGCGCCGTTCGGACCGACGAGGCCGGTGATGCCGCCCTGAATCGTGAGCGTGAGCTCCGACAGGCCGACGACCTGCCCGTACCAGCAACCGACCTTGTCGGCGACGACCAGCGCGCTCAAGCGACGACCTCCAGCCGCCGCAGGCGCCGCGCCACGAGCAGACCGCCGAGGGCGGCGAGCCCGAGCACGATCGCGAGCGAGTACCACGGGTTCCAGTCGAAGCGCGACTGGTTGGCGTTCATCATCCAGTCCGCGAGGCGGCGCAGGTTCATCAGCACGCCGAGCATCGACCAGTCGCGGTCGCCCTGCGTGCCGGCGAGCATCGCGCCGAGGGAGTCGCTGCCCAAGATGAACGCGAACACGCCCGCGAGCGCGTAGCTCTTGCGCGAGGCGAGCGAGGAGATCCCGAGCGCGATCATGCTCAGCACGAGCACATTGAGCGAGGCGTAGCCCAGCGAGCCGAGCAGCACATCCCACTTCTCGAACAGGAACGCGTAGTCGGGCGACGAGAAGACGGCGACGAGCCCGATCAGCAGCACCGGTCCGACGGTCACCATCGCGCCGAAGCTCGCGATCGTCAGGAAATGCCCGAAGAAATAGTCGAGTCGCGAGAGCGGGCGCGAGAAGTACAGGAGGTGGGCGCCGGCGCGCTGGTCCTCGCACACGAGCCCCGCGCCGAACCACGCGATCGCGAGCAGGGCGAAGACGCGGCTCACATAGGTGAAGATCACGATCTGGTCGTGCACCTGGATCAGCTGGCCCGCGAGCGCTCCCGCCATCGAGCCCGCGGGACCGGCGCCGCCCATGCCGGGAATCGGCGAGCCCAGGCCCTGCTCGAGCGTGAACTTGCTGTACACGACGAACGAGAACACGACGCCGGAGATCCACGGCGGCACGAACAGCAGGAGCAGCGGCAGCTTGCGCTTGAACGCGACCTGCATCCGCGCGCGCCAGAGGTGCGCGGCGGGAAAACGCACGGGCGCGAGCGAGCCCTTGAGGCGCCGGTAGATCTCGGTGTGCGCGGTCGCGGTCATTGCGCGACTCCCTCGGACTCGCGCAGGAGGCGCAAGAACACATCCTCGAGAGACGAGCGCAGGTCCTCGACACTCTCGATCCACGCGCCGTTCGCGCCGGCGAGCTCGAACAGCGAGTCGGCGTCGTCGATGCGCGCCGCGATGCGGAACGCTCCGGGTCCGGTGCGCGAGACGCTCATGCCCTCGGCCGCGAGCGCGCGCTCGAAGGCCGCCTCTTCGCCGCCGACGCGCACGCGCACGATGTGCTCGTCCGAGCGCGTCAGATCTGCGATCGAGCCGCGCTCGATGACATGCCCGCGGTTCAGCACGACGACATGGTCGCAGGTGCGCTCGACATCCGGCAGCTGGTGCGAACACAGGATCAGGTGCTTGCCCTGCGCGTGACCGAGGTCGTGCACGAGGTCGAGCATGTGACGGCGACCCTTGGGGTCGAGTCCGTTGGTGGGCTCGTCGAGCAGGAGCAGCGGCGGGTCGTGCGCGATCGCTTGAGCGAGCTTCACGCGCTGCTTCATGCCGGTCGAGTACTCGCTCATCGGCCGGTAGCGCTGGTCGTCGAGGCCGACATAATCGAGCGATTCGTGTGCCCGCGTCATCGCGTCGTCTGGCGTGAGCCCCGTGATGCGACAGAGCGTCGTCACCATCTCGACCGCGTTCATGCCTGGCAGCAGGCAGTCTCCCTCCGGCATGTAGCCGACGCGCTGGCGCAGCTCGAGCGCGTCTGTGCGACCCACAGGATCGAGTCCGAGGATGCGCGCCGAGCCCTCATCCGGCTCGATCAGGCCGAGCAGCAACTTGAGCAAGGTCGTCTTGCCGGCGCCATTCGGGCCGAGCAGCCCGACGGGGCCGCCGAGAAACTCGAGCGTGAGCCCATCGAGCGCGCGCACATTGCGGTAGCACTTGACGAGACCGCGAATGGAGATGATCGGTTCGCTCATGGGGCGCCGCGAGAATGACGCGCTCGCCCGCGCATGCAAGCCGCGGCCGGATTTCGCGCAGTCCTTACCGCTCCCCACGATCTGCGGATGGCGCCGCCACGCGCCGCGCGGGCTGCTAGGATTCTGCACGCGGAGCAATCAGGCAGCGCCAGCCCATGCAGCACGATGACGAGCAACTGTGCGGGAGCGGCACTGGCCCGCGTCCCTACGAGGTGCTGTGGGTCCCGGAGCCGGCCGAGGTCGCGCCGACTCCGGCCGTGCACGAGCCGACGAGCGTGCCGGCGAGCGTGCCGGCGAGTATGCCCGTGCCCGCGCGTCGCGACGGTCACGGCTGGTGGACCACGCTCCTCGTCGCAGCGCTCGCCGCTGGCCTGACGGTGGCGTTGGGGTTGTTGCTCGAAGGCGAAGAAGTGCGGGCGGAAGAGCCGTTGGAGCTGTTGAAGCTGCGCGCGGACTCGGTGCTGGCCGCGCAGGAGCTCGCGGCGGCACGGCGCAGCGCCAGCGAGTTCGAGTTGCGCGCCGCGGATGCGGAACGGCAGCGGCTTGCCGCTGCGCACGCTGCGCGGGAGAACTTCGAGCGAGTGCAGGAGGAACTCGACCGGGCGCGGCAGCGAGAGCAGCAGCTCGCGGCGGAGCTCCTCGCGGCGCAAGCCCGCGCCGAGGAGCTCGCGGCTCGTCCTCAGGTAGCAGAGCGCGAATCGACCGACGAGGAGCGTGCGGCGCGCGTCTTCTTGGCCGGGCTGGCGGCGCTCGACGAAGCGCGCGTGGCCGATGCGCGCGAAGCGTGCGCTGCGCTCGAGCGACTCGGTCTCGGAGGCGGCGCCGATCTCGCGCGTATCGCGGACTGCGCCGATTCGCTCGCGCGCTTCGAGGCGAGCTGCGCGGCCGCAAATGCGCTGCCCGGAGAGTTGCGCGCCGCGCTCCAGCGACTCGAGGCCGCCCGCGGCGAGCAGGCCACGCTCTCGGCGGAGCGCTGGCCGTGGCTCGCCCTTCCCGAAATCGCGGCGCGCGTCCGCGAGTCCCTCGCGCGCACGCTCGACGCGCTCGCGGCGCGTTGCGAACTCGCCCGCACGAAGCTGCTCGAACTCGACGCTGCGGACTGGGCGACAAGGGCGTCGATGTGGAAGGCCACGCAGTCGAGCTCCGTACTCGACCACGCCGCGAGCTTCGGCTGCGCACATCTCTCCGAGCTTGCGCCCAGGCTCGTGCCGGAGCTGCGCACGGCGCTCCTCCGCCTTCGCCAGCTCGATCTTGCCCAGCTGCGCGACCTGCGCGACCTGCCGGTCTGGGCCGAGCGCGTGCGCACGGGAGCGATCACACTCTCGCCGCGCGAGCGCACGGATCTCGAGCTGCTCGCCTTCGCGCAGCGCTGGTTCGATGACACGCCGGGAAACGAGCGGCCGCCCGATTGGACGACCATCGAGCTCGAAGCGCCTTCTGGCGAGCGCGGAGACTGGCGTCGAGAGTTGCAGCTGCTGTGGAGCCTCTCGCAGCCCGACTCCGGCTTTCCGCTGCGCGACAACGGAGTGCGGATCTACCGGCAGATCGATGCACAGGGGCGCGTCGAGTGGTGGCGTGAGCTCGCCATTTCCGCGCGCGACGGAGTGTGGCGCGTGCAACGCGAGCGGCTCGCGGACGATGGCTCGACTCCGATCGCGAGCGAGACGCTGCGCATCGAGCGACGCGGCGGCGAGCTCGTCCTCGCGGGCAGTGGCGAGACGCTGCTCGACCTGCGCGCCCTCGGCGCCACGACGCGCGTCGCGGAATTCGAGCCGCACTTCGGCGGGGCGCTGCCGTCCACGCTGGGCATCGCGGAGGCGGAGCTCGCGGCGTTCCGCGCACGGCGGCCGGTGTGTCTGATTCACGCGTCGGCGGGCACGCGCCGCTGGTTCGAGCCGCACTGGGGCCTGGTGCGCGAGGCGCTCTCCACGACGCGCGGGTCTGTCGAACGCGAACTCGTCTTCGCACGCTGAACGACCTATCGTAGCGCCCATGTTCGACCGCAGACGCTTGCTCGTGAGCGGCGGGGCGTTCGCGCTCTCCGCGGCCTTCATGTCTCGGCTGCAGGCTCAGCAAGCGCGCGCTCCGCGCAAGCTGCGCAAGGCGCTCATGCTCTACATGTGTCGCGACGGCAAGACGCTGCGCGAAAAGTTCGAGATCATCTCTCGCGCTGGATTCGAGGGCGTCGAGCTCGACAGCCCCAGCCCGATTTCGCGCGAGGAAGTGCTCGCGGCGCGCGACGCGACGGGACTCGCGGTGTGCGGCACGGTCGACTCGGTGCACTGGCGCAAGCAGCTCGCGGATCCGAGCGCGGAGGTGCGCAAGGAGGCCGTCGAGGCGCTCGAGACCGCGCTGCGCGACTGCCATGCCTTCGGCGGCGACAGCGTGCTGCTCGTTCCGGCGATCGTGAACACCACCGTCGACTACAAGAGCGCCTACGAGCGCTCGCAGTCCGAGCTGCGCCGCGTGCTCCCGCTCGCCGCGGAATTGAAGGTCAAGATCGGCATCGAGAATGTCTGGAACGACTTCTTGCTCTCGCCGCTCGAGGCCGCGCGCTATCTCGACGAGCTCGAGAGCCCGTGGGTCGGCTGGCACCTCGACTGCGGGAACATCGTGAACTACGGCCACGGCGAGCAGTGGGTGCGCATCCTTGGGAAGCGTTTGTGCAAGCTGCACATCAAGGACTACAGCCGCAAGCGCCGCGACGGCGAGGGCCTGTGGAAGGGCTTCGATGTGGCGCTCGGCGAAGGCGACGCGAATTGGAAGGCGCTGATGGCAGCGCTCGACGAAGTGGGCTTCGCGGGCTGGGCCTCGGCCGAAGTCGCGGCCGGCGACGAGGCGCACCTGCGCGATGTCGTCGCGCGCATGGATCGCATCTTCTCGGCGTGAACGCGCGCTCGCGGCGCGGAGCGGGCGCAGCGGCCGTGCAGCGTGCGCGTGCCGGCGGAAACTCCGAGGGAGCTGCACAGCGCACCACGCTCTCCGCGCGACGCGCCTCCGACGGGGCGACGCGCGCCTACGGCCTACGAGGCGTCCGGATCCTGTGAGCCCGGCAGCGCGTGCCGCTTCACGAGCGGCATCTGCGCGAGCATGAAGGCGAAGGTGGCGAGCGGCAGGCCGCCGACCTTGAACCACAGCCACGCGGAATCGTCCCACGCGCGCCGCACATACTCGTTGGCGCCGGCGAGCGCGAAGGAGAACAGGGCGAAGCGCACGGTGAACGCGTGCCAGCCGGCGTCGTTCATCGGCAAGGCCATGCCGAGCAGGCTCTTCGCGAACAGCTTGCCGAACGCGAGTCCGCCGAGCAGCGCCGCGCCGATGAAGACTTCGATCACGGTCACCTTGAGCTTGATGAAGCTCTCGTCGCCGAGCCACACGGTGAGGCCGCCGAACACGACCACCATCGCGAGCGTGACCCAAGTGAGCGGCGCGACCTTGCGCTCGACCTTCCATGAGATGCCGACCGCGACGAGCATCGCGACGATGAACACGGCCGTGCCTAGGACCAGCCCGAGCCGCGAGCTCGCGATCAGGAACACGACCAGCGGGCCGAGCTCGACCGCGAGCTTGGCGTTGGGGGAGAGCTTGCCGTGCGCGGGGGACTGATCCGAATTCGCCATGGCGCGGCAGGATAGCAGCGCGCGATTGCCGTGCGCGCGCACGGCGCGCTAGCTTGCGTCGGTGACGAAGCGGAAGGTGAACAAGCAGGCTGGGAAAGGGAGCGCGCGCTTCGAAGGCCGCGCGCGCCTGCTCGCGTGGTACGCCCGCGAGCGCCGCGACCTGCCGTGGCGGCGCACGAGCGACCCGTTTGCGATCTGGATCAGCGAGGCGATGCTGCAGCAGACGCGCGTCGAGGCGGTGATCGGTTACTGGGAGCGTTTCCTCGCGCGTTTTCCCGACATCCGCACGCTCGCGCAGGCTCCCGAGCAGGATGTGCTCTCGGCTTGGAGCGGCCTGGGCTACTACCGTCGCGCGCGCGCGTTGCGCGCTGCGGCGCAGGCGATCGTCGAGCGCCACGGCGGTGAGTTCCCGCGCGACGCAGAGCTCGTGCGCGAGCTCCCCGGCATCGGCCCGTACACCGCGGGAGCCGTGCTCTCGATCGCGTTCGATCTGCCTGAGCCGCTCGTCGACGGCAATGTCGCGCGCGTGCTCGCGCGCTGGTTCGCGCACGAGGCGGACGCGGTCGCGACGCAGAAGTGGGCCTGGGAGCGCGCGCGCGAGCTCGTGCCCCAGCGGGCGGGCGCGGGCGAGTGGAATCAGGCGCTGATGGAGCTCGGCGCGACCGTGTGCACGCCGCAGCGGCCGCGCTGCGAGACATGTCCTGTCGCACGCTCGTGTGCGGCGCTCGCGCAGGGCGCGGTGGCGCGCATTCCGCGGCCGAAAGTGCGGCCCGAGCCCGTCGATGTCGAGCTCGTGGCGTGGGTCGTCGAGCGGCGTGGCGCGATCCTGATGGAGCAGCGGCCGGCAGAGGGCCGCATGGCCGGCCTGTGGCAGCTGCCGACCGTGCAGGTCGCGCCAGTGCGTCCCGAGCTCTTCCCCGCGCGGCTCACGGTCGAGCTCGAGCCGGGGCCGGAGCTGGGCGTCGAGCGGCACGCGATCACGCGCCATCGCATTCGCATGGTGCTGCGCCGCGGCGAGCTGGGGCGCGCGAGCCTGCCGGAGCGCCTGCGCTGGGTTCCGCGCGAGGAAACGCTGCGCTTGCCGCTGACCGGAATGGCGCGCAAGTCGCTCGCGCGCGCCTTCGGGCTCGGGAAGCGCGCTCCGGGCGGCTGAAACGCTCCTTCCTCCTTGGTAGTCTCGCCCACGCCTTGGACGCGAACCCCAGCCAGCCCCGGCGCGCCGCTCCGCTCGTGCTCCCGTGGGAAGCGAGCGCGCAGCGCGAGAAGCTCTCGGCGCACGGAGTCACGATCGTCGTGCCCGTGTTCAACGAGCAGAAGGGCGTCGCGGGCGTGATGGAGCGCCTCTCGAAGCTCGATGTCGGCGCGCCGATCGAGGTGATCGCGGTCAACGACGGGTCGAAGGATCGCACGGCCGAGGTGCTGGCCGAGTGCGCTGCGCGCATTCCGAACCTGCGCGTGGTGACGCACCGCGTGAACCAGGGCTATGGCGCGGCGCTCAAGACGGGCTTCACGCACGCGCGCACCGAGGTCGTCGTCATCACCGACGCGGACGGCACATATCCCGAGGACAGGATTCGCGACCTGCTCGAGCAGATCGACGACGGCGCCGAGATGGCCGTCGGCTCGCGCACCGGCGCCGATGTCCACATTCCGCTCGTGCGCCAGCCCGCGAAGTGGTTCCTGAGGCAGCTCGCGAGTTTCCTCGCCGGCACCGACATTCCCGACTTGAACAGCGGCCTGCGCGCGTTCCGGCGCGAGCTCGTGCTCAAGTACCGCGCGATCCTGCCGCAGGGCTTCAGCTTCACCACGACGATCACGCTCGCGAGCCTCACCAACGGTCACCGCGTCGAGTATGTGCCCGTCAACTACGCCAAGCGCTCCGGCAGCTCCAAGATCCGCCCGATCCGCGACACGCTCGGCTTCACCGCGCTGATCATCCGCACGGTGCTGTATTTCAACCCGCTGAAGGTTTTCTATCCGATTGCCTTCGCGCTGTTCCTGTGCCTGTGCGGCTTTCTCTACTACGACGTCTTCATCGAGCAGAACCTCGGCGACAAGACCGTCTTCATCTTCGTCGCCTTCCTGCAGGTCCTCACCGTCGGCCTGCTCGCCGACCTGATCGAGAAGAAGTCGCGGCTGTAGGTCCGAGCCGCAGGCGAGGGGGCTCCGAGCAACGAGTGGCCTTGACAGGCGTGAAGGGGGGTAGTTTCCCTGTCTCGTTCACCTACTTCCCGCTAGGTTTCGAGGCAAAGAATGAACTTCTCGATGCTGGCTGCACTCGCCGTGGTGTCCGCGAATTCGTCGCTCGCTGCGCTGCGAGAAGTTGTCTGCCAAGGGTGCGAGAGCACGGCGACCTACTCGACTTCCAACGCGGGATGTGTCGCCGCCGGCTGGAATGCGGGGCTCATCGTGACGGTCATTCCGTACGACGGCGAATGCATCAATGTGGACGAAGCCTGTGTGACGGGCTCCCCGTGCACACCCCATCTGACCATCGAAGCGTGGGTGGATGACTTTGGAGGAGGCCTATTTCGCTCGCAGGGAACGATCGGCAGCGCAGGTACTGGGCGCGTTGACACGCCCGCTTCCGGCATGGGGTCCTCTTACCCTGTCAAGATCCACTCGGACTATTCCGGAGTCGATCGTGGTGGCACCATGGCCTTTCAGTTCATTGTCAAGTTCTAAGAAGAGCTGTGGTGGTGGCCGGGTGTGTACGACTAGGTCTGCACCCTGAGCGCCAACGGCACGCTCAGCTGCTCACAGTGCATTCCCTGCTACTTCTAGCGGATCGTGCTTCATGCGCAGTGTCGGAGCCTGGTTTCCGGCTGCAAGCCTACTGTCCTTGAGCTTTGCCTTCTGGATTCGGTCGCGCGCGCAGCTCGACGACAAGTCCCCGGGCAGTGCTGCTCGGCCGGAGCCGGTTGATGTCGACGCCGAGATCGGTGATGCGACTCAAGAAGCGCTTGTGCCTGTGGGCGTTGCGCCCGCTCATCCGCCTGTCGAATTGGCCGAGGTCGAGCCTGGGAAGCTCGATGTATCTCAGTTGAGTGCCGACGACCTGCTCAAGCTGCTGGAGAAACGCGAGATTGCAGCTCGTGATCTGGCGGGGCTCGCGGATTCGACGCTCGATGAACTCGCCATCCTGCGATCCGAGGCCGTGTTGGCGAGCTGGACCGGCGCGACACGCGAAGCGGCGCTCGACACATTGTGCAAGCTGCCCAGTCAGCTTCCGAATCCTGCGGGGAAGGCACTGAGCGTGCGTGGCGTCAAGCACTTGGACTCGATGAGGGATCGCTGTTCGGAGGCCATCGCTGCGCTCTCGCAGGATGCCCTTCAGGAACTCGAGGCGCACAAGCAGGCCCTGTGGAACATCAGGCAAGGCGTCCGTGTGCGGCGTGAGGGCGAGACTCCGCCGCCGGCGGAGGGCAGCACGCGCGGGAAGTTCCGCTCGAGCCAGAAGTGCGGCATGTTCGGGCGCTACCTCCGTTTCGAGTACTCCAGCGACGGTTGCCATGCCCTCGAGTCCAAGCTCGCGCTCCTCGAGGAGCTGAAGTCGCAGTTGCGGAGTGAGCAACTCCACTACATCGACAGCCTGCCGTAGTCCGGAGCGAACCGATGCGCTCAGGTGCTGCCGAGTGACGCGGGCCAAGAGCGCGCGCTAGGCCGGGTCAGGGTGTGGCTCTGGGCCGCTCGGGGCCTACAGTAGGGGGCCTGCGCTGGAGGAGAGCCCCATGAAGTCCCGACTGCTCGCTGCCACGTTGCTCGTGCTCGTTCCGATCGCGCTTGTTCCGCTCACGGTTGCGGGCGTTGGGCCGCGCTCGCGTGCGGATGTGGCGACGATCGTGGCGGAGCTCAAGAAGAACCGCGACGAGGCGGAGCCGAAGCTCTTGGCGGAGCTCGGCGCGCTGCGCACGCGCGAGGCAGCGCTTGCGCTCGTGGAGCTGTACGACACGACGTTCGGGTCGATCTACATGCGGCGTGAGGTCGTGAAGGCGCTCGGGAGCTTCGACGGCGTGGCCGATGCGGAGCAGACGGCGCTGCAGAAGCTCTCGGATGTCGCGACGGCGGGGGACGAACCCGAGCTGCGCGACATGGCGCTCGCGACGCTCGGCAACTGCAACCACCTCGGCAAGCACTTCCTGAAGGCGATCGTCGAGTCCGCCGCGGAGGACGATGTGCGCGAGCGCGCGATGGAGCGCGTGGTGCGCATGGCGGACGGCGGCGACCGCGAGTTCTTCGAGCGCGTCTTCAACGCGCCGATCGCGGAGAAAGCGGCGGACAAGGACAAGGGCAAGGGGAAGAAAGACAAGGACGCGCAGCCCGAGCGCAAGGTGCACTCGGTGAAGTCGATCCGCGAGCTCGCGTTCGAGCAGATCGCACAAGGGTTCGACCTGCCGCGGCTTTACGCGCAGGCGCGCGAGAAGGAACGCGACAATGTCACGGAGCTGTGGGGGCTGCGACGGCTCGCGTTGCTCGAGCTCGAGCGGCGCAAGGACAAGGGCCTGCGCGACCTCGCAGAGACGATCTACGGCGACCAGACGGAGCGCGACTCGGTGCGCGTCGAGGCGATCCGCATTCTGGTCGAGTCCGATGGGGCGAAGCTCGCGCCGCGGCTGCTCGAGGACGGGCGCGGCAACATCGATGTGATGCCGGAGCTGCTGCGGCGCGCGCTCGGGGATCACTTGGCCGCGCTGCGCGACGAAGCGACCGACAAGAAGCTCGTCAAGCTGGTCGGCAAGGGCAAGCTCCACGAGCAACGCTTCGTGCTGCGCGCCTTGCGCGGCTATCGCGACGAGAAGTTGCTCAAGACGCTCGCCAAGGAAGTGCTCGACGCGACCAAGAAGCCGCCCCCGAAGGGCAATGACCCGGAGTACAACGCGACGCGGGATCTCGTGCTCCAGACGCTCGCCACGCTCGGCGGCTCGGGCAGCAAGTCGATCGAGCCCGAGCTCGAGACGGTGGTGGGTGGGTGCAAGGATCAGGCCATCGTCGCTGGAGCGCTCGATGCGCTCACGGAGCTGCGCAGGGGCGATGCGGCGTGGACGAAGCGCTTGACCGAGCTCGCGGCGAGTCCCCAGGTCGAGGTGCGCAACGCGGCGCTGCTGCAGCTCGGACAGACGGGCGATCGCGCGCATGCGAAGGTGCTCGCGGCGGCGGTGTCGAACAGCGACTGGTCGACGCGCTTCGCGGCGCTCGACGGCCTCGTGGCGCTGCGCGCGAAGGACGGCATCGGCGCGATCGTCGAGCAGATGCAGAAGGAGAGCGGGCTGATGCTCGTGCGCTTCGCCGACGCGCTGTGGCGCCTGTGCGGCAAGCCGTTCCGCACCTCGGCGCCGGCGTGGAAGGCGTGGTGGGGCAAGGAGGGTGCGAGCTTCGAGCCGATCTCGCTCGCCGAGGTCGCGCGGCTCGAAGCCGAGGAGGAAATGCGGCGCCTGAAGCAGACCACGAAGTCCGCGCAGTTCTTCGGCATCCGCATCGTCTCCAAGCGCGTCATCTTCATCCTCGATGTATCGGGTTCGATGTCGGAGACGCTGCGCAGCGAGTACACCGGCAAGCAAGGCACGCCACGCATCGATGTCGCGAAGTCCGAGCTCGCCGTGTGCATCGACGCGCTCGAGCCCGAGAGCCTGTTCAATGTCGTGGTGTTCTCGAGCGATGTCGACATGTGGCTCGACGGCGTGGCGCAGTCGAGCGGTGGCGATCGCGCGCAAGCGAAGCAGTTCGTCGCTGCGCTCGGGGCTGGCGGTGGTACGAATCTCTACGAGTCGCTGCGCACGGCCTTCGCGGATCCGGATGTCGACACGATCTTCGTGCTGTCGGACGGCGAGCCGAGCGTGGGTGAGATCACCGATCCCGAGCTGATCCGCGAGCGCGTCGCCGAGTGGAACCAGCACCGCCGCATCGTGATCCACACCATCGGCGTCGGCGGCACATTCCAGATCCTCGAGTGGCTCGCGACCGACTCCGGCGGCTCGCACCGGAAGTTTCAGTGAGCGCAGCGGCAGCACCTGAAGAGAGCTCTGGAGGCTCGCGCTGGCTGCGCTTCGCGGCGTGGAGCGTCGTGGGCCTGCTGTTGGTGCTCGCGCTGTTTCACTTCGGCGGCGTCGACTTCGAGGAGCTGGTGGCGGCGCTCGCGCGCCTGTCTCCGGCGACCTTTGCACTCGCGCTGGGCATTCACACCGCGATCTACATCGTGCGAGCAGAGCGCTTCCGCCTGCTGATTCCCGCCGAGCACCGGCCTCCGCGCGCGGCGCTGCTCGCCGTGACCTCCGCGCACAACTTGGCCGTGTATGTGCTGCCGGCGAAGACGGGCGAAGCGACCTTGCCGATCTACCTCGGACGCTCGTGCGGCGTTCCGGCCCCAGCGAGCATCGCGTCGCTCGTGGTCTCACGGCTGTTCGACCTCGCGGCGCTGTGCGCCTGCATGGGCGCGGTCACGCTTGCGCTGTGCCTCGGAGATCACTGGGAAGCTCCACGGGGATTCGGCTACGCGTTGTCGGGTGGCCTGCTCGGCGCGGGAGCGGCGTTCCTCGCGCTCGCGGCGCGCGGCGATGTGCTGCTCGCGCCGCTGCAGCGGTTGCTCGCGGCGTTGGGACTCGGCGCGCGGATCGACAAGCACGCGGAGTCGCTGAAGAGCGCGCTCCGCACGGCCGGACACGGGCGGCTGCGCGCCGGCGCGCTCGGCCTCTCCTTCGCGGTCTGGCTGCTGATCTTCGCGTTCTATGGGCTCCTCGCCCAAGGCTTCGGACTCCCCGAGGGCGTCGGCTTCCTGCACGCGAGCTTCGGCTCGAGCGTTGCCGTCCTGATGAACCTCGCGCCGATCAACTCCTTCGCGGGCTTCGGCACGCAGGAGGCGGGCTGGGTGCTCGGCTTCAAGTGGGTGGGCGTCCCGGCAGAAATTTCACTGCCGGGAGGCGTCGGCGTGCACTTGGTGCAGCTCTTCGACACGGTGCTGTTCGGACTCGTCGGACACGCATTGATGGGGCTGTGGCGCGGAGCGCGGCGCCCGTCCGCGGGTTAGAGTTGCTGCCAAGGCTCCCGCCGTGTCCGCCTCCAACGCACTGGAACAGATCGAGCTCCACAAGGCGCTCGCCCCGCGCTACGCGTACCGCTACAGCTTCGAGTTCTCGCGCCTGTTTCAGGAGGACTGGCACCGCGAGATGCTGCGCCTGCTGCCCGAGAAGAGCGAGCGCGTGCTGGACCTCGGCTGCGGCACCGGTTTCTTCCTCGCAGAGCTCGAGGCGCTGCGGCCGGGCGCGGTCGGGCTCGACATCAGCCACGCGATGCTGCGCGTGAGCGAGCAGTATGTGCCCGGCGCGCGACTGGTGACCGCGGACGCCGAGCGCCTGCCGTTCCGCGACCGGAGCTTCGACGCGATCTTCTGCAAGGGCAGCCTGCACCACACGCGCGATCATGTGCGCTTCCTCTCGAACTGCGCGCGCGCGCTGCGCTCGAACGGCGTGCTCATCATGAGCGAGCCCTGCAACGACAACTTCCTCATTCGCTGGGCGCGCGCGGCGATGTACCGCGTGTCGAAGCACTTCCATCCCGACGACAAGGGCTTCACCAAGACCGGGCTCGTCGCCCTGATGGAGCGCGCCGGCTTCGAGATCACCTATGCGGGGCGCTACGGCTTCTTCGCCTACATCTTCGCTGGTTTTCCCGACCACATCGGAATCCTGCGCTGGGTTCCGGGCAACGCGTGGATTGTGCGGCGCATGCTCGCGCTCGATCGCTGGATTTGCTCCACGCGCTTCCTGCGCATCCTGAGCTTTCAGGTCGTCGTCTCCGGACGCCCGCGCAGATCATGAGCGGCGGGGCGAGTCGCGGCGGCGCGCGCTGGGCACTCGTGGGGCTGCTGATGCTCACTCTGCTCGCGTACCTGCCTGCGCTCTCGGCTGGTTTCACGAACTGGGACGACGACGGGTACGTGACGGAGAATGCAGCGGTGCAGCGCATGGACGTGCGCGCGCTGCTGTTCGAGCCGTTCGAGGGCAACCACCACCCGGTGACGATGCTCTCGCTGGCCGCGAATCATCGCTGGAGCGATCTCGATGCGAGCTCGTACCACCTCGTGAACGTGCTGCTGCACCTCGCGTGCACGGCGCTCGTTTTCTTCTTCGTGGCAGGCTTGCTCGCGCGGCTTGGCACCCCGCGATCGCGCGCGGAGCTCGTCGCGCTCGTCACGTCGGCGGTCTTCGCGCTGCACCCGATGCACATGGAGTCCGTGGCGTGGGTGTCTGGCCGCAAGGACCCGCTCTACGCGCTGTTCTTCCCGCTCGCACTGCTCGCTTAACTGCGGCACGGCGATCGCCCGCGCGCGAGCACGCTGCTCGCGACGGTCGTGCTCGGTGCGCTGTCGATGCTCTCGAAGCCGGCTGCGGTCGTGCTGCCGCTCGCGCTCCTGCTCATCGACTGGCTGCGCCGTCGCGAGGTGCGCGGACGAGCTCTGTGGGAGAAGGTGCCCGTCTTCCTCGTCGCGCTCGGGGTCGGTCTCGCGACTTTGCACGCGCAGCAGGCCGCGGGTGCGACCAGTGCGGAGAGTTCCGTTGCGTTCGCGCGCACACTGCTGCACGCCTGCTACGGCTTGATGATGTACGTCGTGTGCTTCGTCGCACCGCTCGATCTAGCTCCGTTCTACCCGTTGCCTGCGAGCACGGCAGACTTGCCCGCTGTGTATCTCGTCACCGCTCGCCGCGCTGGCACTGCTCATCTTCGCGTTCGCCCTCCACCGTCGCGGGCAGCGTGTGGCGCTCTTCGCGCTGGGCTTTTTCCTGCTGAACGTGGTGCTCGTGCTGCAGGTGAAGCAGGTCGGCGGCGCCGTCATGGCGGATCGCTACACCTACCTGCCGTATGTCGGCCTCGGCTTGCTCGCGGGTCTGACCCTCGAGAGCTGGACGCGTGAGCGGTCCGAGAGCGTGGCGCTCGTCAGCGTCGGAGCACTCGCGCTGGCGCTCGCGCCGCTGGCGTGGCGTCAAGCCGGCTACTGGCACGACAGCGCGACATTGTGGGAGCGTGCGCTCGCGGTGGCGCCGAGCGGGCGGGCCTACGCGAACCGAGGTCAGGTTCGTCAGCGCGCCGGCGACGCCGCAGGTGCGCTCGCGGACTACGAGCGCGCGCTCGCGCTCGAGTCGGACAACGTGGCCGCACACGCCAATCGCGGAATCCTGCTGTTGGAGCGAGGGGATGTCGATGCCGCGGGCGTTGCGTTCGAGAGCGCGCTGGCTCGTGATCCTCGCAACGGTCCAGCCCTCGTCGGACATGCGCTCGTGCGCCATCGTCGCGGCGATCTCGCCGGCGCAATCGCGGACTGCGACGCGGCCGTGGCCGTGAATTCGGCGGATGCGATCGCACGCGGCAATCGCGGCTACTTTCGCCAGCAGCAAGGCGACATCGAGCGCGCGCGGACGGACTACGAAGCTGCGCTCCGCATCGATCCGACGCTCGAAGTTGCGCGTTCTGGGCTTGCGTCGCTGGCGACGCCCGCGGCGGGAGCGCTGCGCTCGCTCGCGGAACTTGAACTCGCGCTCGCGGCCAGTCCCGCGGACGCGGCGCTGCGCCACGCTCGGGCGATGCAGTTGCGCAATGTTGGACGGCTCGAGGAAGCACTCGCGGACGCACAGCTATCCGTGGACGGAAGGCCAGCTGACATGAGCTTCCGCGCTCTTCTCTGTGAAGTCTTGGTGCAGCGCGGGGAGCTCGCGCGCGCCGAGCCGGAGTGGCGGCGCCTGCTGGAGCTCGACCCCAGCAACTGGGTCGCGTGCAACTTGCTCAGCGCGATCTGCATGCAGCAAGGGCGCAACGAGGAGGCGCTCGGGATTCTCGATCGCTCGCTCGCTGCACGACCGCGCGATGCGCAAACACTGCAGAACCGCGCCATCGTCAACTTGCAGCTCCAACGCATTCCGGAGGCTGTGCGCGACCTCGAGGCCTGTCTGGAAGTGGCGCCCGGGAATGCGCCGATGTGGTCGGACCTCGGTGCGCTCCGGATGCGCGTGGGGCAGCTTCCGGGAGCTGTCGAGGCCTTCACGCGCGCGATTGCGCTCGACAAGAGTCCCACACTGCGCATGAACCGTGCGCTCGCCCTGCTCGCGCTCGGGCGCGCAGACGAGGCGCGAGTGGACGCACAGGCTGCCTCGCAGGGCGGGGTGCAGCTGCCGCGCGAGCTCGAAGCGCTCGTCGCTCCGCGCCCGCTGCGCTGAGCGCGCTCAGGCGCGGCGGCCTTCGACGCCTTCGACCACGATGCCGTGGCGTTGCAGCAGCGCCGTGGTGATGCCAGGGCCGGGGACGAGCGTGCCTCCCACGTGCGTCGAGCAGCTGCCGCAGGAAGGCGAGCGTTCCTTGAGGAAGGCGCGGCGAATGCCGTGGCTCGCGCAGGTGGCAAGCGCACCCTGCGCGCCCGCGACGAACTGCGCCGTGATGTCCACGCCCGCGTGAGTCACCACGCGCGCGCACCCATCGAGCACAGCGTCCGCGGAATCGCGCTCGATCCACGCCGGCGGACGCGGAGTTCCGAGCCCGCCGTGCTCCTCCGGACAGAACGGAACTGCGCGCAGCCCGCGCGCGGCGAGCTCGCGCTCGAGCGCGCCATCCTTGTTGTGACGACCGTCGTAGCGACACTCGGCGCCGAGCAGGCAAGCGCTGACGAGGACCGGCTCGCGCGCCTCGCTCACGGCTTCCGGAACTCCGCGGACGAAGGATTCGCGCCGGAGAGCACGTAGGCCGCGAGATCGCGGATCTCGTCCTCGTCGAGCACATCGAGCAGGCCCGAAGGCATGCGCGACATCGGATAGGGCCGGCGACGCTCGATCTCGGACGGTGCGAGGTCGATCGCGTCGTCCTGCGGCGGAAGGCGGCGCAAGGTCACGCCGTCGGTCTCGTCGCGTTCGATGCGACCGACGAGCAGATCGCCGTCGGTCGTGAGGATCTCCGTGTCCTGGTACTGGTCGCTGATGACCTTCGAAGGCTCGAGCAGGCTGTCGAGCCAGTCCGAGCGGCTGAAGCGCGAGCCCGCACCCGTGAGGTCCGGCCCCGTGCCGCCGCCTTCGCCGGCCATGCGATGGCACTCGACGCAGCGCGCCTTCGCGAAGGTCGCCTTGCCGTGCTCGAAGTCGCGCTGCACGAGCGGCTCGCGCACGAAGCCGGCCAAGTCCTCGCGCGTCCACGCACGGACGAAGGTCGCGCTCGCCGCGGGCTTGGCGGACGCGACGACCTTGGGGGCGTCGAGCAGCTCGCCGAGCGCGGACCGAGTGGCGTCGTCGAGACTCGCGGCGCTCTGGCGACGGATTTCGTCGACATACTTCACGAGGCTGTGCCCGCCCTTTGCGACGTTGCGCAGGCTGGCGAGGCCGCGGAACTGGCGCTGGCGCAGCTCCGGCGTCCAGCCCGCCTTCGCGACACGCAGGCAGTAAGCAGCCCAGATGCGCTCTTCTTGCGGGGCATTGCTCTCGAGTACTTCGAGCGCGGGAACGACGGCGGGCGGTGACTGGAGCGCGACGAGCAGCTGCAGCAGCTCGCGGTCGAGCGCAGGCGAGCCGCTCGGATAGCGCGACTCAAAGCGGGCGGCCATGGAACGCACAGCGAGTTCGTCGAGCTCGAAGCGCATGGCCGCGAGGTGATTCGCGCGCACGATCGCGATCTTGCCCGACTCCGTAGCGCCGTCGAAATTGAGCTTTGCCAGCCGCGCCAAGAGTGTTGCGCGGGCGGCCTCACCGCCGACATGCGCGAGCGCCACGCAGTGCTGTACGCGACCCGACTCCGTTGTGGGCTGGTGGTTCACCCACGTTTCCAGCGGTCGTTGCTCGAGAGCGATGCGCGCGGCGTGCGCGGTGAAGCGATCCTGCGAGTCGAGCTGCTCCAGCAGGTCGGCGCTCACGCCGCTGAAGCCGTCCAGTGCAGCTTCGATGGAGCGCCGCAGCTCGCGAGCGGGGAGCAACGCATGTTCCGCTGCAGCACTCGCGCTCGCTTCGCTCGCTCCCGCTCTCAGGGAACCATCGGCTGTGATGCGATAGAGCCCGGACTGCGTGCGGCGTCCGCCCGTCGTGATGTACATCGCGCCATCGCGACCGATCACGGCATCCGTCACCGGGAACGGCTTCCCGGTCGCGAACGTCTCGAATGTGCCTCCGTACGTGGAGCCCTGTGCTTCGGGGTGCACGGCGTAGATCGTGCCGTAGGCCCAGTCGAGCGCGTAGAGCGCGCGTTCGTAGCGCGGCGGGAATTTGGCGCCGTAGCCGAATGTGACGCCGGTGGGGGACGAGGGTCCGATGTCGACGACGCTCGGCAGCGTGTCGGGATAGCTCGGCGGCATCTTGCCCGGACCGCCGCGCCAGCCGAAATCCGCACCGCGCACGACATGGAAGATGCGTGTGGGGCGATACCACGGCGCGCCCATATCCCACTCCATGTCGGAGTCGAAGGTGAAGAGCTCGCCTTCGCGGTCGAACGCGATGTCATAGGCGTTGCGAAAGCCGCAGGCCCACAGCTCCCAGTGCTTGCCATCGGCGTCCGTGCGCACGACCCAGCCCGCCGGCGCGCGGATTCCGACCGCGTGCCCGTTGGGATCCTCGATGCGCGGTTCAAGCAGGTCTTCGGCCCAGTTGCGCGGCCGCGCAAAGTGATCGATCGGCTCCGGCAGCGGCGTGTGGTTGCCGCCGACGATCCACAGCTGTCCATCCGCCGGGCCCGGCACCACGGCGTGCGGTCCGTGCTCGCCGCCGTCGCCGAATACGCGCAAGAGCTGCGCATGATCCAGTGCATCGTCTCCGTCGGTGTCGCGGATGCGGTAGAGGCCGTTGTCGCGTCCGCCACCATGACTGACGACCGCATAGAGGGAATCGTATGCCCAGCACAGTCCGTGAGCGCTGCCGACATTGACGGCCACCGTCTCGACGCGCGTGTCGCTCTCCGTTGCGCCGACGCTGACGCGGAAGAGCGCGCCGTACTGGTCGCTCGTGTAGAAACGGCCGGCGGGATCCTCGCACAACGAAACCCACGAGCCCTGTTGAGCGCGCGGCACCGAATGGAGCAGCTGCGCGCGGAAACCGGGCAGCAAGGTGAGCTCCCCCGCGGCGAGCGCGCGCTGCTCCTCTTCCTGCGGAGCCGGCTCCCATGCGAGCGAGCCCCACGGCGCGACGCCGAACGCGCCGACCACATGCGGCGGCGACATGCGGCTCCACGCGAGCTGCGCTGGTTTCCATGTCTTCGCGATTGTGTCCGCGGGGAGCCGCTGCGCGAGCCAGCTGCCGTCGGACTGCAGGCGCATCGGCTTCGCATCCTTGCGCTCGATCCACAGCTCGAACCACGCACCCGCCGGGCCACCGTCGTTGCTGCACAGCGCGACCAGTGCATTCTCACCGCGCTTCACATGCTTCGTGAGGTCGACCTCGACGGCCTGCGACCAATCGTCGTGAGCGAGTACGAGCTCGTCGCCGAGGAACACGCGCATGTGATTGTCGGCGCTGCCGCGCAGCAGCGCGCGCACGGGCTCGCTAGTCACGTCGAACTTGCGCGCGAGCACGACCTCCTCGCCTTCCGGCGATTCCGCGGCGGTCCACAGCCACTGCGGACGAGCGCCGTCGAAGCGCGGCGCCCACTGTACCTTGTTCATCTGCTCCGCCGCCGCCGCGACCACCGGCGCGGGCTCGGAGTCCGGCAGACGCTCGAGCTCGAGAGCGCGGTACTCGACGCGCATGGCCGGTCCCGCGTGCAGCTGCAGTGCCAGCAAGCCGCGCAGTCTTCGCGCAGGCCGCTGGTCCGTGACCTTCGCGGTCACGCGCCCGTTGACCTCGAGCTCGACGCGCTCGCCGCGCGCGCGAATCATGTAGCGATTCCAGTCCTGCATGCGGACATTGGCGAGCAGCTCGCCCGCGTCGGCAAAGCGCTCCTTGCGAGCGCCGGATCCGTCGAGCGCGACATCCTCGCCGCGCGTCGCGACCACGCCCGCGCCGTCCTGCTCGTAGAGGCAACCCGTCCAGTTCGGGCCGTCCTCGATGTCGCCTTGAAAGCCCGCTACCTGCCAGCCGCCGCGATCGTGGCTGCGAAACTGCACGCCGCTGTTGCCGCCGACGATGCGGTATTCGAACGACAGCTCGAAGTTCGCCACATCGCCGCCGCGCCACAACAAGTATGTCGTCGCGTCGCAGGGGTTCGCCGCCGTGCTCTCGCCGACGATGCAACCGTTCTCGACGCGCCAGAAGCGCGGATCGCCGTCCCAGTTCGTGAGCGTGAGCCCGTCGAAGAGCCGACTTGCGGCCGCTGCCGCAGCGTGCAGCGCGCTGCCAGCTTGCTGCGGTTGTGAAGGCGCTTCCGAGCGGCAGGCGGAGAGCGCAAGGACGAGCGACGCGATGCGTAGGTTCATGGAAGGGGCTCCGAGGCGGGGAGGCGCATCGTAGCGAGCATCTATCGACGCAGGGCGCGCGCGCCGGAGCGGCCGGCGTCGCAGCACTGGACCTCGGACCGTTGTGCGCTGCACGCGGCCGCCGGTTGCGCCTATGCTGCGCGACGGAGGAACTCCCATGCGTCCGATCGCCCTGTTGGTCACGCTCTCGCTCTCCCTCATCTCGTGTGCCTTGGGTCGCGCGCAAGCGCCCGACTCCGCGTCGGCCGTGCTGCCGGTGCGCGAAGTGACTGTGTTCAAGGACGGTCACGCCTATGTGCTGCGGGAGCAGCCGCTCGCGAGCGACGCGGACGGCCGCGTCGTGCTGGACGAGCTGCCCGTGCCCGTGCTCGGCACATTTTGGCCGTACGCGACGGGCGGCGCGCGGCTCGTGCACGCCAAGGCTGGGCGCGAGGAGGTTGCGAGCGAGGTCGACGCACTCGACCTGCGGCAGGTGATCGAAGCCAATGCGGGCAAGCGTGCGCGCCTGCGCGACGCCCACGGCGACGATCAGGTCGGCATCCTGCGCGGCGTTCCGAAGCATCCGCAGAACGGCAGCGCTTCCTTCGTGTTGCTCGAAGGGGAGCAGGGAACGCGCGCGGTGCCGCTCGATGCGCTGCGCTGGATCGAGGTCGAAGGCGGGCTCGCTCGCAAGGTGGTCGAGAAACGACTGCGGGAGCGCCTCGAGCTGCGCGTCGAGGGCGGCGGAGCAGACGCGAAGGTGGGTGTCGTGTATGTCCAGCACGGCTTGCGCTGGATTCCGAGCTACAAGCTCGACATCGACGGCACGGGCGTCGCGCGCGTGCAGCTCGAAGCCGCGCTGCAGAACGACCTGATCGACTTTGTCGATGCCACGGTGCACTTGGTGGTCGGCGTGCCGGCATTCGAGTTCAAGGAGCTCGTCGATCCCATCTCGCTGCAGGCGGAGCTCGCGCGCGTGGCCGCGCAGATGGAGTTCGGCCAGAACTTCTCGAACCGTCTGTCCAACTCCCTGATGACGCAGTCGGCGGGGTTTGTGCCCTCGGATGCCGCGAGTTCGCGCGAGAGCGAAGTGGCCGGCAGCGAGGCCGCGGAAGATCTGTTCGTGTTCACCCTGAAGCGCATCACGCTGCGCAAGGGCGAGCGCATGGTTCTGCCTCTGCGCGAGTTCACGCTGTCCTACAAGGATGTGTACACGCTGGATGTTCCGCTCTCGCCGCCGATGGAGATGCGCGCGCAGCTGCAGAGCGAGCGCGTGATGGAGCTCGCGCGAGCGCTCGCGTCGCCGAAGGCGATGCATGTGCTGCGCTTGCGGAACGACTCCGATGCACCGCTGACGACCGCGCCGGCGCTGGTGCTCTCCAAGGGCCGCGTCCTCGCACAGGGTCGCATGCACTACGCGTCGATCGGCGCCGAGACCGACCTTGTGATCAATCCGGCGATCGATGTGTTCGTGAAGGTCGACGAGAGCGAGGTAGCGCGCGTGCCGGACGCCGAGCGCTGGAACAACGAGAGCTACGGCCGCATCGAGCTCTCGGGCATCGTCGAGCTGCGCAACGGCAAGTCGGCCCCGATCGAGCTCGAGGTGCGACGCCGTGTGCTCGGCATGGCGGATACGATTCTGCAGGGCGGCGAGCGGCGGCAGCTCGACCTCGTCGCGCTGTGGGGCGAGTCGCGCGCCACGGCGTGGTGGGACTGGTGGAACTGGCCCTACTGGTGGTTCCACTTCAACGGCTTCGGCGAGTTCCGCTGGAATGTGAAGCTCGACAGCGGCGCCTCGACGCGGCTCGAGTGCGGCTGGCACTACTTCTGGCGCTGAGAGCCGCGCGCCCGCGCTATCCTCGTGCGCGATGGCCGAGCTCTACGAGGAAATCGTGCGAATGCAGCGCGCGGGCGAGCCCTGCGCGCTGTGCACGATCACGAAGACCGTCGGCTCGACGCCGGGCAAGACCACGATGAAGATGCTCGTGCGACACGATGGCAGCTTTGTCGGCACGGTGGGGGGCGGCTGCCTCGAGGCCGAGGTGCTCGAGGCCGCGCTGGCGGCGATGAGGGACGAGCGCTCGCGCACGCTGTCCTTCGCGCTGAACGAGCGCGACTACCCCGACAGCGGGCTCCTGTGCGGCGGACAGCTCGAGATCTTCGTCGAGCCGATCGTCGTGCCGCGCCTCGTGCTGTTCGGCGGCGGCCATGTGTCGGGCGCGATCGCGACGCTCGCTCACATGGCCGGCTTTCATGTCACGGTCGCCGACGATCGCGCGGAGTTCGCGGCTCGCGAGCGCCATCCAGACGCCGACGCGCACCTGTGCGGTGAGTTCGGCGAGCTCGCGGCGCGCTTCGCTCCGGGCGAGGACCTGTACATGATCGCGGTGACGCGCGGACACGACAAGGACGGCGAGGTGCTCGAGGCGCTCGCCCGCGCCGGCGCGCGACCGAAGTACCTCGGCATGATCGGAAGCAGGGCCAAGAAGGTGCAGCTCTTCGAGGCGCTGCGCGCGCGCGGCGTGTCCGAGGCCTTCCTCGAGCGCGTGCGTACGCCCATGGGCCTGCCCATCGGCGCTCGCACCCACGAGGAGATTGCGGTCGCCGTCGCGGCCGAGCTGGTCAGCTTCCGACGCCTCGGCGGACCGCCCGCCGCTGCCTCGGGCACGGCGGCCCCGCGCACAGCGGGCGCGAACGAGGGCCCCGACGCCCCGCGCGATCCCGCCTGCAGTCCGCGTTGACAGTTTTCCGCGCCCGCTCGTATCCTCCGCGACCCCCCAACGGCCCCTCGGGCGGCCGTAACCCCCGCGCTCGCGGCGGGTATCCCCAAGGTTCCCAAGGCCCGACCCCGGTTCCACCCATGCGCATCCTCCGCTCCGCGGCGCTCCTCGCCCTCCTCGTCGCCGCCACCCCGGCTCTCGCCGACCGCATCACGACCACCGACGGCAAGACGCTCGAGGACGTCGAGATCACCAACGAGACCCTCGCCGGAGTGCTCTACAAGGCCAAGGGCAAGGCCGGCGAGCAGAACATCGCCGCCGAACAGGTGCTCTCGGTGACCTACCTGAACAAGGTTCCCGGGCTGATCGTCTCGGCCCACTCGGACCTCGAGGAAGGCAACCTCGAGTCGGCTGCCGACGGCTTCGAGGAGTTCGCCGAGTCGATCTTTTCGGGCACGAACAAGAAGGACAAGCAGGCTTGGGCCCCGGGCTACGCGCTCTTCCGCGCGATCGAGGCCCATCAGGCCATGGGCAGCAAGGAGTCGATCGAGAAGGTGGTCGCGCTCGCCGACCTGCTCGGGTCGAATTTGCCCGAGTCGCGCTATGTGCCGCTCGCCTACATCGCCAAGGCCGCTGCCCAGCGCGACCTCAAGAGGAGCGATGAGGCGGTCGCGACCGTTGCATCGCTCAAGGCCCTCGTCCAGTCCAAGGCGCTCTCGGACGCCTTCCGCCTGCAGGCCGAGATGCTCGAGGTCGAGCTCAGCAACGCCAAGGTGCAGGCCCGCCGCGACCGCTACATCGAGATCGGCATCGCTGCCGGTTCGACCTTCCCGGCCGTGCGCAACCGCGCGCGCGTGCTCGAGGCCGAAACCTACCTCGAAGGCGAGACGAAGGACTTCGGCAAGGCTCGCAAGCTCTACGACCAGGTCACCAAGGACTCCAAGGCCGATGGCGCGACCCTCGCGGGCGCCTACGCGGGCATGGGTGACTGCCTGTTCCAAGAAGCGGTCGACAAGCTGCGCGCCAACGGCGACGCCTCGGCGGTCCTCGAGGAAGCGGTGCTCAACTACCTGCGCGTGGTCGTGGTCTACAAGGACCAGACCCGCTATGTGCCGCGCGCGCTCTACCAGTCCGGCAAGGTGTTCGAGTTCATGGGCGAGGCTGCCAAGCCGAGCTCGACCAAGATGTACCGCAAGCTGGTCACCGAGTACCCCCTCTCCGAGTGGGCCGCCAAGGCGCGCGATTCTCGCCGCTAGGCCGCAAGAGGCGGATTTAGATGCCACCGCGGGCGGTGGGGTGCCTCGGCACCCCGCCGCCCGCGCTGCATTGCGCGGCAACGGCACGCCGCGCGGGGGCGAGTCGGTGAGCGCGCGAGCGGGGCCAGCGCCGCAGCTCGGAAATTCCCCTCTTCACGCTCCAGCGCTCGCAGCCGCCCTGTCCACGCCGCTCTCCACAACGCCACGAACCCCGCCTTTCGAGCGACATTTTCCGCGCGCCGCGACAGCGACTGCGGCGCAGGAGAACTCGAAGCCATGTCGACGGGACAGACGAAAGACTGCTGGCGCGGGCTGGCCGAGCTCGCGCCGCTGGTGCGCGCCTTCGGAGTGCGGCGCTGCGCCGATTCGAACGAGGTCGAGGACCTCGTGCAGGACACGCTGCTGCGCGCGATGCACTCGCGTCGGCGCGGTCAGCGTCCGCGCCGGCTCGAGCCATGGTTGCTGCGCATTGCGGCCAATGCGCTCGCGGATCGTGGCCGACGCGACGGGCGCGTGCCTTGCGAGTTGCTCGAGGATCTCGACTGTGTCGCGCAGCGCGATCCCGCGCACGAGTGCGTCGGCGGGGCGGGGGAGGAGCGCTGGCAGCTCGGCTCGCATGTCGTGACCAAGGACACGGCGCTCGCGCTGTTGCGCGAAGCACTCGCACGGCTCGAGGCCGAAGAGCGGGCATGGCTCGAGTCCCACTACTCGGCGACACGCACGGGAGCGCGCGTCGTCGTGGAGGCGGGCATGGACAAGCATCGCCTCTATCGCATGCGGCGCCGTCTCGGACGCGCCCTCGAAGGGCCCCTCGCTCGCGCCGCCTCGCGCGCACGCCACGCGGAGGGCCACTAGCCATGCACCACGCCCTGCTGCTGCCCGCGCTCGTCGCCAGCGCGCTGCCAGGCGAGTTCGAGCGCGAGGTCGCGGCCGTGCCCATGTTCGCGACCTCGAGCGAGGCTTGGCAGCACGCGCTCGCGGTCGCGGGGCGGCTGCGCGTCGCTCGCGCCGTCGAACGGCCTGCGGCTCGTCGCGCCTCGGCCGCGGCGTGGGCAGCGGTGCGTGCGCGCTTTCCGCTCGAGCGCGCGCTCGCATCCGAGGCCGCCTTCCGTGCCGCCGAGCAACTGCGCATTCTCGAAGCGGACTCCGCAGCGCTGCTGGAGCTCGAGTTCGCGCGGGTCGAGTCTCCCGACCCGGGCCTGCGCGCCAAGGCCGCGCTCGAGTGCGCGCACATCGAGCGTCGGCGTCGCAACGGCGAGCGCGCACTCGATCTCTACCTAGCGCTTTGCGCGGACTCGACCGCTCCGCCGCGTCGACGCGACGAGGCCGCGCTGTGGGTCGGCAAGACCTACGCCCAGCGCGGACGCTTCTCCGACGCCGAACGCTGGCTGCGCCGCTGCGCGGAACGCGCAAGCTACGCCCTCGATCGCATCCGCGCCTTCGACGAGTGGTGCGCGCTGTACATCGGCATCGACGATCTCGAGGCCGCCGCCGGCGTGCTCGCCACCGCGCGCGCCTCGCTCGCGCCGCTCCTGCTCGAAGAGACGCGGCTGGGCACGGTAGTGCGCGAAGCACTCGACGCGATGCGCTCGATTTCCGCGCTCGAGCGCGCCGTCGCGCGTCGACGCGCCAAGGCCGGAGCCATTCCCGCGTCGCCCACGCCCACGCGGCGCGAGCCACCGCGACCAGCGCCTGCGCGCTAGAAGTCCCCGCGCGCGAGGCTGATCACGAACTGCAGGATCGGCTTGCGCGACGCGGGGTTCGACTCGCGCAGGATCTCCAGAGCCAGCTGGATGTCGCCGAGCGTGGCGCGCCGCGCGATGTCGAGCAGCTCCTCGAGCTGGATCTCCGCGCCGCTGCCCGCGGTCACGCGTCGCAGCAATTCGCGCTCGTCGTCGTCGAGGTGCCTGTCGCACTGCGCCAGCCAGCACTGCACCGGCACGAAGCACATGCGGGTGGGCTCAATGCGTGTGACGAGGATGCGTTCGAATTCGCCGAGCAGCTCCGTGGACTCGGCACGGGGGAGGCGGCGCCGTCGCGGGTCCAGAATGTACGGGACCGCGCGCGTGGGGGGAGTGCCTCAGCGCGGTATGCCCGCCGCCTCCGCGCGCTCTGCGACACCCGCGCGCAGGCTCGCGGAAAAGTACTGCGGCCCGGCTCTCCGCGAGGGAGAGCCGAGCCGCGTGTGCGCGTGGAGCGCGAGTCTCAGCAGCCGATGCCGTAGTAGGTGAAGCCCGCGTCCTCGAGCGTCTTGCGGCGATAGATGTTGCGACCGTCGAACACGACCGCCGTCTTCAGGCGGCGCTTCATGTCCTCGAAGTCGGGGCGGCGGAACTCGTTCCACTCGGTGATGAGCAGCAGGGCGTCGGCGCCGTCGAGCGCCTGCATCGGCGTCTCCGAGTAGCGGATGCGCTCGCCGAGATGGTGGCGCTTGCACTCGTCGATGGCCTCGGGATCGCAGGCCGTCACGGTCGCACCCGCGGCGAGCAGCTCGTTGATCACAACGACCGCCGGAGCCTCGCGCATGTCGTCGGTCTGCGGCTTGAAGGCCAGCCCCCAGACCGCGAAGTGACGGCCCTTGAGGTTGGCGCCGAAGTGCTTCTTGACCTGCTCGGCGACGACATACTTCTGCTTCTCGTTCACCGCTTCGACGGCTTGGAGGATCTTGAAGTCGTAGCCATGGTCCTCGGCCGTCTTGACGATCGCCTTGACGTCCTTGGGGAAGCACGAGCCGCCGTAGCCGCAACCCGCGAACAAGAAGCGCGAGCCGATGCGGTCGTCGGTGCCGATGCCCGCGCGGATCTTGTCGACATCGGCGCCGACGAGCGAGCAGATGTTGGCGATCTCGTTCATGAACGAGATGCGCGTGGCGAGCATGGCGTTGGCGGCGTACTTGGTGAGCTCGGCCGACTCCGGGTCCATGAAGATCACCGGCTTGCCGGTGCGCACGAAGGGCGCGTAGAGCTCGTCCATGACATCGCGCGCGCGCTGCGAGCGGGCGCCGACGACCACGCGGTCAGGCTTCATGAAGTCGTCGATGGCCGCGCCTTCCTTCAGGAACTCGGGGTTCGACACGACATCGAACTCGTGGCGGGTGTTGGCGGCGACCGCCGCGGCGACCTCATTCGATGTGCCGACCGGGACGGTCGACTTGTCGACGATCACCGTGTAGCCCGTCATGTGCTGGGCGGTCGACCTGGCGGCCGAGAGCACATACTTCAGGTCCGCGCTGCCGTCCTCGCCCGGAGGCGTGCCGACGGCGATGAACACGACCTGCGCGTTGGGGATCGCGTCGGCGTAGTTGGTGGTGAAGTGCAGGCGACCGTCGTGGACATTGCGCTTGAGCAGCTCCTCGAGGCCCGGCTCGTAGATCGGGACCTCGCCGGCCTTGAGGCGCGCGATCTTGCGTTCGTCGATGTCGACGCACACGACATGGTTGCCGCTTTCGGCGAAGCAGGTGCCTGCGACGAGACCGACATAGCCGGTACCGATGACTGCGATGCGCATGACTGGCGAGGCGTTGGGGGCTAGGCGAGCATCTTGGAAAGCCCAGAGCGTAGAACCGAGCAGGGCGGCCCTGAGTGGGAGCCTTGTCGGTGGGCAGCCTGATGTGAGTGGAGGGGGAACCGCTCGTTCTCGCGCCCGTTCCTATGCTTGGGGAAACGCCATACACTACTACAGGCGTCAAGGGGCGATTAGCTCAGCGGTCAGAGCGCCTCCCTTACAAGGAGGATGTCGGGGGTTCGATCCCCTCATCGCCCACCCACCCTCGGGGGCGAGAAACGACCTTGGCGCGTTCAAGAATGGTGCTGGGGGGGGGCCGCAGCTGCCGTCCGCGGGGTTGTGCGCTGGGCTCGAGCACGAAGGCCGAGTTTCCGCGCTCGGTGCGCGCCACGCGACCAGAGACCGCGCCGCGCTCCCCGGCCGCGGAAGCTCGCCGCCAGCATCTCCGCTGGCACGCCATGGCCGCGCTTGCGCACCTCGACCGGCCCGAAACCCAGCCGCGTCAGGCTCTCGCGGACCTTGCGGGCGTCGGCGGGCACGGTGTCGAGCACGCGCCAGCCCCGCGCGAGCGGCGTACTGACCGGACCCAGCCCGAGGAGGTAGACGAGGTGGGGATCGAGGCCCGCGAGGTCGTGCTCGCAGGCCAAGTCCCCGACCAGCCCCGAGCGCACGACCGCCGCATCCAGGTCGAACAGCCAGAAGTTCGCGGAAGAAGTTTCCGATAGGGGAGCTGACGCGGGGGTGGTGCCCCGACGAGGCGCGCGACGCGGCCCTCCGGGCCAAGCGCGACCGCCTCCCGCAGCCCCGCCTCCGCGCCCACGCCGACTCCTATCCACAGGTTCATCTCGCACAGCTCGCCGCGGTCGCTGACCCGCTGGGCGAGCCCGCGCGAGGCGCTGTCGAGTCCCAGCCAGCCCATGTCGAACGCCAGAGACAGCTCGATGCACGCGCCGGGGGAGCGCTCTGCGAGCACCACCACGGCCGGTAGCGGCGGGCGACCAGCGCATCTCGATCCGCGGCCACGGCGGGCCTTCCCATTTCTGAGACAGCGCGCATCGGCTCCCAGGCCGCCCGTCCCGTCGAACACCGTGCAGCCCGCCGCCGAGCGCGCGCTGCGCCGAGCCCGCTCGCGGGCCACCGCGTCGCGCATGGACTGCTCCAGCCCGCGCCGGGTCAACCAGCGCAGCCAGCCCGACGGGAAGCGCTCGCAGGCACGCTCGCGCAGCGCCGCCTGCTCCGCCGCTAGCCGCCCCAACCGGGGACCGAGCCGCCTGCGCAGCGCCTCCGAGCGCCGCAGCGGATCCGCGCGCCCATCGACCCCCCGCCAGAGCCGCCTCGATGGCAGGGAACTCCCGACGCTCGGGAAACTCTGCATGGAGGTGTTCCGTTCCGTTTGCCACTATCCCGACGCTCGCTCTCGCAAGGAGAGCGTGGCGTTAGCTCTCCGCACTGCCCGAGGACTCCCGTGACGCACCTGCTCCTCATCGACGACGAGACCACGACCCGACTGGTGATGGCGGGCCGCCTCAAGAAGGCTGGCTTCGAGGTCACGAGCGCGGACAGCGGGGCGCAAGGCATCGCGCTTGCTCGCGACACGCGCTTCGACCTGATCGTCGTCGACGCGACGCTGAAGAGCGGCATCGGCGGAATCGAGGTCGTGCGGCGCCTGCGGCAGCACCCGAGGAACTTCGGCGTGCCGGTCGTGCTCACGGGCAAGGGCTCGAACCGCGAGGAGCTCGCTGCGGGCTACGAGGCCGGTGCGGACACCTGCCTGCTGAAGTCCGACATGTCCCTGCTCGAGCATGTGCTCAAGGTGTTCCTGCGCAAGAAGGCCGAGCTCGACGAAGTGCTCGGCATCCAGCGCACGCTCGCCGAGCAGAACCGTCGCATGCAGGCCGAGCGCAGCACCGCCGCCGTCGCGCCCGCGAAGTCCGCGCGCAAGTCCCTTGGCGCGGCCCCACCCTCGCCGATCGTAGCTCGCCCCGACGGCGTGCTCGTGGTCGACGACGAAGGACTGGTGCGCACGGCAGACCGTGGCGCCGCCGACCTGTTCGGGCTCGAAGTCGAAGGCCGGGGCTTGGGCAAGCTCGCGCCGTCGAGCGGGCTGGAGGCCTTCGCACGCGACGCCAGTGTCGACCCTCGCGACGGATTGCGCTTCGACCTGCCTTCCCGCAACGGTCGCGCCGCGCGTTCGATCCTCGCCTCGGTCGTGCCGCTCGCGAACCGTCCCGGTGAGCAGGTGGGCGAGCGCATCGTGCTGCTCGTCGACCTCGCCCAGCGCAAGGTCGCGAACGAGACGGCGCGCCTCGCCGAGTACACACTGCCGCGTCAGCAGCTGCCCGCGCTGCTCGAAGTCGCGCGCCTCGCCTACGGCCTGTCGAGCCTCGTCGGCTCGAGCACCGCGATGGGCCGCATCCGCAACGAAGTGCGCGAGCTGTGCGACAGCGCCGAGCCCGTGTTGCTCGTGGGGGAGGCCGGTTCGGGGCGCGAGCACATCGCGCGCGCGCTGCACTTCTGCGGCGCGAACTCCGGTCATCCATTCCTCGCCGTCGCCTGCAGCAGCCTGTCGCCCGAGAACCTCGAGTGTGAACTGTTCGGCTCCGTGCGCGGCGCCTTCGACGGCGCGGTCGACCGCCCGGGCGCTCTGCAGCTCGGCAAGGGCACGGTGTTCGTCGAGGACATCGAGCAACTGCCGCTCGGACCGCAGCGCAAGCTCCTGCGCGCGCTGCGCGAAGGCGTCGTCACGCGCGCCGGCAGCGAGCGCGCGGAGGCCACCGAGATGCGCATCGTCGCGTCGACACGCGTCGACCTCAATCAGGCGGTCGCCGCCGGCAGCTTCGATGTCGAGCTGCTGCGCGCACTCGCCGCGAGCGTGATTGTCGTCCCGCCGCTGCGTGAGCGCTCCGAGGATTTCGAGCCTCTCGTCGCACACCTGCTGCGACTGGCGGCGGCTGGTCGCGCGCGCCTTGAGCTCGCGCCCGCGGCGCTCGAATGCCTGCGCGCGCATGGCTGGCCGGGCAATGTCGCCGAGCTCAAGGCCGCGCTCGAGCGCGCGGCGCGCCGCACGGACGGCTTTACGATCGAGCTCAAGCACCTGTCGGCCGTCCTGCGCGACGGAGGCTCCGCCGTCGAGGATGTCGAGATCTCGCCGACGCGTCCTGCGCGTCCCGCCAGCCGTCCGGCCGGCATGCAGCCGGTCATGTCTGCGAAGCCGACGCAGCTCGTGCCCGCGGCCGCCCCGGCCGGCGCGTTCGGCCAGCGCCCGGGCGAGATTGGCGCCGACGATCCGATCAGTCTCGATCACTACGAGCGCAAGTGCCTCGAGCGCGCGCTCGCGGCGACGGGCAACGACAAGCTCAAGGCCGCCAAGCTGCTCAAGGTCGGCAAGAGCACGCTGTATCGCAAGCTCAAGCGCTACGAGATCGCCTGAGCGCGCGCGGCCGCTCAGCGGCCGGCCAGCACGAGCACGGCCTCGGCGCTCGCGAATGTGAAGATCGAGTCGTCGCTCGCTTCCGGATTGCGCAGCACGGCGCTCACTTCGGTCGCGCCGAGCCGCGGATCGAGCTCCATGTCGAAGAGCGTGAGGGCGCGCTCGCCACTTCCCGACAGCAGGAGTTGCGCGCGTGCGACGGCTTTGCCCTGCGGATCGGCGCTGCCATCCGGGCGCAGCGTCACAGCGTCGTGATCAGCCCTGAGCACCCGCACGCGCAGGTCGACGAGCTGCGGTTGGGGGCCGGGGCGCACGAGAACGCGCAGACGATTGTTCGCGAACTCGAGTTCGAGGCGCGCAGTGAGCCCGAGGTCGCTGCGGCGCATCAAGTAGAAGTGCCCGCGTGGGAACACGCTCTGGCGCGAGTGGCGGTTGAGCACGGGCACCGTGACGAGCTCGTAGTCGGCCATCTGCGTGCGCAGGCCGATCGCGCGCTGGGGCTTGTGCGCCGCGTCGTCGAGGGATGTGACCCACGCGGCTGCGATCTCCTGTGCCGACGGCGGCGTCGCGCCGAAACGAATCGTCGGCACGATGTAGTCGGGCCGTTGCGCGAGCGCCAGCGCGACATCGGCGCGCGGGCGACCCTCCCATGCGCGCGTCATCGTCTCGCCCGGCGGCGGCGATGTGCGTCCGAGCGGATCGATCACATCGCGGCGCGAGAGGTAGCCGATGGCGCCCGGCCACGGTGAGAGCACCGTCGCATCGCGAGCCGTGTGGTCGCGCAGGAAGATGCCGATCTCGCGCAGTCGCTCCGTGGTCTGCAGCTCCTCCGCCAGCCCCATGCGTCCGTTGAGCTCCAGATAGCCAAAGCGCGCCTGGGTGCGCGGCTCCATCCAACGGCGGTGCAGGCCTTCGATCCCGAGTCGATCCTCGTCGGAGGGGAACTTGCTCGCGAGCGCGGAGCCGCCGATGCCGAGCGCGAACAGCACCCATGTCACCTGCGGCCAGCCGCGACGGCGCGAGTCGAGCGCGGTCTGCATCGCCTCCTGCACCGCGACGAGCAGCACGGCGAGGATCGGCGTCATGGCCTCGAAAAACGGCAGCGAGCCGCCGCCGCCGAGCGCCACCATCGCGGCCCAGCCCAGCGTGAGCACGCAGGCACGCGCGCCGAGCCCCGACAAGGCGCCGCGCATCAGATACCACAGCGGGAAGGCGAACAAGAACGCGTTGCCCGAGGCGAGCGTGAAGTCGAGCAGGTAGTAGAGGCCCTCGCGCAGCGCGCGCGGTCGCAGCGCGAGCACCATTTCGTCCCATGCCGACAGGTAGCGGCCCGTGACGGCGTACCGCAGCAGCGCGATGCCGAGTCCCACGATGAGCGGTGTTGCGAGCGCGAGCCACATCGTCGGCCGCGTGTCCCTGCCGCGCGCGAGCGCACGCCGCCCGAGCTCGACGGCGAGCAGCAGCAGCGCGAACACGAATCCCTGCGGCCGCGTCAGCCCCGCGAGCATGAGTCCAATCGCCATCGTGCGCGGCCTGCCGCGCTCGTAGGCGAGCAGCGCCACGAGGATCCACAGCGCGAGCAGCGATGTCTCGAGGCCACTCAGCGCCGCCGACGCGACGCCACCGGAGACGACGAAAAGCAGTGGCGCAATCACGCCCGCGAGGCGGCTTGGGCTGAAGCGCGCGAGCACCAGCACGCAGGCGAGGGTGGCGGCGAAGCCCACCGTCTGACACAGCTCGTTCACCGGCATGTACAGGCGCTCGCCGACGGCCGCGACGCCCACCCACAAGATCGACGGGTAGCTGTCGAGGCCGAATGTGCCCGCTTGCCACGCGAACTCCCCGCTCTGCACCAAGTTGCGCGCGATGCGGAAGGCCACATAGGCCATGTCGTAGGGCGGCGCGATCTCGTTCAGCGCGTTCTTGTGGATCGCGAGCGCATGACCGAGCAGGATCGCGAGCGCGACGAACAGCGTGGTGGTGCGATTCACGTGCTCACCTTGCGCAAGCGTGCGGTGTGGCCGAGGTTGTGCGGCTGTGTGTTGGCGAGCGCCGCGCGGACCAGCTGGTCGACATCCAGGCGCGCTTCGATCTCCTCGCAGGTCGCGATGCTGCCGCGCAGCACTGGATGGCGCGGCAGGAACAGCGAGCAGCAGTCGGGCGTCTGCACGCTCGAGAGCTCGTAGGTGCCGATGCGGCTCGCGAGCGCGATCGTCTCCTGCTTGTCGAAGCAAATCAGCGGTCGCAGCACGGGCAGGCCGGCGGCCTGCTCGATGCAGGCGAGGTTCTCCATGGTCTGGCTCGCGACCTGCCCGAGCGACTCGCCCGTGACGAGCGCGCCCGCGCGCTCGAGGCCGGCGATGTGCGTCGCGATGCGCTGCATCATGCGGCGATAGAGAATCGTGCGGTATGACTCGGCGCCCGCATCGCACAGCGCCTCCTGAACCGGGGCGAACGGCACGACATACAACCGCGCGCTGCGTTGCCAGCGCCCGAGCACGCGCACGAGGTCCATGACCTTGTGGACGGCGTTCTCGCCGATGTACGGCGGCGAATGGAATGTCACGAACACGACCTCGCAGCCGCGCTTCATCGCCATCCACGCCGCGACGGGTGAGTCGATGCCTCCCGACACGAGGCACAGCGCGCGTCCGAGCGTGCCGACGGGCAGGCCGCCGGGGCCCGCCTCGCGCCGTGCGTACAGCCAAGCGCGGTTCTCGCGCACTTCGATGCCGAGCACGAGCTCCGGCCGATCGAGGTCGATGCGCAGCGGATGGCTAGCTTGCACGATGCGCGCCGCGACGAGCCTGTCGAGTTCCATCGAGCCGAGCGGGAAGCGCTTGTCGGCGCGGCGTGAAAGCACGCGGAACCGGCGTGTTTCACCCGGCGCAATCGCGAGCAGCGCGTCTTCGAGCACCCGCCGCGCGCACTCGACGATGGCCTCACTCTCGCACGGCGCGCCCCACACGGGCGAGACCGACGAGATGCCGAAAACCTGCTGCAGTCGTTGCAGCACGGCTTCCATGCGGCCTTGCGGGAACACGAGCAGGCGCGCATGCTCGCGCTGCAGGCGCACCGGCACGATCGGCTCGAGCGCGAGGCGCACATTGCGCGCGAGCGTGTTCTCGAAGTCGAGTCGATTCGCGCCCTTGAGCATGAGCTCGCCGTAGCGCACGAGCACGGCCTCGGGGGCCCCTGAGACACTCTCGAAGCTCACGACGCCGCGCGCTCCAGCTCGCGGGAGACCTCGAGCAGCGCCTGCGCCGCGCGCTCGATGTCCTCGAGGGTCGTCGACAGGTTGACCGAGAGCCGCAGCAGGCAGCGAATGCTCTCGTCGTCGAGGCCGATCGCGCGCAGGGCCGGGCTCAGTTCCCGCGCGTGGGACTGGCACGCGGCCCCGGCCGAGACGAACACGCCGCGCTGCGCCAGGTGATGCACGCGCACTTCGGCGGGTGCGCCGGGGAGCATGAGGGCGAGGATGCCGGGCTCCTGCGCTCCGCTCGCGCTCTCGACGACCCGTACGCCTGGCAGACCCGTGAGCCGCTCGAGCAGTCTCGCGCGCAGTCTCCGCACATGTGTCATCCACTGCGGCCGCTGCTGCTGTGCCAGTCGCGCCGCGACGCCGAAGCCGACGATGGCGGCGACATTCTCCGTGCCCGGCCGCAGTCCGTGCTCCTGTCCGCCACCGTGGAGCACCGGCGTGCAGCTCACGCCGGGAGCCAGCGCGAGCGCGCCCGCGCCCTTGGGGCCACCGAGCTTGTGGGCGCTCAGGAACAGCGCGTCGGCGCCGAGCTCGCAGAGCGCGCAATCGAGCTTGCCGAAGGCCTGCACGGCGTCGACGGCGATGCGCACGGACGCTGCGCGAGCGCGTGCGAGCTTCGCCATGCGCGCGAGCGGAGCGATCACGCCCGTCTCGTTGTTCACGAGCATCTGCGCCAGCAGCGCGGTGTCCGGCCGCACGCGGGCCGCAAACGCGGCGAGGTCCACTTCCCCGTGCGCGTCGAGTGGCACGAGCTCGACCTCGAACCCTTCGCGCGCGAGCTCCGCCGCGCAGGCGCGCACGCAGCTGTGTTCCGTGGCGCCGACGAGCACATGCCGGCCGCGCGCGCGTGTGGCTCGCGCGAGGCCGAGCACGGCGAGGTTGGCGGCTTCGGTCCCGCCGCTGGTGAATGTGACCTGTCGGGGCTCGACCAAGAGCGCCTGCGCGAGCGTCTCGCGCGCGCGTGCGATCGCTTCCGCCGCGCGTGCACCGAGCGGATGACGCGAGCTCGGGTTCCCGTATTCGCCCTCGAGGAACGGCAGCACGGCCGCGCGCGCTTCGGGGCGCAGTGGCGAACTGGCTGCGTGGTCGAGGTACACCGGCTGCATCGCGACCTAGCCTACCAGTCCCGCGCGCGAGTCGCGTGCGGCGCTGGGATCAGCGCCGGCGGATCGCGAGCGGTCCCGTCTCGACGGCGCTGACGCGACCCGACTCGATCTCGACCCCGAGGCGCGCCTCGGCCTCGCCAGCGCGAACCACGACCTCGTAGTCTCCCGGCGGCAGATCGACGAAGCGCAGTCGGCCCTCGGCGTCGCTCGACTGCGGCGGCCACACGCGTGCGGGATTCGCCGTCGGGGAGAGCAACGCGAGCGCTCCTTCGAGCGGCAGTCCGTCGGCACCGCTCACGCGCACATCGAGAGCGCCCGCCGCGAGCGGGACCACGAGTCCGCCGGAGTCCTTGCCGTGGTGCACGCGCGCGTAGGAGGGTTGCGCGAGGTCGGGCCAGTCACTTCCAGCGGCCCAGCCGGGCACAAGCTTGATGGCGTACGAGCCGAGCGCGAGGTCGTCGAGCGCGAACAATCCGCGCGGTTCGACGCGCAGGCGGCGCTCGATCGTCGTTCCGACGCGCATGGGCGCTTCGAGCGGGGCGAGCACGAGCTCGTAGCCCTCGACGGACTGCCATGTGTTGCGCAGCGGGTGCGCGAGGCGGCCGACGAGCGGCGCTGTCTCGAGCGCGGGCAGCGGCTCGGGCGGTGGGGCGATCGGCGGCAGCACGAACTCGACATCACCCGTGCGCGCCTTCACGCGCGCCGGAGCGCGCCCCCACGCGAGCAGGATCACCTCGTGCTCGCCCTCGACGAGCCCTTCGAGCGCGAAGCGTCCTTCGCCATCGGTTGTGGTCCAGTGGGGGACCGAGGCGCAGCGCAGGTACACCGATACATCGGCGAGGCCCGCGCCATCGGGGTCGAGCACGCGCCCCGCGATGCGCGCGTCGCCGAACGGGGCGTTGAGCTCGCCGAGCTGCGGCGGTTGCGCAGGGGCGAACCACGGCAGCGTCTGCCGCGCGCGCGCGACGCGTGCGGCGAGAAACCCGCACACGAGCGCGGCGAATACTGCGAGCGGCAGGAGCATCGTGAGGCGCTTCACGCGGCGCGCAATCTAGCCTTGAGGGCGCTTGGGCAACACCTGCGAGTGCGCGCGCGAGCCCGCCGCGAGCGCCCCGCGCTCACTTGCGGTAGGACTTCAGCACCCACGCGCCGAAGGCCTTGTCGAGCTCGGCGGGAGACTGGTTCCAGACCTTCTGGAAGGCGCGCCCCTGCTGCGCGAGCAGCTTCGCGGGCCGCTCCGGTCCGTAGTCGTTCACGGGCTCGGCGAGCTCGTAGAGCAGCGCGCGCGCGGTCTCGGCCCGCGCCGTGAGGAGCCAGTCGACGGCCGCCCACGCCACCATGTGCTCGCGCGGCTGGATGTCCTCGTAGCCCTGCCAGCCCATCATCTCGGTCCAGCTCGTGCAGGCCTCGTTCTTGACGAGCCCGTACACGCGCGGCTCCCAGATGTGCAGCTTGTCGGCCTCGAGGTCGCCGGTGCCGCCGCCGTTCCACTGATTCCAGCGCGTGTCGATCTTGCGCGCGAACCAGTGGGCGAGCCCGTAGCGCAGCCAGTTCGGCGGAGCTTGGTTCGAGTCGCGGTAGCCGTCGAGCAGGTTCTGCGCGAGCGCGCCGACGAGCGCCGTGTGCAGGCACACATCGAGGTCGCGGCCGTTCTGCTCGAAGGCCTCGAAGTTGATGCCGAGGAAGTAGCCGTCGGGCCACTTCGCGCGGTAGCTGTACTCGAGCTCGACCTGAAAGCGCGCCTTGAGGTAGCGTGCCATCGCGCTCGTGCTCTCGGTGACGAGCACCGTGTACTTGTTCTTCTGCCCGAGGTACGGGCCCTGCCCCATGGGGCGACCTTCCTTGGCCTTCGCTTCGAGGCTCAGGAAATCCTCCTCTTTGAGGCCGAACGCGCGCGTGAAGTCGGCGTAGAGCTTTTCGCAGCGCTGCGCGTAGAGATGCGCGCGCAACCACGGGTCGAGCTTCGAGGGCGCCTTGAAGCCGCGACAGCGCTTCTTGAAGGCCGCAAGCTCCGCTTCGAGCAGTTCCTTCTCGATCGCGTCGCCCTTGGGCTTGTATGTCTCGAGCGTCGACGCGATGCGAAAGTGCGCCGTCTCGAGGAAGATCACGGGCACGCCGCCGAGCGTTTCGCGCACGCCGTCACTCGTGTGCGTCTCCGTCCACGGCATCGAGCCCGTGCGCACGATGCCGAGGCGCTCGAGCGCCGCGGGATCACCCTTGGTGTAGGGATCGACCTCGGGGAATTCCTCGAGCGATGTGTCCTGCGCGCGTGCGGACGGCGCGAGCGCGAGCAGCAACGTCAGACATGCGAGCAGGGCGGCCCACGTCGTGCGTCGGCCGCCCTGCGTGCGAACTCTCATGGCTTGGGAAGACTGGCGCGGGGCTCGGAAGGCTGGCGCGCCCTGCCCGCGCGTGTCACTTGCCCGGCTCGACCTTGCCTGCTTCGGTCTTGGACTGCGGCTTGCGCAGCTTGAGCTCGGCGGTTGCCTGATCGAGGGAACGGAAGACCTCTTCACGCTGCTTGCGCGCGCTCTCGAGTTCCTCCTTGGCCTTCTTGAGCTTCTTCGAGTCGGGTCCTTCGCTCTCGAGCAGGGCGTCGATGCGCTGCTCGAGCGCGAGCAGCTGCTCGTCGGCGCGATCGAACTCGTCGATCAGCTTCTGCATCTTCTTGACCGTCGACTCGGGCTCTTTCTGGTACGAGCCGCGCAGCACCGCGGTCATCGCGTCCCACAGCTCGACCCGCGAACGCTCGCTCTCGAGCGCCTTGCGCACGCTGCCATCGGCGCTGCCGAGGAACATGTGCTCGGGATCCTTCTCGTCGAACAGGTTGTGGAAGGGGTGGTCCTTCTCCAGCACATCGACGGGCAGCTTGACGCAGTGGAACCAGCGCGAGAGCAGGAAGGTGCGCTCGTTGTCGACCTTGCCGCGGCTGAGCAGCGCGTCGTCCGTGCCGTTGCATGTCTTGCACTCGCGCAGCACGAGCAGCGGGCGCGGATCCTTGCCGGCGATGTAGGCGAGCGCCTCCTCGCGGCTGAGCGCCCGCTTGGCGGCGGCGGCCTTGGAGCGGCCGTCGTCTTGGACCTGCGGCGCCTTGTAGGTCGGATACTCCCAAGTGAGCTTGAGGATGCTCTTCGCGGTCGGGCCGCGCAGGATCTCAGGCAGACTGGCACCGCCCGAGACGGGACCGGCGCCACTGGGAGGCGGGGGCCCCGCCGGAGGCTGGAAGGACGGGGGCGAACTCGCCCCACCGCGACCCGTTCATCACCCCGGCAGGGCGCTGGCCGGGATCCCGACCGACGCCAAAAACGTCATGGCGAGAGCCAGACGGCGCATACGCTGGAAGTCCATGGTTTGCTCCTCGGGAGGCGGCGGGCAGCGGGGCCCGCGCGCGCGCCCTCCAGCCTAGTGCGCAGACGCGGTGTCGGTTCCAGCAAGTTCGGATTTTTCAGGGCGCCCGCGCGCCAGCCTCGCGTCCCGCGTCGCCCCGGCCCGCTCCGGGGTCGCTCGCGGGGGACATTGTTTTTGGGCTGCGCGGGTTGTTGGGGTGCGGATTGTGAGCGAGAAAAGGCGTATCTATACTGGCTCGCCCCATTGGGTGATCGCTCCAGCCCGCTCATCCCAGCCCATGCTCGTCCGCCTCCGCAAGAACCTGCCCGAGCCTGAACGAGCCGCCGTGTTGGCGCTGGCCCGAGAGCTCGGCTACGCGGTCCGCGCCCTCGAGCCCCAGCGCGAGCTGCTCGAGCTCTCCGGCCGTGGCGCCCCCGACCACCGCTCCCGTTTCGAGGACCTAGTCGGCATCGAGGCCATTCTCGACGCCGGAGAGGCCCGCGAGCGCTTCCAGCGTGCCCCGGGAGCCCCTGACACCCTCGTGCAGGTCGGGGAAGGCCGTTTCGGCGCCGGTCACGCCACCGTGATCGCCGGCCCCTGCGCGGTCGAGGACGAGGCGCGCCTGCTCGAGATCGCGCGTGGCGTGCGCGCCCACGGCGCGACGGTGCTGCGCGGCGGCGCCTACAAGCCGCGTACCTCGCCCTACTCGTTTCAGGGTTCGCGCGAGCGCGGGCTCGAGATGCTCGCCCGCGTCAAGCTCCAGACCGGCCTCGCGGTCGTCACCGAGGTGCTCGACACCCGCGATGTCGACGCCGTGGCCGAGGTCGCCGACCTGATCCAGGTCGGATCGCGCAACATGGCCAACTCCGCGCTCTTGGCGGAGGTCGGCCGGCTGCGCAAGCCCGTGCTCCTCAAGCGCGGTTTCTCGGCCACCCTGCGCGAGTTCTGCCTCGCGGCCGAGTATGTGCTTGCCGGCGGCAATCCGCATGTGGTCCTGTGCGAGCGCGGCATCCGCGGCTTCGATCCCTCGACGCGCAATGTGCTCGATGTCGGCGCCGTGGCCGCGCTCAAGCGCATGACGCACCTGCCGGTGATCGTCGACCCGTCCCACGCGGCCGGTCGCGCCGACCTCGTGCGCGCCCTCGCGCGCGCCGGACTCGCCGCGGGCGCCGACGGCATCATGGTCGATGTGCACACCGCCCCGAGCGAGGCGCACTGCGACGGCCATCAGGCCATTTCCCTCGAGGAATTCGCGCGCATTTCCGCCGACGCCCGCGCGCTCGCCAGCCTCGACGGCAAGCGCCTCTCGACCTTCGTGGAGCTCGCCCGTTGAAGCGCAAGCCGTTCCTCGCCGGCAACTGGAAGATGAACCTCGACCGCAAGGGCGCGCTCGAGCTCGCGCGCTCCCTGCGCGACGCGCTCTCCGCGAGCGTGCTCGCCGAGCGCGATGTCGCGGTCTTCCCGCCCTTCGTCTACCTGGACGAGGTCGTGCGCGCGCTCGCGGGCTCCGGGATCGGGGTCGGCGCCCAGAACCTGTGCGACGAGAAGCATGGCGCCTTCACCGGCGAGGTCTCGGCCGAGATGCTCGTCGACATCGGCGCCACCTGCGTGCTCGTCGGCCACAGCGAGCGCCGCCACCTCTACGGCGAGGGCGACGAGCTCTGCAACCGCAAGGTCCAGCGCGCCCTCGCGGCCGGGCTGTCGACGGTGCTGTGCGTGGGGGAGCAGCTCGACGAGCGCGACTCCAACCGCACCGACCTTGTCATCGGCCGCCAGCTCACGGCGGGACTCAAGGGCCTCTCGGCCGAGCAGCTCGGCCGGGTCACGATCGCTTACGAGCCCGTCTGGGCCATCGGCACCGGCCGCAACGCCACCCCGGAGCAGGCGGGCGCGGCCCACACGCACCTTCGCGGCGTGCTCGCGGGCCTGTACGACGCGCGGCTCGCCCAAACCGTGCGCATCCAGTATGGCGGCAGCGTCAAGCCCGATAACATCGCGACCCTGATGGCCGCGCCGGATGTCGACGGCGCGCTCGTCGGGGGTGCTTCCCTCAAGGTCGATTCCTTCCTCGGGATCGTCCGCTTCCACTAGAGTCCCTCCGCCCGCCCTCCGCGCGGGCGCAAGCCATGTCGATCCTCACCGTTCTCTGCTACATCCTCTTCGTCCTCGCGGCGATCGTGTTGATCGTCGTCGTGCTCCTGCAGGAAGGTCGCGGCGGCGGCTTCGGAGAGGCGCTCGGCGTCCACGGCCGCGAGACCTTCGGCCCCGGCTCGAAGGGCATCAACACCTTCACGGCCTGGACGGCTGCGGTGTTCCTCGGCGCGGCCCTCGTGATCCACTTCATGAACAAGACGCCGCATTCCGCGATCGACTCGATCCCGGGCCCGGTGCTGACGCCGGCTCCGCTCGACGCCGGCGCTCCCGCCCCGGCCGACTCGACGGCTCCGCCTTCCAACCAGTAGCGCCATGAACCAGGAACAAGTCCTCGACCTGTTCCGGCGCACCAACGCGATGCTGGAAGGTCACTTCCTGCTCTCGTCCGGTCGCCACTCGAACCGCTACTTCCAGTGCGCGCTCTTGCTCGCCGATCCGCGCAAGGCGGAGCATCTCGCGCAGGCCGTCGCCGCCAAGCTCACTGTCGCGCCCGACATCGTGATCGGGCCGGCGATGGGCGCGGTGACATGGGCCCACGAAGTCGCGCGCGCGCTCGGCCTCAGCTCGTACTTCACCGAGCGCGTCAACGAGAAGTTCGCCCTGCGGCGCGGGTTCCACCTCGAGCCGGGCCAGCGCGTGCTGGTGGTCGAGGATGTGCTCACCACCGGCGGCAGTTGCCGCGAGGTGTTCGAGGTCGTGCGCAGCTACGGCGCGGTTCCGATCGGCGTCGCGTCGATCATCAATCGCTCCGGCCTCGCGCAGCCGTTCGAGCAGGACAGCCTGCCGTTCACATGTCTCGCACAGGTCGATGTGCAGTCCTGGCTGCCCTCGGAGTGCCCGCTGTGCGCGGCCGGCACCCACGGGCCCGCGATCAAGCCCGGCAGCCGCCCCGGCGCGGTGAAGGCGAGCTAGCGCGACGATGCGCTCGATGACCGGCTTCGGCTCCGCGAGTCGGAGCGAGAGAGGGCTGGCGCTGCGCGCGGAAGTGCGCGCGGTGAACCACAAGTTCCTGCAGCTCAAGCTGCGCCTGCCCGACGAACTCGGCGCACTCGAGGCCGAGGTCGAGGCGCGCGTGCGCGAGCGGCTCGAGCGCGGCGCGGTCAACCTGAACGTGGCGCTCGATTCCGGCGTGGCGCTGGCGCCGATCGAGCTCGACCTCGCGCTCGCGCAGCGCTACCGCGAGCTGCTCGAGAAGCTCAACGACGAGCTGCGACTCGGCGCCAAGCTCGGCATCGACGACATCGCGCGCCTGCCCGGCGTGTTTCGCAGCGCGCCCGACTCTGCGGCCGTCGCGGCGGCGCGCTCCGTGCTGTTCGCCGTCGTCGACGCGGCGCTCGATGCACTCGGCGAGATGCGCGAGCGCGAGGGTGCGGTTCTTTCTCGCGACCTCGGGCTGCGCGGCGCGACCATCGCCGCGATCGTCGAGCGCATTCGCACGCGCATGCCACTCGTCGTGCGCGCGCACCAGGAGAACCTCCAGCGGCGCGTGGCCGAGCTGCTCGGCCCCGGCACGGCGCTCGCGCCCGCGGACCTCGCGCGCGAGATCGCGCTGATCGCCGACCGGCTCGATGTGACCGAAGAGCTCACGCGCCTCGCCAGCCACTTGGGCCAGCTGCAGGCCCTGTGCGCCAAGCGCACGCCCGTCGGTCGGCAGCTCGACTTCCTCGTGCAGGAGTTCCTGCGCGAAGCGAACACGATCGGCTCCAAGTGCAACGATGCCGAGGTCGCGCACGCGGTGGTGGAGCTCAAGACCGAGATCGAGCGCCTGCGCGAGCAGGTGCAGAATGTGGAGTAGGCCGTGCCGAGCCGCGAAGCGCCGACGCGCAAGGGCCAGATGGTGGTGATGAGCGGGCCGTCGGGCGCCGGCAAGAGCACGCTCTGCCGCCGCCTGCTCGAGGACCCGCGCGTGCACTTCTCCATCTCCGCCACGACGCGCGCCATGCGCAAGGGCGAGGTCGACGGCCGCGACTACCACTTCATCAACCCCGAGCAGTTTCGTCAGCTGATCCGCGAGGGCGCCTTCATCGAGCACGCGGAAGTGCACGGCAACCTCTACGGCACGCTGCGCAAGCCGATGGAGGAAGCGCTCGCCCGCGGCGAGGTGTTCCTGCTCGAGATCGATGTGCAGGGCGCCAACCAGCTCAAGGCTCTCGGCGAACCCGGCCTGTATGTGTTCGTGGCCCCGCCGGACTTCGAGACCCTGCGCCGGCGCCTCGTCGGCCGCGGGACCGACGCGCCGGAAATCGTCGAGCGCCGCCTCAAGAAGGCCGAGGACGAGTACCGCGAGCGCGTGAAGTACGATCATATCGTGATCAACGACGAGATCGAGCGCGCCCTGCGCCAGATCCGCTCGTTGATCGGGCTCGAGTGAGCGCCGACCCAGCCGCATCAAGGAGAGCACCCCGACCATGGCCCGCATCCTGCTCGTCGCCGGCGCCTCGGTGGCCGTCTACAAGGCCTGCGACCTCGCCAGCAAGCTGGCGCAGGCCGGTCACGAGGTGCGCTGCGTCCTGACGCCCCGGGCGGCGACGCTCGTTCATCCCCAGCTGTTCGAGGCCGTCACCGGAGAGCGCGCGGCGGTCGACGAATTCGGGCCCGAGCGCCGCGGCGCCATGGACCACATCGAGCTCGCCACCTGGGCCGAGCTGCTGCTCGTCGCCCCCGCGAGCGCCGGGCTGCTCTCGCGCCTCGCGCTCGGTCTGGCCGACGACCTCGCGAGCACGGTCGCGCTGGCGCTGCCCGCCGGCCGGCCGCGCCTCGTGGCCCCGGCCATGAACCCGCACATGCTCTGCTCGCCGCCGATCGCGCGGAACCTCGCCACCCTGCGCGGCGACGGCTGGCAGGTGCTCGAGCCCGACAGCGGCCACATGGCCTGCGGCGTCGACGGCAAGGGACGCCTGAGGGAGCCCGCGGAGCTCGTCGCCGCCGTCGCCGCGGCCCTCGCGCGCCGATGAGCCCGCGCCGCCCCTTGAGGATCCTCGTCAGCGCCGGTCCGACCCGGGAGTGGCTCGACCCGGTGCGCTACCTGTCGAACGCCTCGAGCGGGAAGATGGGCTTTTCCATCGCCGCCGAGGCGGCGCGGCGGGGCTGCTCGGTGACCCTCGTCGCCGGTCCGGTGGCCCTGGAGACGCCCGCGGGGGTGCGACGGATCGATGTCGAGAGCGCGCGCGAGATGCTGGCCGTCCTGCGGCGCGAGTTCCGCGGCGCCGAGGTGCTGTTCATGGCGGCGGCGGTGGCCGACTGGCGAGCGGCACGGCGGCTGGGCGGCAAGTGGCGCGCCAAGGACGGCGGGGCGGCGCGCGCGCGGCTCGAGCTGGTGCGCAATCCCGATGTGGTCGCGACCCTCGCGCGCCGCAAGGGAGCGCGCCGGGTGGTGGCGTTCGCGCTCGAAACGGGCTGTGGACTGCGCCGGGCGCTGGGGAAACTTGCCCGCAAGAACGCGGACTTCATCGTGCTGAACGACGCTTCGGTCTTGAATAGCGAGCGCGCGACCGTGACGATCCTCGGGCAGGACGGGTCCGTGCAGCGCGTCGAGCGCCGCACGAAGCGCGCTGTCGCCGCCGTGTTGGTCGATCTCGTCGACCCGCCGCGCGAGCGACATCGCTAGGAACGCGCAAGTTCTTGCGCGCGCTCCCGTCTCGGTGTCCATGGCGAGGGGTGTGCGGGTGGCGCGGAAAGATCCGGCAAGGTCGAAGCAAGCGAGCGGGATGTTCGCGCGCGCGAGCGCGTGGGCCCGCGGTCTGTTCGGTTCGGACGCGAGCGCGGCGAGCGCGCCCGACGAGTCGCCCGCCGCGCGCAAGGGCAAGCAGGAGCGCGAACTCACCAGCGCCGAGGAGCGCACCACCGCCGCGCACATCCAAGAGATCAAGGGACTGCTCTTGATCGCGCTGTCCCTGTGGCTCGGCGTGTCGATGGTGAGCTTCTACGCGCCGCCGGGCGATCCGCTCGCCAAGGGCTACAACTGGGGCGGACTCGTCGGCTACTACTACGCCAAGGGCGCGTTTGCGGCCGCCGGCAATGCGGGCGCGTTCCTGTGCGTGCTCGGCTGCGCGTGGGGCGCGGTGCTCGTCGCGCGCAAGGAAGTCAAGCTCGCCGCGCTGCGCCTCGTCGCCGGCCTGTGCTTCGTGCTCGCCTTCGCGTGCATCATCCAGCTCGCGGTCGATCCCGAGGGCGCGCTGGAGCCGACGGCGCGCTCGCCCTACGGCCCCGGCGGCTGGCTCGCGTTCCGCCTGACGCCGGTGCTGGTCGAGAAGTTCGGCTACGGCGGCCTGTGGATCCTCTTGCCGGTGCTCGCCGCGGTGTCGTTCATGCTCGCCACCGAGATGGCGTTCTATCCGGCGCTCGCGGCCTTCGGTGAGTGGGCGCGCAAGCGCCGCGAAGAGCGCGGCGAGTCGCTCCTTCGCTCGGTGTCCCTGTGGATGGGTCGGCTCGTGCTCGGCCTGTGGGACTTCGTGCGCGGCAACGACATCGGCGCCACGGCGGACGCGTTGGTTTCGGCCGAAGTTGGCGCGAACAGCGCGAGCGCGGTCGCAACGCCCGAGGCCACGACGGACAAGCCCGCGCGCTCGCGACGCCAGCACCCGCTCGACGAGGACAACATCGTCGACGACGACGAGGACATCGGCGTGCACATGCTCGAGCCCGTGCCGGCACCGCTCCCAGCGAGCCCCACCGAGCGCCTCGGCGACAGCGAGGACGGCGACATCGGCTCCGAGGGACCGGAGGGGGGATTGGTACTCCCGCCGCCCGACGACGAGTCGGTCGTGCTGCCCTCCGTCGACGAGGCCGAGCTCGCCGAAAAGCGCCGGCGTTTCGCGGAGAAGCTCGCGGAACGCGCCAAGCCCAAGGAAGTCGAGAAGCAGCGCTCGCTCGACTTCGAGCTGCCGACCAGCGGCGTCGACAACTGGACCTACCCGCCGCTGTCGCTGCTGATCGCCTCCGAGGCGCAGAGCGCCGCGAGCAGGGACGGGCTGGAGGCTCAGGCGCGTGCGCTCGAGGCCGTGCTGCGCTCGTACAAGGTCGATGCGGCGGTGGTCGAGGCCAAGGTCGGCCCGACCGTCGTGCTGTTCGAACTCGAAGTCGCCTCGGGCACGCGCCTCAACAAGATCACCGGCCTGCAGCAGGAGATCGCGGGCGCGCTCAAGGCCACATCGGTGCGCGTGATCGCGCCGATCCCGGGCAAGTCGGTGGTCGGCGTCGAGGTGCCGAGCCCCGCGCGCCGCACGGTGCGCATCTCCGAGATCGTTCGCGAAGAGGCCTACGACAGCAAGAACTACGGACTGCCGCTGTTCCTCGGCGTCGACACCGAAGGCGCGCCCGTGGTCGAGGACCTCGCGCGCATGCCGCACCTGCTCGTCGCCGGCACGACCGGCTCGGGCAAGTCGGTGTGCATCAACACGATCCTCGCGAGCTTCCTGCTCACGCGTTCCCCGCAGGAGGTGAAGCTGATCCTGATCGACCCCAAGCAGGTCGAGCTCGAGATGTTCTCGCGCATCCCGCACCTCATGGGCCCGACGGTGACGGACATGAAGCGCGCGACGATGGTCCTGAACTGGATCGTCGAGAAGATGGAGGCGCGCTACGAGCTCTTCAAGCACGCCAAGGTCAAGAACATCAAGGCCTACAACTCGCTCAGCGAGGCCGAGTTGCGCGAGCGCATGGGCGAGCACTTCGAAGAGGATCGCACGCCGCGCAAGTCGCACTACATCGTCATCGTGATCGACGAGTTCGCCGACCTGATGATGATCGCCAAGAAGGAAGCCGAGCGGACGGTCATGCGCCTCGCGCAGAAGTCGCGCGCCGTCGGCATCCACCTGATCCTCGCCACCCAGCGCCCCTCGACCGATGTCATCACGGGCGTGATGAAGGCCAACCTGCCGTGCCGCGTCGCCTTCAAGGTCACCAACGGCGTCGACAGCCGCGTGATCGTCGACACGCAGGGCGCGGAGAAGCTGCTCGGCAACGGCGACATGCTCTACACGCCCCCGGGTACCTCGGGCGTCAAGCGCGTGCAGGGCGTCTATGTGGACGACAGCGAGCTCGAGAAGATCGTCTCGTTCGTGACCAAGGACTCGGTGCAGACCTACTCGCAGGAGCTCGTGCAGCTCACCACGGGCGAGGGCAAGAACCTCGCCGACTTGATGAGCCCGCGCGCAGGCGAGGACGACGAGGACGACGAGGGCGGGAGCAGCACGCGCGGCGGCGGCATCGAGGACGCGCTCGACGATCCCGACTGGGACAGGGCCGTGCGCGTGGTGCTCAAGACCAAGCGCGGCTCGGCGAGCCTGCTCCAGCGCGCGCTGGGCGTCGGCTACACGCGCGCCTCGCGCCTGCTCGACCTGATGTCCGAATATGGCATCGTCAGCGACCACAAGGGCAGCAAGGCACGCGAAGTGCTGATGACCCTCGAGCAGTGGGAAGAGCAGCACGGCAAGGATCCCCACGACCTCGGGGACCCGGCCGAGCACGGCTAGCTCCCGCTGGAACACCCGCTGGAACACCCGCTGGAACACCCGCTGGAACACCCGCTTGAACACCCGCTT
>VGYZ01000025.1 GCA_016872795.1 Planctomycetota bacterium
TCGTCGAGGCCCGCGCTGCGGCGCGCGGCGCGGTTGAGCGGACGCCCCTGCAGGACCGCGGGCGTGAGCGGCGAAGGCAGGGCCGAGCGCCACATGTCGTAGTCGAGCGGTGCACCCGTGAAGCGCTCGAACCAGTGGGCGGCGAAGGCGACATGGCCGATCTCGTCGCGCTCGACCTGCTCGAGCACCTGCGCGGCCTCCTCGTCGCCCGCAGCCCGGAAGGCCGCCGCGTAGCGCGCGGAGTGCTCGAGGTTGGCGCCCTCGAGGCCGAGGCCCTGCAGCGCCACGAAGGACTCGGGCGTCGCGCAGCTCGGCACGCGCTGCCAGAACCAGTCGCGCACGGGCTCGCAGCCGAAGTCGCGGCCAGCGCGGCGCAGGAGGCCGCGGTAAAGGCGCAGGTGGGCGAGCTCTTCCTCGCACAAGCGCACCAGTCCGGCGCGGAACTCCCGCGGCGCGTCCGCAAACGCCAGCACGGCCCACGCGAACAACTCCGCCGCCTGCAGCTCGTGGTGCACGAAGGTGTGAAGGAGGCGGGAACGCGCGCCCGGATCGCGCAGGCCCTCGGGGCGCGGGGCGGAGGGGCTGCGGGAAGTCACGCGCCACTCGTGCGGCCGCCCCGGACGCTCGAGCCGGACCGGCGCCGCGCCCGGCGTCCAGCTTTCCGTGCGCCGCGCGTCGGGGGCCGAACTGGGGTCGAGCTTCGCCCCAACGGCCGTCGCGAGCACGAGCTCGGCGCACCAGTGCTCGATCGAATGCACCTCGAAAGCGGGCACTTCAGGGCTGGAAACGGCGGCGGTCATCGGCGAGCGCAGCGCACAGTAGCACGCCATGACTGAGTCGCGGCTCGAGTGAGCGGACGGCGCAGGGACTCGCGGTTCCATCGAGTACGGCCCGGACCTATAGTGCCGCGATGCAAGTCTTGTCCAGTTCTCCCGCGATACCGCTCCCCGGCCTCCACAACAGCAGGCAAGGAGCCCCGGCCAGCGCCCCCACCGACAGCCTGCGCACGGGTCGCGACCTCTTGCGCGCCACGGAGCGCTACGCCTTCGACTCGCGCGGTCGCAGCTGGATGCACCTCATCACCACCGTCTCGCTGCTCGTCGGCGCGCTGGTGGTGGCCGGCGCCGCGCCTTGGTGGCCCGTGCAGCTCGCCGCATCGATCCTCGCCACGCTGGTGTTCGTGCGCGCCTTCATCCTGTTCCACGACTTCATGCACGGCTCGATCCTCACGGGATCGCGGATTGCCGAGGGCATCTTCTTCGTGCTCGGGATGGTCCTGATGACGCCGCCGAACGCCTGGCGCTACGGGCACAATTACCACCACAAGCATGTCGGCAAGCGCTCGGAAGCGAGCACTGGTTCGTTCCCGCTGATGACCACCGACATGTGGCGCCGGGCCTCGAAGGGCGACCGGCTCTTCTACCGCGTCGCGCGCCACCCGCTGACGATCGTGTTCGCGAGCCTGACCGTGTTCGCGTATTCGATCTGCGTAACCAACTTCGTGAAGGACCCGCGCAAGTACTGGGACTCGGCTGCGGCGCTCCTGTGCCACCTGATCGGCGTCCCGCTGCTCGCGATCTACGGCGGCTTCGAGCCGTTGCTGTTCCTATACCTGATCCCCTTCGTGAGCACGGGGGCGCTGGGCGCCTACCTGTTCTATTCCCAGCACAACTTCGTCGGCATGCAGGTGCCCGAAGAGGACGAGTGGGACTACCTCTCGGCTTCCGTGGCGACCTCGAGCTACCTCGAGACGGGCGCGCTCTTGCGCTTCTTCACGGGCAACATCGGCTTCCATCACGTCCACCACCTCAACGCGCAGATCCCCTTTTACCGCCTGCCCCAGGCGATGGCCGAGATGCCGGAGCTGCAGAACCCGATTCGCACGACCCTGCGGCCGCGCGATGTGATCGGCAACCTGCGTCTCAAACTGTGGGACAAATCTCGCCGCGAGATGGTGACTTTCGGCGACATCACGAACTGAGAGCGCCCGAAGCGACTTGCGGGGTCCAGCGCATGTGCGCGAGCCTCTCGCGTGGCAGAGGCGCCCTTCATGACAGCTGGAACGAGCGGCGCAGCGGCGTGCGGCTCGGCAGGTGCGCCGCACGCAGGCGACGGCGAGCGTTCAGCGCCGCAGCGAAAGCGCGCTCTTCTCGATGTCTGCCGCAAGCGGCGCGAACAGGTCGCGCGGCCCCCACGCCTCGAAGGTGTACACAGCGTCCTTCGTGCGAGCGATCACGAGCAGGTAGTCGTGGACCACTCCGGCGACTTCGCGCGAACCAGCGACCAGCGCCCGATCCTCGCCGAGCTCGCGCTCCGCGGTGACGACGAGCGCGCGCGAGCGCACGAGCTCGGCGCGCGCGAGCTTGGCCCAAAATGCGAGCGCGCCCTTGTCGTAGTTGTCCTCGCGCTGAACCTTGATGCGCACGCCCTCGGCGTTCATCGCCTCGACCGTGTCATGATCGCTGTAGTAGCGCAGGAACGCGCTCGGCGGCTCGAAGCGCGGCCCGCTGGCGAACAAACCCGGGCGTCGGGGGCGTCCCTCGACCGAGCCCGCCACGAGCCCGTTGCCCAGGCGCGCGATCCAGTCGAACGGCAAGAGCGCGCCTTCGCCGCGCGGCGCCGACTTGGAGCGATCGAAGGACACACGGATCGTGCTCATCGCGACCTGCGAACGCAGAAAACGCGCGCGCCCTTCGAGCGCCTCGAGCTCGACCGTCACGCGCGCGAGCTCGGCCTCGATGCGCAGCGTGTCCTCCATCTTCTCGCTCTTCTCGAGGTGCGCGAGCAGCCGCTCGCGCGCTCGACGCGCGTTGTCGATGCGAATGTCGAGCTCGACGAGCGCCTCGGTGATGTCCTCGGCGCGCACCGAGCGGTCGACGATCTCCCCGAGCTGCCCAATGCGTTCGAGCAGCGGCTCGAACTGCGCCGCGGGCACGCGCACCGTGATCGTGCGCGCGTCGCTCTCCGACATCCAGCCGCCGGCCGCTTCCGCGAAGGACTTGACCGAGGCCTGCGCCGCCGCCGGCGAAAGCACCACGATCGACAGCGAAGCGCTGTAGATCACCTGCCGCGCCTCCTTGGGCGCATCGGCCACGACCTCGCTCGGCCCCGCTGCGGGGTCGAGCGCCGCAGAGTCCGCCGAGCGTCCGGCGTCCTTGTAGGCCACTAACCCGCTCGTCTTGGCCGCTTCTTCGGCGTCCCATGTCTCGAGCGTCGCGGACGCTGCCGTGCGCGCTGCCATGTTCATGCAACCGGCAAGGGACGGGCAGACAGCGAGCGAGACCACGGCGAGCCACTTCATCGGAATCGAGTTCCTTTCGCGCGACCGGCGCGCTCCAGCACTCTACGCCCGCCGTCTACGACCTGCGACCGCGCCGGCCGAGTTGCATCGAAGCACACATGAGTTCTTACAATCGGCTCGCTATGCGCATCGTCTCTCAACTGTTGCCGTTCCTCGCCCTCGCCTCCTGCGCCTCCATCGGCGGCCAGCCGGCCTCCGTGCCCGGCGCCTCGGAGCAGTTCGAACGACTCAAGCGCCTCGAAGGCGACTGGATTGCGCTCGCAGGCGAGGGCGACGCTCCCACCGGCACGCGCGTGAACTACCGCGTGACGAGCGGCGGCACCGCGCTCGTCGAGACGGTCTTCTGCGGCAGCCATCGCGAGATGTCGACCGTCTACTACCTCGACGACGGCGCTCTCGCGCTCGTGCACTACTGTCTGGGCAACCAGCCGCGCATGCTGGCCCGCGCGAGCGCGGAGGCCGATGTCATTCGCTTCGACTTCGCCGGTGGCGCCAACATCGGCTGGGCCACTTGGCACATGCATACCGCCGAGATCCGCTTCACGAGCGAAGCGCGCCTCGACACGCGCTGGACCAGCTGGAAGGACGGTCGCGCCGAGGGCGAGGTGCACTTGGCGCTCGTGCGCGCCTGGAAGTGACGCGTCGGCGCTCGCGCTGGCGCAATCTCCACGAGCTCGTCCTTCTGCTTCAGCCGGCAGGGCCGCGGGCATCGGGCAATGGCCCGCTGCCTGTGGCAAGATCTGAGGCGATGAGCCGCGCTGAAGTCGTTCCGCTCGCCGCTCGCGCGTTCGGCAGCGAACTCCATCACCATGTCCATGTCCTCCCCAATGGCTTGCGACTTGTCGTGCACCCCGACTCCAGCGCGCCGGTCGCTGCGGTCTATGTCGGCTACCATGTCGGCAGCGCACGCGAGGAGGCGGGGCGCACGGGCTTCGCGCATCTCTTCGAGCACCTGCTGTTCCAAGGCTCTGGCCATGTCGCGTCCGACGGGCATTTCCGGCATGTGACGCAGGCGGGCGGCACGCTCAACGGCAACACCAGCTTCGATCGCACGCTGTACTTCGAGACCGTGCCGTCGAACCAGCTCGAGCTCGCGCTGTGGCTCGAGAGCGACCGCATGGGCTTCCTGCTCGACGCGATGACACAAGCGAAGCTCGACAACCAGCGCGATGTCGTGCGCAACGAGAAGCGCCAGAACTACGAGCAGCGCCCCTACGCCAAGGCGCACGAAGCGCTCGCCGCGGCGCTGTTTCCGGCGGGGCATCCCTACGCGCACCTGCCGATCGGCTCCCACGAGGACCTGATCGCGGCGACGCTCGACGATGTCGCGGCCTTCTTCCGCCGCTGGTACGGACCCAACAACGCCACGCTCGGCCTGGGTGGCGATGTCTCGCTCCAGCGCGCGATCGAGCTCGCGGAGCGCTGGTTCGGCGAGCTGCCGCGCGGTCCCGAGCCGACGCCGATGCGAGCAGGGCCCGTGCGACTCGAGCGCGAAGTCGCAGTGGTGGTCGAGGACAAGGTCGCGTTGCCGCAGCTCACGCTCGCGTGGCCCACGCCGGAGGCCGGTTCCGCCGACGAGGCCGCCCTCGAGATGCTGGCGATGGTGCTCTCCGCGAGTCGCGCTTCGGTGCTCGACCGCGCGCTCACGATCGACGAGTTGCTCGCGAAGAATGTGACCTGCGATTCCTTCTGCGGCGATGTCGCGGGCCGCTTCACGATCACGCTCACCGCGGCAGCCGGAGTCACGCTCGAGCGTCTGTGCGCGCGCACCTTCGAGTTGCTCGAGGAAGTGCGTCGCAAGGGCGTCGATCCCGCGCTGCTGCAGCGCATGCGCCATCGCCATGAAGCGGATTTCGTGCGCGGGCTCGAGTCGATTTCCCACCGCACGCAGGCGCTGGTGCTTTCCGATGTCCTGCGCGGCGATCCCGCGGCCTTCGCGGCGCACGCAGAGCGCATCGGCGCCGCCAGCGCCGAGGAAGTGCGCGGCGTGCTTGCGCGTCATCTGCTCGACAGCCCGCCCGTGCTGCTCTCGGTCGTCCCCGAAGGCCGCGCACTCGACGCCGTGCGCGGCAGGCGCACATGACGCTCGATCGCACGACTGCTCCGCCGCGCTCGGGTCCGCTCGAAGCGCGCCTGCCCCGCATCGAGCGACGCACGCTCACCAATGGCCTCGCGCTCGCCACCTGCCGCGCCAGCGCGGCGCCCGAGACGCTGATCGAGCTCAGCGTGCCCGGCGGCCGCGCGCGCGAGCGACTCGACGAGCTCGGGCTCGCGTCGCTCGTCGCCAGGGCCCTGCAAGAGGGCACGCGCAAACACACGACGGTCGAGCTCGTCGACGCACTCGACTACCTCGGCGCCGACCTGCGCGCCGGGGTCGACGAGGACTCTCTGGTGGTCTCGCTGCGCGTGCTCGACCGCCACCTCGGCCCGGCGCTCGAGCTCATGAGCGAGACGCTGCTCGAGCCGCGCTTCGATCCGCTGGACTTCGAACGCGTGCGAGCCCTGCGGCTGGCGACGCTGCGCAGCCGCGGCGAGGAAGCCGCGCGCGTCGCCGACACAGCGTGGGATCGCCTGCTCGAAGGTTCGCTGACGAGCCTGGGCTACTCCGCGCTCGGCACGGAGGCCACGGTCGCAGCGGCGAGCGTCGCGCGCGCGCGAGCCTTTCACGAGCACTCGCTCGATCCGCGCCGCGGACGCGTGGCACTCGTCGGCAACTGGAGCGCCGACGAGGCCGCCGACTTGCTCGCACCGCTCGTGCGTCGCTGGCCCGGCGCGCTCGCGGAGCCGGCCAGCAGCGAAGATCTGCCTGCGAGCGCCGCGGCCGCGGGTCTGTACTGCGTCGATCGCCCGCTCGCCGCGCAGACCGAGCTGCGGATCGGTCACCGCGCGGTCGCCGCGAGCCACCCCGACTGGCTGTTGCTCGCGGCGGTGAACTACCCCTTGGGCGGGCAGTTCTCGAGCCGACTCAACCTCAACCTGCGCGAGCAGCGCGGCTTCACCTACGGCGTGCGCTCGGGCTTCGAGCCACGCCGCGGCCCGGGCTCCTTCACGGTCGGACTCGCAGTGCAGTCGCGCCACACCGCCGAGTCGATCCGCGAGGTGCGGCGCGAGCTCGCGGAGTACCTCGCGGGCCCGACCGACGCCGAGCTGGCCTTCACCCGCGAAGCCCTCCTGCAGGGGCTGGCGCGCCAGTTCGAGACGGCCTCCGCCCGGCTGGCCTTCGTGCACACCGTCGAGCGCTTCGGCTGGCCCGACGACTACCCGCTCGAACGCCTGCGCCGGCTCGCGGCGCTCGCGCCTTCCGACCTCGCCGAGCTCGCCCGCGCGCACCTGCATCCGGGCGACCTGCGCGTGCTCGCGGTCGGACCGCGCTCGGAGCTCGAGCGCCTCGCGGAGGACGCGCAGGAGCTCGACCTCGACGGGGCATTGCTCGCGGACACCGAGGACACATCCGAACGCAGCGCGCGCGCGAGGGTCGGACCGCTCGCCTAGCCCCCAACTCGCGGCCGAGCGCCCCAACTCCCACTCGGCACGCCCTGCCGCTCGACACGCCTCCAGAAGCCTCTCGGACCGCATCGGACGCGCCCTCTCCGCCCTGCCGTCGGCAGAGCCCGTTCGCTATCCTGTTTGCCCCTCGGAACTCGGCTCGCCGCTGCTCAGGATGTCCCGCACCGGCCCCGAACTCCGCCTCATGGATTCGAACCTGCAGAGCAGCCTGAATCTGGCCTTCGTCGAGGGCCTCTACAGCGAGTACCTCCGCGACCCCAACGGGATCTCGGCGGACTGGCGCGCCTATTTCGACGCCCAGAGCGGAAAGCCCCTGACCGCGACCAGCGAGGCCGCCGCGAGCGCGCCGAGGCCGCTGCACCAGCAGGGCGGGACACCCCGCGAGCGCGCCGAGGCGAGCGTCGCCGACCTTCAGGACCGCGCCGACCAGCTGATCCGCGGCTTCCGCGTGCGCGGCCACCTGATCGCGAACATCGACCCGCTCGGCCTGCCGCGCCCGCCGCACCCCGAGCTCGAGCCCGCCTACTACGGTTTCGGGCCCAAAGACCTCGACCGCAAGGTCAGCGCGCGCACATACCACGGCAGGGGCATCGAGACCCTGCGCTCGGTGCTCGACCGCATGCGCAACACCTACTGCCGCTCGATCGGCGTGCAGTACATGCACATCGACGACATCGGCGTGAAGCGCTGGCTCGAGGAGCGCATGGAGAGCTGCGAGAACCGGCTCGAAGTCTCGCGCGAGCGCCAGTTGCGCATCCTCGTCAAGCTGCAGGACGCGGTGCTGTTCGAAGAATTCGTGCAGAAGAAGTTCCTCGGCGCCAAGAGCTTCTCGCTCGAAGGTTGCGAGAGCCTGATCCCGCTGCTCGACCTCGCGCTCGAGCACTGCGGCGAGCAGAAGATCGACGAAGTCGTGATCGGCATGGCCCACCGCGGCCGCCTCAATGTGCTCGCCAACATCATGGGCAAGCCCGCGGCGGACATCTTCCGCGAGTTTGCCGACGCCGATCCGCAGCTCTACATGGGCCGCGGCGATGTGAAGTACCACAAGGGCTTCACCTCGACCTACGCCACGCCCTCGGGGCACGGCGTTCATCTGTCCCTGTGCTTCAACCCGAGCCACCTCGAGTTCGTGAACCCGGTGGCCCTCGGGCGCGTGCGCGCCGGGCAAGATCGCACGGGCGACTGCGAGGGCGTTCGCAGCCTCGCGCTCTTGATCCACGGCGATGCGGCCTTCGCCGGCGAGGGCATCGTGCAGGAGACGCTCAACCTCTCCGAGCTCGGCGCCTACCGCACGGGCGGCACGATCCATGTGATCGTGAACAACCAGATCGGCTTCACCACCGGACCGCAGGACTCGCGCTCGTCGACCTACTGCACCGATGTGGCGAAGATGCTGCAGATCCCGATCTTCCATGTGAACGGCGAGGATCCCGAGGCCGTGGCACAGGTCGTGCAGCTCGCGCTCGACTTCCGCGCCAGCTTCAAGCGCGATGTCGTGATCGACATGTACGGCTACCGCCGCCGCGGTCACAACGAGGGCGATGAGCCCAGCTTCACCGATCCGCTGCTCTACCAGACGATTGCCCAGCGCGAGCCCGTCGGCGAGGGCTACCTCGACCATCTGCTGCGCCTCGGCGAAGTCACGCGCGAGGAGGCGGAAGCGATCGAGCGCGAGCGCCGCGCGCGGCTCGAGGAGGACCTCTCCAAGGCACACGCCGACGGCTTCGTCGCGACCAAGACCCACCAGGGTTCGCGCTGGAAGAACTACATCGGCGACCGCGAAGCGAATGTACCCGAGGCCGACACGGCGCTCGATCGCGCGCGCTGCGCGGAATTGCTCGACGCCCTCGCACGCGCGCCCGAAGGCTTCACGGTGCACCCCAAGCTCGAACGCATGCTCGAGCAACGCCGCGCGATGGCCAGGGGCGCCAAGCCGCTCGACTGGGCCGCGGGCGAAGCGCTCGCGCTCGCGTCCGTCGCCGCTGCCGGACACCGCGTGCGCCTCACCGGTCAGGACGCGGAGCGTGGCACCTTCAGCCATCGCCACGCCATCCTTCACGACTCCCAGAACGGTCGCCAGCACGAGATTTTCTCGTCGCTTGGCGGCAGCGCCGCTCCGGTCCACATCCGCAACTCGCCGCTGTCGGAATCGGGCGTGCTCGGCTTCGAGTATGGCTACAGCCTCGAATTCCCCGACGCTCTCGTCGCATGGGAAGCGCAGTTCGGCGACTTCGCCAATGTCGCACAGCCGATCATCGACCAGTTCATCGTCAGCGCCGAGGACAAGTGGAATCGCCTCTCGGGCCTCGTACTGCTGCTGCCGCACGGCTTCGAGGGTCAGGGCCCCGAGCACTCGAGCGCGCGCCTCGAGCGCTTCCTCGCCCTCGCGGCCGACGACAACATCCAGGTCGTGACGCCGACCACGCCGGCGCAATTGTTCCACTGCCTGCGCCGTCAGGTGCTGCGCCCGTGGCGCAAGCCGCTCGTGGTGATGACGCCCAAGAGCCTGCTGCGCAACCCCGTGTGCGTCTCGCCGCTCGAGCGCTTCGTCGAAGGCCGCTTCGAGCGCATCCTCGCCGACACTCGCGAGCTCGACCGAGCCGGCGTGCGCCGTGTCGTGCTGTGCGGCGGCAAGGTCGCCTTGGAACTCGCAGCCGAGCGCGAGCAACGCCGGGCCTTCGATGTCGCGATCCTGCGCGTCGAGCAGCTCTACCCGCTGTCCGACGACGAGCTCAGCGCCGCCCTCGCGCCCTACGCGGAGCGCGCCGAAGTCGTCTGGGTGCAAGAGGAGCCCGAGAACGCCGGTGCGTGGCACTTCCTGCGCGCGCGCTTCGGCGAGCACCTCTGCGGCCGCAACTTCCGCGGTCTCGCGCGTCGCGCCGCTGCGTCGCCTGCCACCGGCTCGCCCGCGAGCCACCGCCTCGAACAGGCCGCGCTCCTCGAGCGTGCCTTCGCCACTCCTTGACCAAGCACTCCTTGACCAAGCAGGCGGCGAGGATCGAGACCTCCCTCGCGCCGCCCGCTAGCTCCACGGCCCGACTCCAAGACAAGGACCATCCCTCCATGCCCGTCGAACTCAAGGTGCCCTCCGTGGGCGAGTCGATCACCGAAGTGCAGCTTGGCGACTGGCTCAAGAAGCCGGGCGAGCTCGCGCGCGCCGACGAAGGTCTCGTGGTGATCGAGACCGACAAGGTCACGGTCGAGCTGCCCGCGCCCGGCGCTGGCGCCGTCGTGAAGACGCTCAAGCGCAAGGGTGACAAGGCGCTGGTCGGCGAGGTGATCGGCTACTTCGAGGTCGGAGCCCAGCCCGCGCCGCCCCCGGCCACCGCCAAAGCCTCGGCGGCGGCAGCGGACAGCGCTCCCTCGTCGGCTCCCGCCGCCGCCAAGGGCGGGAAAGTCGTGATGCCCTCGGCCGCGCGCGAACTCGCCCAGCGCGGGCTCTCCGCCGCCGAGGTCGCCGCCAGCGGCCCGCTCGGGAGGCTCCTCAAGGAAGATGTCCAGCGCCACACACCCGCCATGGCCAGCGCGCCGGCCGGCGCCGCACCCGCGCGTCGGGGCGGTGCTCGCAGCGAGGAGATCGTGCCGATGACGCCGATACGCAAGCGCATCGCCGAGCGCCTCGTGCTGGCCCAGAGCACGGCGGCGATCCTGACCACATTCAACGAGATCGACATGAGCGAGGTCATGGCGCTGCGCAAGGCGCACCAAGAGCGCTTCGTCGAGCGCCACAAGACCAAGCTCGGCTTCATGAGCTTCTTCGTGAAAGCCGCGGTCGAGGCACTGAAGGAGATCCCGCAGGTCAACGCGGAAGTGCGCGGCGATGACATCGTCTACCGCCACTACTGCGACATCGGCATCGCAGTCGGAGGCGGCAAGGGACTCGTGGTACCGATCCTGCGCAACGCGGAGACGCTGGGCATCGCCGACATCGAGCGCGCCATCGGCGAGTTCGGCAAGCGAGCCCAAGACAACAAGCTCACCATCGACGAGCTCACCGGCGGCACATTCACCATCTCGAACGGCGGCGTCTACGGCTCCCTGCTCTCGACGCCGATCCTCAATCCTCCGCAGTCGGGCATTCTCGGACTCCACGCGATCCAAGAACGCCCCATGGCCATCCACGGACAGGTCGTGATCCGCCCGATGATGTACATCGCGCTGAGCTACGACCATCGCATCGTCGACGGGCGCGAGGCCGTGACTTTCCTCAAGCGCATCAAGGAGCTCGTCGAGAGCCCGACGCGCCTCTTGCTCGAAGTCTGATCGATGGTCGCCATGCGAGCACACGAAGCCAAGCGCCACGACCTCGTCGTCATCGGGGCCGGCCCCGGCGGCTATGTCGCCGCGATCCGCGCCGCCCAGCTCGGGCTCGATGTGGCCTGCATCGAGAAGGAGCCGCGCCTCGGTGGCACATGCCTGCGCATCGGCTGCATCCCGAGCAAGGCGCTGCTCGAGTCGAGCGAGCTGTTTTACGAGACGGTGCATGCTCTCGCGGGCCACGGCATCGTGGCCAAGGATGTGCAGCTCGACTTGAAGGCCATGCTCGCCCGCAAGGACGGCGTGGTCGATGCGCTCACCAAGGGCATCGCGGGCTTGTTCAAGAAGCACAAGGTCACGCGCTACGAGGGCCTCGGCCGCCTCGCCGGCGGCACGCAAGTCGAGGTCGTCGACGCGCAGGGCCAGCCGAGCGCGCGGATCGAGGCCCAGCATGTGCTGATCGCCACCGGCTCGACGAGCGCGGCCCCAAAGGGCATCGAGTTCGACGGCGACCGCGTCGGCACGAGCACGGAGGCGCTCTCGTGGCCGACCGTGCCGCAGCACCTCGTCGTGATCGGCGCCGGCGCCATCGGCCTCGAGCTCGGCTCGGTCTGGCGCCGACTCGGCGCCCAGGTCACGGTGCTCGAGTACCTCGACCGCATCCTGCCCGCCAACGACGCCGAGATCGCCAAGGAAGCGCAGAAGATCCTCGCCAAGCAGGGCCTCGAGTTCCGCCTCGGCGCGAAGGTCACGCTCGCGCGCAAGAACCAAGACGGGGCGCTCGTCGAGATCGAAGGACAGGAGCCGCTCCGCTGCGACCGCGTGCTCGTCTCCGTGGGTCGCAAGCCGCACACCGACGGCCTCGGCCTCGACAAGGTCGGCATCGCGCTCGATGCGCGCGGCCGCATCACGGTCGACGCGCACTTCGCGACGAGCGCCAAGGGCATCTACGCCATCGGCGATGTGATCCCCGGCCCGATGCTCGCCCACAAGGCCGAGGAGGAGGGCGTGGCCTGCGTCGAGCGCATCGTCACCGGCTACGGTCATGTGAACTACGACACGATCCCCAATGTCGTGTACACGCACCCCGAAGTGGCCGGCGTCGGCAAGACCGAAGAGGAACTCGTCGCGGCGGGCATCCCCTACCGCAAGGGCTCCTTCCCGTTCCTCGCCAACGGTCGCGCCAAGGCCCTCGGCGCCACCGAAGGCAAGGTCAAGATCCTCGCCCACAAGGACACCGATCGCATCCTCGGCGTGCACATCGTCGGCGCCCGCGCCGGCGATCTGATCGCCGAGGCCGTGGCCGCGATGGAGTTCGGCGCCTCGTCCGAGGATCTCGCGCGCACCTGCCACGCCCACCCGACCCTCGCGGAAGCCGTCAAGGAAGCCGCGCTCGCGGTCGACGGCCGCGCGTTGCACATCTAGTCGGCCGACGCCCGAGCGCCGCCCCTCGCGCGGCCTGAGCGAGCCACCGCGGCGCGCGCTGGCCGCGCGAGTTCACCGTGCTCTCCATCACGGCCGCGCCAGGTCCACCTCGAGCAGACGCCCGCCTGTGCGTTCGGAGAGCTCGCGCCAGCGCCGCAACGCGCCCGGCGGCGTGTCCACCAGAATCGAATCGACGACCACCGGCCTGATGCGAGACAGTTCCACGAGCCTAGGCACGATCAGGTCCATGTCACTGTGCAGCCCACCGGTGGGCGCACCATCCGTGAGCACGACGATCGTGTCGACATCCGGATCGAGCCACGCCAGTCGCGCCGCGTCGTAGAAGTTGCCGCGTCCCTTTTCGCGGCAGTGTGAGAACCACTCGAGCGCCTCGGCGATGTCCTTGCGCCGCGCCGGTCGCAGCGACGGCGACCACGGAATCGGGACATTCGTGTACGGAATCAAGTTGAAGGCGGTCGTCTCGGGCAACGCCTCGAGCGCGAGCTTGAGCTTCTCGGTCACGACATCCTTCGGCACGCGGCCGTCCGCCATGGGCATCCACATGGACCCGGAGAAGTCGAACAGGAAGGTCACGCGGTCGCTGACGAGCTGCAGCCCCGCGAAGCCGCTCGCGCGCGTCGTCTGCGCCGGCTCGGCGCGCGCATCCCCTGCGGCGAGTGCGGCCCGACGCAGCACCCCGCCCTCGGGCAACCCGTCGGCCCACAGCTGCCACGGCCGCGGATCCAGCCGGTGCTTGAGTCCCGACATACGCTGCAGCAGGTCGACCGCACGCCACCGCAAGCGCAGGCGCGGCTCCTCCCCGATGCGCGCGACGATCGCAAGCATCGAGGCCCGCGTCCCCAGCGCATCGAGACATTCGATCCCACGCAGCCGCACCATGGGCTCGCGGTCGCGCGCCAGCACGAGGCAGCCGGACAGCGCGCTCGGCGGCTTCAGTCGCGCGAGCACATGCCCCGCGGCGCAGCGTCGCAGCGGCGAGGAGTCGCGCAGCGCCTCCGTCGCGCGCCGACAGGCCAGCTGCGGCGCGAGCTCGCCGAGCGTGCACAGCGCCGTCGCCGACACCCACGGATCCGAGCCCGAGCGCTCGAGTCGCTCGACCGCCTCGATGACGCGCTCCGCAGGCCCGGAGATCCGTCGCTCACGCGCGAGCCGCTCGATCGAGCCGAGCAACGCGCGCACACGCTCGCCATCTCGCGACGCGAGCTCCCGCGCGAGCTTCTCCCCCTCGAGCGGCATCGCAAGCGCCCCGAGTGCTTCCGCCACGCGCAGGGCCACGCGCTCGTCCTTCGCGCCCAACCCCAGCCTGCCGAACAACTCCAAGGCGACGCGTGGGTCCGCGAGCTTCGCCAGCGCTTCCTGCGCTGCATCGCCCACCTTCGACTCATGATCCGCGAGTGCACCGAGCACGAGCGTCCACGCGTCCTTGCCGCCGAACTCCGCCAACGCCCGCACCGCGCTCCGTCGCTTGTCCGGATCGCGATCCTGCGCCTGAGTCGCCAGCGCCTCGAACGCCTCTCGCTGCTCGCGCTTGCCCACCTCGGGCGCACCCACGAGCAAGCACAGCGCCAGTCCCCCTTCCAGCCACATGCATCGACCTCCGCGCACCCGTCGCTCGGGGCGTGCGCTGGTCGCGAGAGAAAGCGCAGGAAACTAGCGCAGCACGGTCAGCCGGAACCCGCGGAAGCGCACCTCCGTCGCGGGCCCCGAGTGCACCTGCAAGGCGAGCACTCCCGCGCGCTCCCCGGCGGGATCCTCGAGCTCGACGCACTGCTTGCCGTTGATGCGCGTCACGATGCGCGCTCCCCGCGCCTCGATCTCGTAGCGATTCCACTCGCCGGGCCTCACATGCGACTCGCCCGGCGTGTCCCACAGGACTCCGCGCCCGTGCTCCTCGTAGAGCTTGCCCCACCAGCCCGGCCCGATGTCCGCCTGATAGCCCGCCACATCTGCGTCGGCACGCACTTGGGAACGAAACTGCACGCCCGAGTTCCCGGCGTCACCGACGAGCCGCACCTCGAACTCGAGCCGGAAGTCGCGCACCTCGAGCTCGCTCGCGAGGAACGAGTTTCGCTCCAGCTGGCCACGCCCGACGAGCTCGCCCGCTTCGACCGTCCACACATCGCCGGCAAAGCGCCAGCCCGCGAGCGTCTGGCCGTCGAAGAGCCGCGCGGCATTGAGCGGCGTCGCGAGCAGGTTCGCTTGCTCCGTTCCTTGCAGATAGGCGAACAGATCGACGACCTCATCCGGCTTGAGGGTCTCGAGCAGCCCCTCCGGCATGGTCGAGAGCTCGCTCGTGCGCCGCGACACGATCTCCGACTTCGGAATCACGACGCGCTCGCGCTCCGACCGCAGCACGAGCGACGACGCTGTCTCCTCGCGCAGGATGCCGCTCTCGAGCCGCTCATCCGTCGTCCACACCAGCGTGGCGAGGTAGTCCTTCCCAACCACGGCACTCGGATCGACGATGTTCGAGAGCAGGTACTCGAGCTCCGAGCGATTGGCTCCGGTGAGCTCGGGGCCCACATCGCCGCCGGTCCCGAACAGCGCGTGGCACTGCTGGCATGTGCGCGAAAACACTTCGCGTCCACGCGCGCGATCCCCGGCCGCGACAACCTCGGGGCTCAGGCGCTCGCGATACGCCGCCATGCTCTGCTGCTTCGCTTCCGGCGTCGCGCGCACGCTCCCCCACAGCGCGCTCAGGCGCGCCGTGAGCACGCCGGATCCCAAGCTCTCGATCTTGCGGGCCGCAAACGCGCCGATCTCTCCGCGCTCGATCCTGTGCGTCTCCAGCGCGTCGAGCAGGATGCTCGCGAACTCGGCGCGCGTGGTGAGCGCTTCCACGAGCGTGCGACGCTCCTCGAGAGTCAGGCCCTCGTGCAACGCCAGCGCCACCTGTGCCGACACGATGTCACCGACGCTCCCCACGGCGCGCAACGCCTCAGGCCGTGTCGCCGCGTCGGCCAGGAGCTCCGGCAGCAACGAACGAAGCTGCGGATCGCGGGCATCCGCCAGCGTCGCGAGCACCCGCGCGCGTACCTCGGCGCGAGCACGCTTGTCGACCACGACTCGCCGCAGTTCGTCCAGCGAGCCCGTATCGCCGAACGCCGTGGAGATCTCAGCGGCAGCGTTCAACGCGCGACTCTCGCGCCTCAGCTCGACGCGCGCTCGCAACGCCGGCCACCCGGCTGGCATCGCGAGCCCGCGCTGGTCGCGCAGCGCGAGTGCGGCCACCTCGAGCTGCCACGCGAGCGCCGACTCCTGATCGGGAAGCGAGAGATGTCGCACGAGAGTCTCGTGCAGGGCTGGATCGGCCGCCGCGCGACGCACGACATTGCGACCCACGAGCGCGAGCTTGGCCTTCGTGAAGAGCGACAGCGCCCGCGCCGGATCCGCCGCCACGAGCGGCTCGACGCCGTACCACACGAGGAACGGGATGTTCGGGTCTTCGTTGTCCTCCGCGTGCGCCGCGAGGTTCTTCGCGATCTCCCAACGCTGATCCAGCGGCAGGCGCTGCAAGCCCGAGGCGAGGTAGCGCCTCACGATGGGTGACGGATCCTGCTCGGCAGCGACTTCCATCGCGCGCAGAAGCTCCTCGCATGCCTGCTCGTCCTCCAGCGCGAGCTGCACGGACCACGCTCGCAAGCGAGCGTGCGGCGAGTACCGCAGGAGATCGATGGCTCGTGCTTCACCAACGCCGGCGCGCTTCCATTCCTGCCAGAGCGCCTCGAGCTCGTCGCGCTCACCGGTGCGCGGCGTCGCGCTGGAACTGCTCGCGGCCGAGCTCCCGTACCTCAGCCGATAGATGCGCCCGTTCGTGCGATCCCAGATGCCGGGATCGGTCCAGTGGCAGGCCTGCTTGTCGTACCAGTCGATGAAGTACACCGAACCGTCGGGGCCTTCCTTGAAGCTGATGCCGCGGAACCAGCGGTCGTTGGCGAGGAGCAGGTCCGGCGCGTGCTTGCCGACGAAACCAGAGCCCTTCGGCTCGACGACATCGTGGTTGATGCGGTTGCCGTGGATGTTCTCGAAGAACAGGCCGCCGCGATACTCCTTCGGGAACTGCTCGCCCTTGTAGATCAGCAAGCCGCAGTGCGCGTGCCCGCCACCCGCGTCGGAGGAACGGTGGTTGCCGTCATGGGGATTCGATCCGACATGATGGCGATGGTCGGCGATCGTCTTGATGTCATCGAATGTGTACGGGTTGAAGTGCGAGCCCGCCTGCCGCTCGTAGCGACCACCCTGCACGATGTGGAAGAGGTGCGGGATCACGCACGCCGTGACGAACGCTTCGCCGTTGTCGTCGAAATCGACGCCCCATGGGTTCGAAGTGCCGTGCGCAAAGACCTCGAACTCGTGGCGCTTGGGGTGATACCGCCACACGCCCGCGTTGAGTGGCGTGCGCTCCGCCTTCGGCGTGCCGGGCGGGCCCACGAGCGCGTTCGTGAACACGCCGTGGCAACCGTAGAGCCAACCATCGGGCCCCCAGGTGAACGCGTTGAGCGTCTCGTGCGTGTCCTCGTAACCCCAACCGTCGAGCAGCACCTGCGGCTCGCCGTCGGGCACGAGGTCGCCGTTCGCGTCGGGGATGAAGAGCAGGTACGGCGCCGCACCGACCCACACGCCGCCGAAGCCGATCTCGAGCCCGCTGACGAGGTTGAGCCCGCTCGCGAACACCGTGCGCTGCTCGAACGAACCGTCGTCGTCGGCGTCCTCGAACACGAGGATGTTGTCCTTGCCTTGGCCCTCGGGCGCACGCACCGGATATGTGTGCGCCTCCGCGATCCACAGCCGCCCGCCGCCATCGATCGCGAGCGCGATCGGCTGGTGCACGGCGGGTTCCGCCGCGATCACATCGACATGGAATCCCTCGGGCACCGTCATCGCCGCCGCAGCGGCTGCCGCTGTGAGCCCCGCGTTCGCGACCGGGTCCCAGGGCCGAATCGACGGCACGCCCTTGGGCGCGTCGAAGTCCGGCCGTTCGGCGTGGAAGCAAAAGTCGTCGAAGTTGATGTGCCCCCAGCCGCCCTGCTCCTCGTCGACGAGGCGAATGCGCATCGAACGCGAGCGCCACTTCGAGAGGTCCGCGACGACCCGCTGCAGCGACTCGAAGTCGGCGCCGGAAGTTTTGAAGATCACCTCGCCGCCCTCGGCGAGCACGAGCTCGACGCGCGTCGACGGGCTGCCGCCGCCGCCGACCAGGAAGCTCGCGAACGGTTCTTCGATGCGGACCGGGTTCGATGTGAGCGTGCCCGTCGAGCCGTCGCCGAGCCGCTCGTAGCCGCCGATCCAGCACTTGCCTTCGTGCAGGCTCGGCTCGCGGCCGCGCGCCTTCACCGTGTCGCCGGTGATGGGCTGCAGCGCAAATGCATCGCCGTCCGCGGTCCACCCGCGCATGTCGCCGCACTCGAAGTCGAGCGTCGGTGCCGCGCTTTCGTGCGCGGACCACTCCATGTCGGTCCAACGCCGCTGGCTCACGACGAATGTCCCACGCTTGTTCGACACGACCATGTCGACGAGCCCGTCACCGTCGATGTCGCCGGTCGTCACCTGCGTGCCGACGCCGCTCTGGTCGTCGGCGAGGCGCGCGATGTACTCCGGACCGTTGGCGCCTCGCACGAGCTGGAACCAGTACAGCCCCGGCTTGATGTTCGGCTGCGGATCCCCGTCGTCGCCGTGCGACCACCAGCGCTTGCCCGTGACGACATCCTCGAGTCCGTCGCCATCGATGTCGACGAGATCGAGCGCATGCAGCTCGGAGCAGCAGACGCCCTGCGCATTGTCGCTCGGCTCGTCATCCATGAAGCGGTGTTCGCGGAATGTGAGCGCGCCGTCGTCGTGGATCTGCTCGAACCACGAGAGGCCGAACTCATGCGCCGCGAGGCTCGTGATCAGGTCGTTGTCGCCGTCGCCGTCGACATCGTACACGAGCATCTGCGCGCCGCCGTGCTTCGCCGAGAAGCTGAACTCGTGGTGCTTCCACAGCAAGTCGCCCGCGAGCGACTCGGGCTGCTGGAACCAGCCGTTCTTCCAGAGCACATCCTTGCGCCCGTCGCCATCGATGTCGCCGACGCCGAGGCCGTGCACATAGGGCCCGAGCTTGTAGTCCTCGGAGAACGAATGCGCCTTCCACGGAGCCTTCGGGGCGTGGGAATCGCGCTCGGCCCACGTGAAGCGCCCGCGCGTCATGTAGACGAGCTCGCGTGCGCCGTCGCCAGTCAAGTCGACATAGTGCGGCGACTCGTTGTCGACCGACGCCGCGATCTCGTGGCGCGGCCAGTGAGTTTCGGCGCGCTTGTGATCAGCGAGCGGATTGCGCAGCCAGTAGGCTTGCTTGCCTGGGAATGCGACCACGACCACATCGAGCCAGCGATCGCCGTCGAGGTCATCCGTCCACGCAAAGAAGTTGTCCGAGTAGTGCGCGGGATCAAACGCTTGCGGCTCATAGAGCTCGAAGCGCTGATCGAAGTCCGGCCCCTTGTACCAGTACGGCCCCGCAATGACATCGTTCACGCCGTCGCCGTCGAGGTCGCCGAATGTCGCGCCCTCCGCGAGAAACTCGCTCGAAAGCTGCTTGCGTTCGAAGTGGATCGACTGCGGCGGGGCTTCGGTCAGGGCGACGGCCGCGCGTGGCTCGTCCGCATTCGACGCACACGCCCCAAGCACAGCGATCGCCGCCGCCGCGAGCTCAGGACGCATAGTCGAAGGCCACCACGCCGTCGAGGCCACCGTCGAGCACCTTGAGCACGATAGCCTTGACGACCTCGTGATGGGGATGGGGCAGGTACGCGTCGCGTGAGGCCGCGTCCGCGAAGGTCATCACGAAGCCGTGCGTGAAGCCGCGGTTGAGCCCCTCGGGCGATGTGTAGGCGCCTCCGGAGAACGAGAGCAGGCCCGGGATCCGCCCTCGCAAGTCGGCGAGCGCGGCGAAGACCGCATCGATCTTGGCCTGCGGAACCTCACGGCCAATCCTCAACAGCACGATGTGCGTGATCATCGACTCTCCTGCGCTTGAGCTAGGCAGACGATAGGCAACTGGCGCCGATCCGCAACATCCGTGCCTCAGCCTCCCGTGCGTTCGGCTCGCAGCGCGATCAGGACGCCGCCGATCACCACGGCCCCGCCCGCGAGCGCGAGCGAGGTCGGCTGCTCGTCGAGACATGCCCACGCCATCAGGGTTGCCCCGACGACCTCTCCGAGCGCCACGACGGCGACCAGCGCCGCGCTGGTGTACCTGAGTGCGTAGTTGTAGCTCGAGTGTCCAATGATCTGCGGCACGAGCGCGACGAGCGCGAGCCAGCCGAGCGTCTCCCACGAGTGCCCCGTCAAGGGCGCGCCGCTCGCGAGCGCGAACAAGAGCAGGAACACGGCCGCGCTGCCGTAGCACGCCGTGACATAGGGCAGGAGGCTCAGGTTCTCGCGCAGCCGACGCCCCGCGAGCATGTACATGCCGCACAGCCACGCACCCGCGAGCGCGAGCAGGTCGCCCCACAGCGCGCTCCCCGTCAGCTCGAAGCCCTCGCCCGACCCCTGAAAGTCCGCCAATCCGATCACGACACAGCCGAGCACGCTGACCGCGATCCCGACCCATGTCGCGCCGCGCACGCGACCCTGTGCGACGAACGGCGACATTAGCGCGACCCACAGGGGTGTCGTCGTCACGAGCACCAGACTCGACGCCACCGTGGTGTACGACAGCGACGAGATCCATGTCACGAAGTGCAGCGCGAGCGCGAGCCCCGCGACCGCCGCGAGCAGGCGCTCGCGCGTCGAGAGTCGGCGCAGCTCGCGTCGACACTCGCGCCAGCCGAGCGCGCCGAGCACGAGCGTCGCGAGCGTGCACCGATAGGCCGAAACGACCAGCGGCGGTGCCTCGGCCAAACGAATGAAGATCGCGCTCGTCGAGACCGTCACGACGGCCACGAGGAGCGCGATGCGGGGCGAGAACGGCGCGGCTTGGCTCATGGCGAGTCCGATGTCGCGCGCGTGCCGCGAGCTACTCCGCTTCGGCGTAGTCGAGGTCCATGGCGGGCGGTGCGCCCTTGGCGCCGGTCAGGTAGTGCTCGATCCACTGCTGCATGCGCAGGTTGTAGTCGAGCCGCGCCGCGGCCTTGCGGTTGCCGTGGCCTTCGCCCGGGTACAGCACGAGCCGCACTGGCGCCGCGCTGCGCAACTTGAGGTGGCGGTACATCTCGCGCGACTGGCCGGGGTTCACGCGCGGGTCGTCCTTGCCGTGCAAGATGAGCAGCGGCGTCTTGCACTGGCCCGCGTAGAAGATCGGGCTGCGCTCGAGCATCTTGGTCCAGTCTTCCCACGGGCGGTGCAGCGCGTGCACGAAGAACTCCTCGTCGGGAATGTCCGTCGTGCCGACCTTCGAGATCTTGTCGGAGATGCCGACGAACATGACGCCCGCCGCCACGCGATCCGAGTAACGCGTCGAGAGCCAAGCCGTCGCGTAGCCGCCGTAGGAACCGCCGGTGACCGCGACCTTGTCCTTGTCGACGAGCCCCGTCGCGACGAGGTGATCGATGGCGTCGATCAGGTCGTCGAACTCCTTGCCGGCAGCGTCGTTCTGGCCCAACTTCGCGAAGGCCATGCCGCGCCCCGTCGAGCCGCGGTAGTTGGTGTGCATCACCGCGAAGCCGCGCGCCGCCGCGGTCTGTGCCGGATCGCCGTAGGCTGAGAGCCAGCCGTTGCTGTGGTGTGACTCAGGGCCACCGTGCACGTAGAGAATCAGCGGATAGCGCTCGCCCTTCTTCTCGTCGAGCGGACGGTTGAGCAAGCCCTCGAGCTCGAGCCCGTCGCGCGCCTTGAAACGCACGACCTCCTGCGGCGCGAGACGAAGCTTCGCGAGCATCGGGTTCGAGTCCGTGACGCGCCGCGGCCGCTCCTCGCCGTGCGCCATGGTGAACACTTCCGGCGGATGGAGCGGTGAGTTCGCGACGAACGCGGCGCGCAGTCCGTCTTCCGAGAGCGAGACCGTCGTGAGGATCGGGCCGCCTGGCGCCACGAGCACCTTCGGCCGCGCGTTCGCGAGGTCCGTGATCACGACCTTCTCGAACGAGGCCTCGACGCCGCGGTGCATCACGCACAGCAGCGAGTCGGCGGTCTGCCACGCGAAGGTCGCCGTGTCGCCCTCGATCAGGGGGAACACCTCGACCGGCGCGCCGCCGCTCGCCGGGGCGACCATCAGGCGCGCGTCCGTCGGATCGTGGATGTCCCCTGCCGCGATCATCGCGATGCGCTCGCCGTCCGGGCTCCACGCGATTTCGCCGAGCTTTCCGGGGTTCTCGACCTGCGCGAGCAACGCACCGTCCACGGCGTTCACGACCTGCACGCGCTTGCGCATGTAGTCGTCGTCGACGAGCGGCGTCGGCGAGACCGTCAGCGCGAGCTTGTCACCCTTGGGATTCCACTGCGCGGTCGACACATGCCCCGCAACGGCGAGCTTCGCCGGCTTCGCCTCGTCGAACAGCGTGCCGACCCACGGCTTCGAGGAACGCAGGTCTTCCTCGTAGATCTCCTGCGCGAAGCCCTTCTCGCGCAGCTTCTTGCGCTCGGCGCTCTCGGACTCCGACGCGATCACCACGACGCGCTGTCCATCGGGGTGCAGGTCGTAGGCCGAGATCGACTCGTCCGCCGCCTCCGCGCGCCGCGCTTCGCCGCCGTCGAGCGCAATCACGTAGAGCGCCGAGCCCTTGTCGTCCGCGCGCTTTTGCAGGAACGCGATGTGCTTTCCGTCCGACGTCCACGCGGGCGCCGAGACATTGACCTTGCCAGCGACGTACGCGCGCGACGCACCGCTCGCGACGTCCACGATATGCAGCTCCGTCCACGCGCCGCCATCCTCGTCCACGAGCGGCTTGCGCGGCACGGCGAGCACATAGGCGATCTTCGCGCCGTCGGGAGAGATCTCCGCCGCGACGACCGAACGCAGCTCGGCCAGCTTGTGGGCCGTGAGCGCGTCGGCGGGCACTTCTACAGAAAAGGGGCGCGCACAGGGCGCCACGACGAGGAGCATCGAGAGCATCGCAGAGGTCTCCGGAAGGGGCGGGGGGGGGAGGATAGCGATGCCGGCCCAAGGGGACGCCGGCGTACGACTTCCTGGGGCCCTTTTTGGCTGGAAATCACGCCACCCCTCCGTCAATCCGGCTAGCCTTGGATGTGGGACGCGGCCCCCCGCCCCCCATCGTTTCCACGGACCTCCGGCGCGACCCAGTATCCAGCCCTGAAACCACAGTCGCTTCCCGATCGGAAGCAAGAGGAGAAGATGCCATGTCGCGCTTGTTTCTGCCGGCTTGCGCCGTGTTGCTGCTTGGGTCTGGAAGTGTCGCCCACGCCCAGTCGTCCACGGTCTTCGTCGGCTCCTCGACATCGAGCAGCACCGATCGCCACTACTTCGTCGATGCAGCGGGCGGGACCGTCATCAGCGGTGGCGGCAGTTCGTTCACTGACAATGTGACCGACGCTCTGTGGGCCGACTACGGCCAGACTCTGTATGTGGCCTCCAGTATCCAGAATCGAATCAACAAGGCCGTGTGGAATGGTGCGACGGCGACCTGGTCGCTGCTCTACAGCGCGCCGAGCGCCTGCTACGGGCTCGGCCTCGATCGCACGAACCACCGCCTGTGGGTGCTCGTCGGCTCCGGCTCGAGCGAGCTCCACTGCGTCGACATCAACCCCTCCAGCCAGAACTACGCTCAGCGCATCGCGGAGACCACGACGCTCTCCGGCCCGATCCGCGAGCGCTGGAGGCTCGCGCCCAACGCACGCTTGGCCGCCGTCCCGCACTTGCTCTTGCAGGGCGGGTCGCTCGACATCGTCGACACCGATCCGACGAGCCTCAACTTCCTGCAGATCGTGCACTCCACTCCCGTGCCCGGCGCGGCGGCGGCATTTTGCATGACCACGGACCTCGAGTTTTCGAAGGACAGCCGCTGGCTGTGGTTGCTCTTCAGTGGCGCGGGCTTCGCTCGCCTCGCCGTGCTCGACATGTCCACGCTGAGCTGGATCGACTTCAATCCCAATCAAGCGGGCAACCAGTCGCTGCAAGTTCTCTCCAGCACCGGATCCTCGCTCTCACTCTCGCCCGACGGACTCGTCGGCGTCGCCACATCGAGTACGACGGCAGGGGATGCCGTGCGCATTCAGATCGACCCCGCACAGCCCACCAGCAGCGTCGTGTCGAACTACACCGGCTCCGGCTTGAGCGTTCCGCGCGCGGATGGCTCGTCCATGTCGCCGACCGGTGATCGCGCTTCGCTCGCTTCGACTCCGGGCCACCTCGTTGGGCCGAGCTACCTCGTGACGCTCAACACCACGACGGGCCAAGTGCTCTCCAATGTGGCGCTGACCAACATCTGGAATGTCTGCACGAGTTGTTGGCGCGAGGACTGCCCGCCTCCGGTCGCATTCTGCACGGCCGGTACGACCACGAACGGCTGCACGGCCACGCTCGAAGCGAGCGGCGTCCCGAGTGCGAGCGCGAGCTCCGGCTTCACGCTCACGGCGAGCGGCGTCGAAGGTGCCAAGCAGGGCCTGATCTTCTATTCGGTCACCGGCCGCACCGCGCTCGCGTGGGGCACGAGTTCGAGCTTCCTGTGCGTGAAGGCCCCGACCCAGCGCACCCCCGCGCAACTCTCCGGCGGTTCGGTCGGTCAGTGCAACGGCTCGCTCTCCATCGACTGGAGTAGCTACATCGCCAGCGCCACGGCACCCCTCGGCGCACCTTTCTCCGCTGGCGGGGTCGTGCAAGCGCAGGCGTGGTTCCGCGACCCGCCCAGCCCCAAGACCACCATGCTCTCCAGCGCACTCGAGTTCACGCTCTGCCCCTAGCCGACGAGACAGTCGCGGAACCTGCTTCAGCCAGCGGGTTCGCCACGGCGAACCCTCGGGGGGTCCACTGCCGCAGAGCCCACTGGGCTCTGCGGCTTCGCTGCGGCTCCCGCCGCAGCGAACCGTGGCTTACCTTCCGCGACCCGCCCAGCCCCAAGACCACCATGCTCTCCAGCGCACTCGAGTTCACGCTCTGCCCCTAGCCGACGAGACAGTCGCGGAACCTGCTTCAGCCAGCGGGTTCGCCACGGCGAACCCTCGGGGGGTCCACTGCCGCAGAGCCCACTGGGCTCTGCGGCTTCGCTGCGGCTCCCGCCGTGGCAGACCGTGATGCCGCCGCGGGCGACTAGCCGGCGGTGGTCTTGGTCATCGCGTTGCTCGAGCGCGAGGCGGAGTTGCCGGAGGTGCCGGTCTTGTGGCCGGGGTCGACCCAGGAGCGCGAGAGCTCGACGCGCGGGAAGAGCTTGCGTTCGATGCGGTTGTAGACATCGAACGCGCGGGCCTCGAGCATGCCGAAGCGCCAGTTGTTGTCGCGCAGGCGCGCTACGGCGCGCTTCTCCCAGAAGCCGAACTTGCCGCGCGCGAGCCCATAGCTCAGCGTCACATAGTGCTGGTAGAGCTTGCGGCGCTCGGCCACTTCCGGCGGGATCTTGCCGGGCCATGTCTCCTCGAGGTGGTATTCGCCGATCGAACCCCACTCGTCGATTTTCCGCGGCGGCTGATAGCCGAGCCCGATCGCTTCGTCCCACATGGCGGTGCCCGGAATCGGGCGATAGGGCCAGACGGTCGGACGCGCGAGCGGCGCCGCGACATGCAAGCGGCGGCACTGGTCGATCGTGGCGAGCATGGAGTCCGGACCCTCGCCCGGATAGCCGATGATGTAGGTCACCGATGCGCAGATGCCGCGCCGGTCCATCTCGACCGCGGCCGCGACATTGTCGTCATCTTTGATCGGCTTGCCGATGCGCTCCATCATCTCGTTGGTGCCGGCTTCGGCGCCGATCTCGGCGACATACATGCCCGACTTCGCGATCGCGTCGAGCACTTCCGGCTTGTAGGTCAAAATGGAATGCGTCTCGATGAACGCGTTCCACCACAGCTTCATGTCGCGCGCGAGCAAGCCCTCGGCGAACTCCTTGGTGCGCTTCTGCAGCACGCCGAAGTTCGCGTCGTGGAAGCGCACCGTGTCGAAGCCCCAGCGCTGCTGGAGGGCCTGCAGGTCATCGAGCATGCGCGCGGCCGGCATCGCCTTCCAACGCCGGTCGGTGACGATCGGCGAGCAGCAGAAGGTGCACGGCTCGGGGCAGCCGTAGCTCGAGAAGTACGTGATGCCGAAGTACGGCTGGCGCGCGCCGATCGCCGGCGGCGTCGGCATGCGCAGGATGTGCTTGTGGCTGCCCTGCTGGAGCTGGCGGTCGCGGTAGGGCGCGATGTCGAGCAAGTGCCAGGCGCAGTTCGCGATGTGGTCCCAGCCGACGACGGCGCGCTTCTCGGTCTTCACCACCTGGCCGTCGCGCCACAGCGCCAGTCCGGGGACGCTCTCGAGCGACACGCCCGCGTCGATCGCCTTGACGACATCGCGGAAGGCGAGCTCGCCCTGCCCGAGCACCACGGCGTCGTACAGGCCCGTCGCGAGCTGCAGCTCGGGGCGCACGGAGGCGAACCAGCCGCCGATGATCGAAGGCAGTTTCGGGAAGCGCGCCTTCACCTTGGTCGAGGCGCGGAACCCATCCGTCACCATGAAGCCGAGGATGCCGGTGGTCGCGTAGAGGAAGGCGCCCTCGCAGGCCTCGACCAACCGTCGGTGCCCCTCTTCGGGCTCGTACAGGTTGGCGTCGACGATCACGATCTCGTAGCCGTCCTGATCTGGAAAGGCGGCGATCGTGAGCAGCTCCAGCGGCAGCATGTCGCCCGAGACCGGCGGACCGATCGTGGTGTCGACCTGCTGAGGCTGGTAGAGGACGATCTTCTTCTTCTTCATGCGGAGCTCGGGTCTTGCGGAGCGAAGGTCGCACCCATCGCGGACGGGCTGCTTCGGCACACAGGACGCGACCATTGTAGCCTTCCGTGTGCGGAAGAGTCGGCGCCGCCCAGCGGCGGGAAGCGCCGCCCTCGCGAGTCCTGCGTGGCCCAACCCGACGCGGCGGCCGAGGTCGGCGCGTCGCGCAGCGCCCGCGCACGGAGAAGCGCGCGCCCTGCGTCGGAGTGCCAGCCACCTAGCGCCCCTGCGCCCGCCGGCGCGCACAGGGGCCCTGCGCGTGCGCACCGAACTACGACTCGACGACCGCGATCGGCGAGCCGCTCGCCCAAGCCGCGGCCTGCAGCAGCGCGACCACCAGATTGCGCGCTGAGGCGAGCCCCTTGCCGGCGATGTCGAAGGCCGTGCCGTGTGCCGGGCTCACGCGCAGGAAGCTCAATCCGGCGATCACCGTCAAGCCCTGCTCCGGCAGGTGCAGCTTGACGGGGATGAAGGCCTGATCGTGGTACAGCGCGAGCACGCCGTCGAAGCGCCCCTGCGCTGCCTGCAAGAACACGCTGTCCGGCGAGAGCGGGCCCGCGACATCGACGCCGCGCGCGCGCGCCTGTGTGACCGCCGGCTCGAGAACCTCCTGCTCCTCCGCGCCCAGCAGGCCGCGCTCGCCCGCGTGCGGGTTGAGCCCCGCGAGCGCGAGCTTCGGTCGCGCGAAGCCCCACCCGCGCAGCGTCTCGTCGAACAGAAGCAGGTGGTCGAGCACGCGCTCGGTCGTCACCAGCTCGAGCGCCGCACGCAGCGGCAAGTGCCGCGAGAGCTGCAGCACGCGCAGCTTGCCGGCGACCGCCATCATCTGGAAGCGCGTCGCGCCGTCCCAGCGACCGAGCAGCTCCGTCTGGCCTTCGACCTTCTCTCCAGCCGCGTGCAGCGCTTCCTTCGAAACGGGCCCGGTCACGAGCGCGTCGACGCGACCCGCGCGAGCGAGCGCGACTCCCGTGCGCAGCGCAGCGACCGCCGCGCGCCCGCAGTTCGCCTGCACGCGCCCCACCTCGAAGGCGCCCAGCTCGCCCGTGTCGATCCATGTGACTCCGGCCGCGGCATCGAGCTCACCTTCGAGCGCTGCGAGCGGCACATGGCTCGGACGGAAACGCGCGGGACCGATCACCACGAGCCGCGCGGCCGCGCGCACGCGCGCATCCGACATGGCCGCCAGCGCGATCTCGGGACCGACGCCGGCGGGGTCGCCCAGCGTCAACGCGAGTCTCGGCGTGTGCGTCAGATCGAGGCCCATCGACGGCGCAGTCTAGCAGCCGCGAGCCGCGCGGCCTGCTCGCGCTCAGCGCGCCGCGGCACGCCGCGTCGCCTCGATCCAGCCGAGCACAAGGGCCAGCGCGGCGCAGCTCTCGCGGTCGAGATCGTCGTCGAGATCGCAGCCCGAGAGCAGCGCCAGCGAGTCAGGATCACCGTCGAACGGCAGGTGGACTCGCTCCGCGAGCTCGCTGGCGGCTTCGAGCGCCGCGTCGACCGCGCGCACGACTTCCTCGGGCGCGCGCGATCCAAGCGGTGCATGCTCGTCGGCCTGCGTTTCCACGCTCACCCCTCCAGATCGATCACATTGTGATCGACGAGCCAGGACAGTGCGCGCACGGGATCGAGCGCCTGCGGCGGATCGCCATCGAGCACGGCCACGCTCGTGCGCAGCCTTCGCGCACCTCCCGCCAGCTTGCGCTCGAGCTCGGGGAGTCGCGCGCGCAGTGCACTCGCGCTGGCCTCGGTCGGCGCGAGCACGCGCAACGCGAGATCTTCGCTGCCGACGAGCAGTTCCACCTGCACGATGCCGAACTCGCCCGCATCGAGTGCGAGCGCCATGCGCCTTGCGGCCGACGCGCCCGTCGCGGCCAGCGTCGAGCGGAAGTACGAGCGATGCACGAACAGGTGCGCGGTCGACCAGCTCGCGCCGCTGCGCACAGGCAGGCTCCAGTGCGACGAGAGATGAGCGGCTTGACGCGCGACATTGATCCACTGCTCGGCTTCGATCGCCGAGAGCGTGCGCAACACGGCCGAGCGCAGCGGGCCGCTCGAGAGGCCGTCTCGCGCGAGCAGCAGTTGCTCCTTCAGGTCCTCGGCGAGGCTCGCAACACCCGGGGCCTCGCGCCGGGGCTCGGACACGCGCCCCAAGGCGCGCACGAGCGCCGTCCGGAGCGGGCGCGGAAGCGTGTCGAGCTCGAAGGCTCGCAGCGACTCGAGCAGGCAGTCGCGCAGCCGCGAGGAGCCGGTGTGCGCCAGAGCGCGCTCGAGCAGCACACCGACGCTGCGCGGCAGGTCGCCGACGCTCTCGCCGGCGAACCAGCGCTCGAGCGTCGCGCGCTCGCTCGCGTCGGGAGCCGCGGCTCGCAGTTCCGTGCGCAACCCGCGCTCGATCTCGGCCGCGAAGGCCTCGACATCATCCGATTCGATCCAGTCCGAGAGCAGCGCCTGCGCCAGCCTGTCCGCGCGCCGCGTGCCTTGTTCGCCCAGCTCATCGAAGCCCGCGGAGAGCCAGCGCGCTTCGCGCGCTTGCCCGCTCTCGCGCAGCGCGCGCGCGAGCGACTCGCCATCCTCGCCGGCAACGAATCCGCAGCGCTCGAGCGCTCGGCACAAGCGCTCGCTCACGGCGCGCTCGCTCGTCGCGCAGGCCTCCAGCGCGCGCGCCAACTGCTCGAACGCCATGCCGAGCGGCTCCTCCGCGCCGAGCGCGGCCCGCAATGTCGCGAGCAGGCCCGCTTCGCTCGCACCCTCGCCGCCCGCCTGGCGGGCGAGGGAATGGGCACGCTTCGCGGCCAGCTCGATCAGGTGGCGAGGGCCCGTCTGCACGCCGATGGAGTCCACCTCATGCGCGCGTTCGGTCGCGTCCTGCGAAGTCGCTCCAATAGCCGTTTCGCTCGCGCCTCCGACCACGAACGGCACCCCGCGGCGCGCAGCCGCGGTGGGCCTCGTCGGCCGTCCGCCGGGACGCGGCAGCGGCCCCTGCATCGAGATCGGGTCCATCTCCGTCGGTTCTCGGATGAACTCGCGCCAGCGTGAGTCGCCCCCTGCTCCAACCGCGCCCCGCTGCCGCCGCAGCAGTAGGAAAGTCCTGCCGGGCAAGGCTCCCCAAACGCCGCGCGCCCAGCCGGTTGGACCGGCTGGGCGCGCAGGGATTCCCGCTCGAGCGGGCGGAACTAGTCGCGCTGCTCGACGCGCAGGATGGTGCCGACGGCCTTGATGTAGATCACGCGGTGCTGACTTTGGAGGCTCAGCGCATGCCAGCGGAAGACCTGATCGAGCACGCCGGCAGCGTCGAGCTGCTGGATCTTCAGCTCCTTGGGCCCGAGCGCGAGCGGCTCGCTGGCACGCGGGATGTTCGCGACCGAGATCGTCGCCACGCCGCCGACGAACGGCAGCCCCACGACCGTCTGGGCGCGCACGCGGCCGGTCGACATGAAAGCGCGGTCGAGCAGCACATCCACATGGCCGAGGAACAGGTAGCGCACGCGGCCGTTGGGGAGCACGACGCGCTCGAAGCAGCCGTCGGGGCCGGTCGGATAGGCGTCGACGATGGCGGCGAGCACCTCGGACTCGAGGCCGACGAGCGCGAATGCCGGACGATCAGGGCCGATCGAGTTGGAGGGTGTCACCGCGCCTGCGTCGATGCCGCTGCTGGGCGGGGGCGCCATCATCGGCAAGCTGCCGACGGTGTCGCCGCCGGTGCCGCTGGGCCCCATCAGCGAGTCCGCGTGCGTGAAGAACGAGAGCGCAACGAGCGCCATGACCATGGACAGCGCGAGGGCTCGCAGACCTCGATTCGCCGTCGGTCGTTGGTTCGTTAGCAGTTTCATCAGGAGCCTTCCATGCTTTGCAAGAGCCCTAGGCCGCGCGATCCGTATCGAAGAGTTCAGGGCAGGCTGCGACGAGTCGCTCGCCAAAGCCGGGTTGTTCGTTGATGGCCTGATGCAGGCCCTTGGCAGCAGTGAAGAGTTGCAGCACGGCGTCCCGCCGGTGCGGGTGGCGGTCGAGCAGCGTGCGGAAGTAGTCCACCGACCGGCGCGGGTCGCGCATCTGCGCATACATCACACCGATGTTGAACAGAACGAAGTAGAAGCGCTCGTCGCGCCCCTCGAGACCGGCCATGGAGACCCAGCGGAAGTAGGTGAGCGCGCGACGGTGGTCACCCTCCGCGACATACAGCTGCCCGAGCTGCACCGCCGCGTGGCCGCGATTGGACTCGGCCATGGCGCTCTCGAACACCAGACCGAACTCGCGCGCGGCCTGCAGGCGCTTGCCCTCCTGCGCATGCAGGTAGGCCAAGTACAGGCGCGCTTCCTCGTGGGACGGATCGGCGGCGACGGCCTCGTCGAGCAAGCGACGGCCCTTGTCCAGCGGCGAGGCGATCTCCTTCAGGCGACCGTTGAGCATCGAGCGCGCGTGGCCCCAGTCGATGTCGCCGATGGAATCCGCGCTGCCATCGGACACCACTCCGTCGATGAAGCGCTGGCCGTCGAGCTGGACCGGATCGACCTCGACCGCGGGCTCGAACACATGGGTGCGCAGCCAGTCGGGGCGCGTCCCGGCGAGCACATAGGCCTTGCCGAGCTGGTAGAAGATCGTGGCGAGCTTGTGGACCAGCTCGAAGGAACTGGCCTGCGCGTAGAGCGCCGAGCCGGTCAGGCTGCTGATGTGGGCGAGCAGGCGCGACGGGTCGGACACATCGCGGTGCAGGCGCACGCAGCGGCGCGTGTCCTCGAAGAAGGCGCGACACGAGCCGCACTCCTCGAGGTGCACCAGCGCGCGGGCGGCCGCAGGCTCGTCGATCTCGCCGTCGACGAGGCACGAGAGATCGAGCTGGAAGTGCTCGCACACCTCCGAGCCGCCGCCCGCAGACCCCGCGCCCCAAGTCTGGAAGTTCCAGTCACTTGCCATGGTCGTCCTCCGCTCCAAGTCTGGAGCTCGCTCCGCCTTCACCCGCGAGCGTCGTGCGCGGGTCGCGCGCCGGACGGCACTCCGCCGACTGCCCCTCGAACACGCTCTGCATCGCGCGGTGGATCTTCCGACGCGCGCGGAAGATCACCATCTTCAGGTTCTCGAGCTTGATGCCGAGCCGCTCCGCCGCGCTGCGGTAGGAGAGCTCCTCGATCTCCACCATGTGGATCGCCGCGCGCTCGCGCGGTCCGAGCATCGAGTAGAAGCGCAAGTACAAGTGCAGGTAGGTCAGGTACACCCGCCCGCACTCGGCCCGAGACTCGCCCTCGACCAGATCCTCTTCCGGGCGCTGCGCGCGCGTCTGGGGCTGCTCCGCGAGGTCCTCGATCGCCACCTCATGCCGTCCGGCGCGCCCCTGTGCCCGCAGGTGCTTGAGCACCGTGTTGCGGACGATCATCGCGGTCCAGACGCGGAAGGCGTCCTCGCGCTCGGCGTTGAAGCGATGCGGATAGCGGTAGACATTGAAGAACACTTCCTGCAGCACATCGCGCGGGTCCGACTTGCTGCCGTAGCGGCGCAGGCGGTGTGCGACCTGCACGAGCAGGTGCTCGCTGTTGAGGTCGTAGAGCAGGCCGAAGGTGCCGCGCCCGCTCGTGCAGCGGAAGCACTCCATCAGCCGCGTCGAGAGCGCGTCGCGCAGGGACTCCGAGCTGTGCACGGAGTCATCGAGGACCGCGAGCATGCGGGCGAATTCCTCCGCGGGCAGCTCCGCGCGCAGAGCGGCGAGTTGTGCGCGCACAGACCCGCCCAACACTCCACCAGGAGCTTCAGCCGCGCCCGTTCGAGTCTGGCGCTGGGAGTCCGCGTTGAGCATGAGCTCCGCCGACTGGGGTGGGCTCGCGGGGCCTCGACGGACATCGGAGCGCCGGAGCGGGTTGGAGAGGAGAGTGTGAAGAGCCGGATCCGTTCGCGGAGAGGTCGGCGAGCGTGCTAGTCGCACGGCGGCGAGCGTCGCGGAGGATGCTGGAATGGGCAATTTTAGATCTGCCGAAACATGCGGTTACCGCGGGTACGGCTTCGGTTGCCAGAAAATCGCCGCAAGAAGCCTGTGCAAGTCACTCAAGTCATTATTGGAACCGTACTTACGAACGCTTCAAGAACTCGTCCATGCCGCTGCGACCGCGCTCCACCCACAATGGCGAGCCCATGGACGCCGCCGCCCGCGCCCTCGAACTCGCCCGCGAAGTCGGCTTCGACCTCGCCGGCCTCGCGCCGCTGCGGCCGCCGCGCGACGCGCAGCACTTCGCCGACTGGCTGGCCCGCGGACACCACGGCGGGCTCGCCTACCTCGAGCGCGACGCCGCCCGCATCCTCGACCCGCGCCTCGACGCCCCGCGCGGCCGCACCCTACTCGTGGTCGGTCTGGCCCACTCGCGCCCGGCCGTCGCGCTTGCGAGCGGAGCCCGCGTCGCGCGCTACGCCGCCGGCCGCGACTACCACAATGTGCTGCAAAAGCGCCTGCGCAAGCTGCGCCGCGCGCTCCAGCGCGAGAGCCTGATCCCGTGCGACGACCCCGCGCGCGTCGGGGTCGACGCCGTGCCGCTGCTCGAACGCTCCCACGCCGCCGAGGCTGGTCTGGGCTTCGCCTCCAAGGCCGCCAACCTGCTCCATCCGAGCCTCGGTCCGTGGTTCTTTCTGGGCGAGCTGGTGCTCGACGCCGAGCTCGCGCCGACGCAGCCGCCGAGCCCGCCGCCGGGCTCCTGTGGCTCGTGCACCGCCTGTATCGACGCCTGCCCAACGCAGGCGATCGTCGGACCCGGGCGGGTCGACGCCGGACGCTGCATCAGCTACCAGACGATCGAGCAGCGCGGCCCGATACCCCACGAGCTGCGCTCGGCCGTCGGCACATGGGCCTTCGGCTGCGACATCTGCTCCGAAGTCTGCCCTTGGGGCGCGAAGGCGCCGGACTTGGGCGCGCGCTTCGGCCTGCAGCCGGCGTTCGAGCAGGGCATCGAGCGCTGGATCCGCTGGCGGGACGACGCAGAGCTCGCTGCTGCGCTCGCGGGCTCGCCGCTGCAGCGCGCGGGGCGCGACGGACTCGCCCGCAACGCGGCCATCGTGCTCGGCAACGCGCCGACGGACGAGGGCGAGAGCGTGCTGCTCGAGGCGCTGAGCTTCGACGCCTCCGCGTTGGTGCGCGAAGCCGCTGCGTGGGCCTTGGCCACGGGGTACGCGCGACGAGACGCCGTGGCGCGGGCGCGAGCCGCCGAGGCCGACGCGCTCGCCCGCGCTGGCATGGAGCGCACCCTGGCGGAAGGTCGCTAGGGAGCGTCGCGCCAACGCGACAGCCGCCGTGCGCGCGCCGAGGTTTCTCGACGCCTCGGCGGCGCCAGTCGCAAGCGCCTTCCAGCAAAGCACTTACGGCATCGGATCGGCACGCCACCCAGCGCCGCGGCCGCGCCAGCGCCAGCGCCGCCAGCGCCGACCGTCGAGATTTCTCGACGCCCACCGCGCGCCGCAACGCGCGCTCCAAGGCCCCGACGCAGCGTCACAACTCGTTGTGGCGCAGGCACTTAAACCGCAAGTCGCGCGCGCTTTCGCGCGCTTGGCCTCGCGCTTGCTCCCGCTACCGAGCGAACACCACGCACTCTGGCGGCGACCCCCAAGCATCAGCGAGCAGCACCATGGAACCCAACGACTTCTACAGCGACCGCAAGTTCTGCGCCCACTGCAACAAGTATGTCCACTACCTGCTGAGCCTCCAGAGCAGCCACTGCGTCGAATGCGGTCAGGAAGTCCGCCTGTTCTCGGAACGCGACTGGAAGCAATTCCACGAACAGATCGAGGTCCGCAAGTCCAAGGGCGGCCGCCTGCACAAGGGTGAGGACAAGAAGTCGGCCTGATCGAGACGACCGCCCCCCCGCACCGCCGCGCACCCGAGCTCCCGCCGGGTTCGCGGCGGTACTCTTTGCGGGAGGAATACTGCGTTCACAGCCGTGCGGCCGACACGCGGGCCCGCTCGGCCGCGGGCTCGTCTCCGACCGCGGCGAAGTGACGCGCGAGCGCTTCCCACGCCGCGCGCACCGTCGCGAAGCGTTGTTCGAGCTCCGCAGCCAACTGCGCGCCAAGCTCGCGTTGCCCGAGCGCGTCCGCGGCTTCCAAACTCTCGCTCTGCAACTCCAGTGTCCGCGGAGCGAGCCGCACGGCGCGCGCGAGCACTTCGCCCAAGCCCGCCAGATTGCGCGCGGCGCGGTGCAGCTTGAGCAGGCGCGCGAGCGGCTCGACCGCGCGCGGGTCGTACAGCAGGAGCCCTTCCTGCGCGCGCACTTCCTGCTCGATCGCCCCGAGCTCGCGGAACCTCGTCCGTGCGCGCTCCGCCTCGTCCTCGCGCCCGAGCTCGGACTGCACTTGCGCGAGCAGGAACCACGGGCGCGGCTCGTGCGGCGCGAGCTCGATCGAGCGCAGCAGCGGTACGAGTGCCTCGCCCGTGCGGCCGAGCTCGAACAGCGCCTGCGCACTCCACGCGAGCGCGTCGGCGTGCTCGGGCTTGAGCTCCAGCGCGCGCTCGAACCGCGCGAGTCCGCCGCTCGCATCGCCCTGCCGCAGGAGCGCGAGTCCGAGCCCTCGCCACGCCTCGGCACTCGTCGGCGCAACCGCGAGCACGCGCTCGTAGTGCGCCTGCGCGCGCGCGTAGTCGCCGAGCGAGTAGTAGCAGTGCGCGAGCCCTTGCGTCGCGCCGAGTTCCCCGGGCGCCGCCGCGAGAAAGCGCTCGAACGCCTTCGCGCCGTCGCCGTAGCGGCGCAGCCGGAAGTGCGTGACGCCGAGCTGGTACAGCGCCGCCGGGAAGTCCGGCTCGCGCGCGAGGGCGGCGTGCAGGTGCACGAGCGCGGCCGCGTAGTCGCTCTCGCGGTACGCCGTGAACGCCCTACCCAGCGTGTCGTGCACGGAGTCGGGCAGCTTGTCCGTGGGCTTCCATTCCCGCCAGCGACCTTCGGGCGCCCGCGGCAGGCGCGCCGGATCGAGCTCCAGCGCGGCCGCGCGCTCCGCGCTGGTCTGCGCCGCGAGCGGAAGCGCGAGCGCGAACGCCGCGCAGACTGCGAGCGCGCGCTTCACGCGTCCGGCTCCTCGATGCGCACGAGGCGATTGCTTCCGACCTGCTCGAGCACGCTGGTCCGCCCCGACGGCCAGCGCACTTCGATCCGCTCGACCTGCTCCGCGCTCCCGAGCCCGAAGTGCGCCTCGGGCGGCACGCTCGACTGGAACCCGCCGCTCGTGCGAACTTCCGCCGTGCGCCGTCCACCGCTCCAGACCGCGGTCACCTGCGCGCCGAGCGCGAAGCGATTGCGCGACTTGGAGCGCAGCTCCACGCGCAGCCAATGCGCACCCTCCCCCGCGGCGCTCGTGCGCGCGCGATTGCGCAGCACGAGCACCGGGCCATCGAGCTCGACCGCCACGAGATCGAGGTCGCCGTCGCCGTCGATGTCCCCCACCGTCGAGGCGCGCAGCACGCGCGGCGCACCCTCGAACAACGGCTCGACCGCGAAGCGCCCCTCTGGCAGGCCGCGGTAGAAGTCCGCGGGCTGGGCATAGCTCGTGTCCGTGCCGGGCTTGTCCGCCTGCGGATACACATGGCCGTTCAGCGCGAACGCGTCGAGGCGTCCGTCGAGGTCGAAGTCGTGCAGGCTCGTGCCCCAGCCGAGCCGCGTCAGGCTCGGGCCGCCGATCCCCGCGGGCCCCGAGCGCTCGACGAAGCCGCGCGCGCCGCGCGAGAGGTACAGCGCATTGTTCTCGCCGGAGAAGTTCGTGACGAGCAGATCCTCGCGCCCGTCGCCGTTGATGTCGCCGACGGCGATGCCCATGCCGGCTTGCTCCTTGCCGTTCATGTCGTGGCTCACGCCGCGCTGCAGGCCGACCTCGCGGAATGTCCCGTCGCCCTGATTGTCCCACAGGAAGTTGGGCGTCGAGTCGTTGGCGACATAGAGGTCCGTGTCGCCGTCGCGATCGTAGTCGAGCGTGATGCAGCCGAGCGCGAAGGCCGCGCTCGCGGGCGCGAGCTTCGCTGCCGCCGTTGCGTCGACGAATGAGCCCTCGCCCGTGTTGCGCAGGAGCCAGTCGTGCTCCGCCGCGAGCCCCTGCGGCCCGCACATCACATCGTGGCCCTTCCAGCGACAGTCTCCGCCGCTCGGCGGCACCTTGCCCAGCTCGAAGGTCAGGTAGTTCGCCACCGCGAGGTCGAGCGCGCCGTCGCGGTCGAAGTCGAGAAACGCCGCGCTCGTGCCCCAGCGCCGCTCGTCGCCGAGGCACGCGAGCTCGCGCAGCTCGAAGCCCGCTCCGTCGCGATTGCGCACGAGCTGGTCGCGCCCCCAGTGCGTCACATACAGGTCGAGCCAGCCGTCGCCGTCGACATCGCCGACCGCGCAGCCCATACCCCAGCGCGAAGGCGCAATCGCCCACGCCTCGGTGGCCGCCGCGAACTGGCCGCGGCCATCGTTCAGGAAGAGCCGCGTCGGAAAGCCGGGCTCGCCCCGCGCGACGCGCTCGAGCGTCGAGCCATCGACCACGACGAGGTCGAGGTCGCCGTCGCCGTCGAAGTCCGCGAGCGCCAGCCCGCCGCCATTGACCTCGAGGATGAAGCGCTTGTCGCGCGCACCGCAGGTCGTGCGCACGCCAGCAAGCGCCGGCGGGTCGAGCGCGAACTGCGGCGACTGCGCGAGCGCGAGACACAGGGAGGCGAGGGGCACACTTCCAAGGATAGGCGACGCGCGCGCGAGTTGCGCGACTTCGCGGCGTGCTGCAGCAACCGTTACGCTGCGCCGCGTGCTCGACGCCCAAGAACTGCGCCGCAGGCTCAAGGCAGCCCGTCTGTACCTCGTGTTCACACCGGGCCTCGTCGCCGACCGCGATCCGCTCGCGGTGCTCGGCGCCGCGCTGCCCCATGTCGACCTCGTGCAGGTGCGCCCCAAGGCTGCGGGACTCGCGGCCCAGAGCGACGCACGCGAGACGCTCGAGTGGACCGAGCGCGTGCTCGCGCTCATGGAAAGCCAGCGTTCCGAGGCGCTCGTCATCGTCAACGACCGCGTCGATGTCGCGCGCACGCTGCTCGAGCGCGGCGTCGCCGGCGTGCACCTAGGAGCGGAGGACACGCCGCCCAAGGTCGCGCGCGAGCTGCTCGGCTCCGCGGCGCTGATCGGCCTCTCCACGCATTCCCCCGCGCAGGTGATCGCCGCGCTCGACGAGCCAGTCGACTACCTCGGCTTCGGCCCGATCCACGAGAGCGCGACCAAGGGCTATGCGCGCGGCCTCGGCGCCGAAGCCGCGTGGCTCGCGAGCATGGCGGCCAGCGTGCCCGTGTTCCCGATCGGCGGGATCGGCCTCGCTCAGGCCGCGGACCTCGCCGAGGTTGGCCGCGCCGCGGTCTCCTCCGCGATCCTCACGGCGCGCGATCCTGCCGCTGCTGCCCGCGCGCTGCGCGAGTCGCTCGCGCTCCTCGGGGACTGAGCGCTCTCAGCGCGTTCGCCGCACGAGCAACATCGCGTCGCCGTAGCTGAAGAAGCGGTAGCCCCGCTCCACCGCTTCCGCGTACAGCCGCAGCATGCGCTCGCGGCCCGCGAAGGCGCTCGCGAGCATCAGGAGCGTGCTCTTGGGCAAGTGGAAGTTCGTCAGCAGCGCGTCGACGATGTGAAACGGCGCGCCGGGCACGAGAAACAGCCGCGTCTCGCCGCGTCCGGCGACCAGCCGTCCGGTCGCGGCCGCGCAGCTCTCGAGCACGCGCACGCTGGTCGTCCCGACCGCCACGACGCGCCCGCCGCGCGCGCGGCAGCGCTCGACCGCATCGACCGAGGCCTGCGAGAGCTCGTAGCGCTCCGAGTGCATCACATGCTGGGACACATCCTCGACGGACACGCCCTTGAATGTGCCTTCGCCGACATGCAGCGTCACGCTCGTGCGCTCGACTCCGCGCGCTGCGAGGCGCGCGAGCAGCTCCGGCGTGAAGTGCAGGCCCGCGGTCGGAGCGGCGACGGCGCCGAGCTCGCGCGCGAACACGGTCTGGTAGGACTCGCGATCTCGTTCGGTCGCTGGGTCGGCCCCGCGCGGGCGCCGGATGTAGGGCGGCAGCGGCGCGCGACCGACCGACTCGAGGAGCTCCTCGCTGGCACGCTCGCCGGTGCGCGGGTCGAGGAGCGCTACCGCGCGCTCGCCACCCTCGGGCCCGCGCGCGCCGATCACCGCGACGAGCTGACCACCCTCGAGCTCGATGCGCTCGCCCTCGCGCAGCTTGGCCGCCGGTCGCACGAGCGCGCGCCACGCGAGGTCCGCTCGCAGCTCGAGCAGCAGCATCTCGACCGCGCCCCCGCTGGACCGCACCCCGACGAGCCGCGCACGGCGCACCTTGGTGTCGTTCACGACCAGCAGATCCCCTGGCCGGAGCAGCGCGTCGAGGTCGCGGACATGGCGGTGCTCGCTGCGATCGGTCCCGATGTCGTGCACGAACAGCCGAGCGCTGTCCCGCGGTTCGACCGGAGCCTGGGCGATGTACCCTTCGGGAAGGTGGTAGTCGAACTCGGAAAGCTTCATGAGGGCTTCCCCCTGCACTCCGCAGTGCCCCGAGGGTCCCGCTCGGCCAAGACGGATGGAGCGGCGAGTATCCGTGGGCCCTCCAGCGGTTCAAGCGACGCCCCGTCCCCGGCCGACACCCCTCGCCATGTTTCACTGGCGCAATGACCATGCAACATGACACAGGCTCTCAGGGACCTTCTGAGGACCCATTCCGGCGGATTTTTCACCCCGGACCCAACCAGCGAGTAGGATGTTGCTACTGTGGAACATCTTTTTCGAGATTTCCTGCGACTTAGCGGCCGGATCTGCCGTCGTTAGCACCGAGCGAGGTATCCGCCTCGCCCGCTGACATCCACGCCCGGGGGGGCCGCGGAGGTTGGCGAGTGCTTCCCCCGTCGGAAAGCACTTGGGGAGCCCGTCCGCAAGGACTGGCTCCCCGATCTCTTTCTCGGCGCCAAGCGGCACGCGGCTGCAAGCGGCTCAGCTGACCCCTGCGGCCAGCGGACGGGGGATCCCCTGTTGGAGGCCGGCGGGTTGAAAGACGGCGGCGCGGTCGGGGGAGCCGGGGACGGAGCCTACTTGGGCCGGGGCGAACCGGAGGCATGGCGCTCGGGCTGCGACGCTCACGGCGCGTCGGCGTCGGCCGTCGTCGGCTGGGGCGCCGCGGTGCCTAGCTCCGCCATGCGACTCACGAGCGTGTCGGGATCCCAGCCGAGGTACAGCGCCGCGCGCGTCTTGTTGATCGTGCCGCGCAGGTTGGCCGTGGCCACCAGCGCCGCGTGCAAGAGCTCCGGATCGGCCTGACGCGAGTTCGCGCGGCGCACGAACTCCACTCCGGCGCGGCGAGCGGTTCGTTCCAGCATCGCGCGGCCGATCTCGGCACCGGGGTTCTGCAGCACGAGCTTGAAGACGAGGTTCTCGAGTTCGCGCACATTGCCGTTCCACGGCTGGCGCCACAGCGTCGCGAGCGCCTCGTCGTCGAGGTTCGGCGCGCTGACGCGCTCTTCCGCCGCGCAGCGTCGCACGAGTGCCTGCACGATGCGCGCGAGTTCGACCCGCCGCTCGGCCAAGGACGGCACGCGGACGCACAGACGCTCGAGCCTGCGCGTGAGATCGGCGCGCAAGGCCCCGCGCGAGGCGAGCGCGGTCGGCGAATCGCTCAGCAGGAAGATCCAGCGCGAGCTGCCCGGCCCTCTGCGCGCTTCCCACAGCTCGAGCATCTCGACCTGCAACGCCTCGCTGGCGCGCTCGATGTCGGTGACGAGCACCACGCCGCCCTCGCCGCGCTGCGCGTGCGCGGCGATCGAGCCGCTCGGCAGAGCGAGCGCGGAGACCGCGACCACACCGCCGCGCTCGCGCTGGCCCTCGAACTGCAACCAGCGCGCGACCACGCGGCGCCCGCTGCCGGCCGGTCCGAACAGCGCGCAGGGAGACTGCGACCGCGCCGCGGCGAACACATGTTCCACCCAGCCCGGCCCGCCGCTGTCCGGGGCGAACCACACATCGTGGCCGTGCTCGCGCCGATGCCACTCACGGAAGCGCGCGATGCGCAGCTCCGTGAAGGTCGCGGCGCGCGCGGCCCAACGCTCGCAGAGCGCGGCCGGGAAGTCGTTGCGGCGCTGCGACTCGACCGCCAAGAAGCCGCACAGCATGCCCCCCGAGCGGATCGGCAGCGCCAGCCCCGAGGCCGAACCGGCGACGAGCGCGAGGCTATCGTCGGGCTCGCTCCAGCGCACCAGAGCCGCCGTCTTCAGGGCGCGCGCGAGCGCGCGTCCGCCACCGGCGCGTTCCCCGCTCTCCGTACCACCGTCACAGCACGCGCGCAGCGCGTCGCCGGCGAGCTCGAAACCCCACCAACGACGCTGCACCGTCTTCATGCCGAGCTCCGCGACCAGCGCGTGAATCGCCTCCGCGCACGGCCCCTCGCTCGACGCCTGCGGGCTCGGCTCGGCCACGCTCTCCGGACGCGGAGTCTCCAGTCCGCGCGCGAGGGCCGCGCCCCAGCGCTCCAAGGCCGCGAGCGGAGGCACCAGATGGTGTTCGAATTCGAGCCTGACCCAGCCCTGCACCTCTCCAGCGGCGTCGCGCAGGGGCGTCAACGCGAGCGCGCGCGTGCCACTGGCGAGCGCGAGCCGCAGCGGCTCGCTCTCACGATCGCGCGCCGCGCCCGACGCGGATCGATGCAACACGCAGCACGCTGCGCGCACGACCAGCGCGTTTTCCGGCGAACCGACGAACGAGGAAGCGTCCTCGAGTCCGCGCAGCCAAGCCGGCACGCGCTCGCGCAGGGCAGGCGCCGCGTCGAACGCGCGCATTTCGTGACCGCCGCGGCCTCGCAGCATGAACAGCGCCACGACGCTCGCGCCGCACAGGCGCCGCGCCGTCGCCATGTCGCGTGCGACCTCAAACGCGCAGTGCGACTCGCCTTGGGCCTCGCGACCCGCGAGCGCCGGCAGCAGGTCGGGCCGCGCGGCGCGCAGCTCGACGAGACCGGCCGGTACGCGCGTGCAACAGGCACGCAGCTCGACCGCGGATTCGTCGCCGAGGCAAGCGCGCGCCCATGTTGCGAGTCGCGCGAGCGTCGCGTGGCGCTGCACGAGGTTGGGCGCAGCCTCGAGCTCGTGCAGCGCCACGCGCACGGCTCCACGCTCCAACAGGCACTCGCACCAACCCGCCAGCGCCTCGGCCGCACCCTCGTGCTCGACCCCGCCGCTCGAGCGCTCGATCCACAGTGCGCGCCACGCTCGCTCGGCCTCGTCGAGTCCCGCACTCACGCGCAGCACTCGCGTTCGCCACACACACTCCTCGTCCGCGGCCATGCCCAGCCGCACCGCTCCGTCGACCAGCCGCGCGAGCGTTCGCGCAACCGGCTCCTCGAAGTCCGGCACCTCCGGCAGCCACGGCAGCTCCTCGCGCTGTTCTTCGATCAACCCCCACGCGTGCTGGCGCTCGAGCAGCGGCACGCCGGCGTCGGCGAAGCTGTCCGAGCCCAGCGCCATGCGCAGGCCATGGCGCACTAGATCGAGCACGGCGCGCAGCAGCGTCCGTCGCCCTTGCTCATCGAGCTCGCTGCGAGCGCGTTCGAGCGAGAGGCCGACTTCTTTGGAAGGACCGGGGCGGCCGCTGTCGACGAGCAAGCGCAGAAAGGTCACGAGCGCGCGCGCCGGGGCACGCCTGCGCTCGGGGACATCGGGCAGGAGCGTAGCGATGGGATCGACGCCGAGCATTTCGTTTCCTCCCGGGTTCCTAGGCGCTGCGCAGGCGCGCGACTCGTTCGTGCTCTCCCAGTCGCTCGAGCCAGCGACACAGCCGCGCCAGCCAGCGTTGCCGCACGGCGGCCGAGCGCGGACGCGAGAGCACCGCGAGTGCGATCGCCACTGCCGAACGCCACTCGCCCCGCGCCGCGAGCACCGCCGCGAGTGCGGCGCGAGAGTGCACATCCGGGCGCAACGCGACGGAGAGCGAAGCCAGCTCGAGTGCGCACGGCCACTGCGCGTGCGGTTCCTGCGCCAGAGACGCGAGAGCCCCTGAGAGCGCAGCTCCGGGCTCGAGTCCGTCGAGAGCGAGCATCCGCTGCACTTCGTCGACGCGCTCACGCAAGACGGCGAGTTCATCCGGGTGCGCATCCAGTCCGCGGAGTGCGAGTCGTGCCGCTGCCGACAGCGCGCCGGAGACCTCGGCGATGTGCACCGCCACGAGCTCGGCCCGGGCCTGCGCCAAGCGCGGCGCCAGGAACCCGACCTGGAGCAGATCCGAGCGCAGGAGCCCGCGGCTGGACTCGAGCTCCGTCAAGCGACACATCTCGGGGGAGAGCTCGCGCGAGAGCTCGCGCAGCACGACGGCGGCGCTCACGCGGCACCCCCGCGTTCCAGCGCCCCGAGCGCAGCATCGATCGCGCGGCGCGCAGCGCGCCCCGTCTCGCTCGGCGTGCTCCCGATGTCGCGCGCCGCTATGTCCAGCTCTCGCGCTTCGATCACCAGCGCAAGAAACGCGCGCCGCTCGACGCGTTCACAGGCATTGAGCGCTGCACACGCGCGCGCGAGCGCGACGGGATCGAGCTTGAGCTTCACAGCCAGCTCAGAGAACGGCGCGGGCGTCGCATCTTCGTGCCGCGCGCCCTCGTGTGCCTCGTCGACGAGCTCTCGCACGGCCGCGAGAACGCGCGCGGTGAGCCATGCATCGGGCTCGGGTTGTCCGCGGTAGCGCGGCGCGAAGCGCGCCACGTGCGCCGAGGCACGCAGCAGCGCGCGATCGGAATCGAGGAACAGCGCCTCGTTGGCGAGCGCCGCTGCGACGCGCGCTCGCAGGCCGAGCGGATCGCCGGCCAAGACCCGCGCGAGCACCTCGCGCGGAGTCGCGCCCGAGAGCAGCGCGCGCGCCATTCGGCGCTCCACACCGACACCGCCTGCACGCCGTGCATGCTCCAAGCGTGCGGATTCCCCCTCGAGCGCTCTCGATGTCGATGTCATCTAACGGACTCCCGTGTTGGGGACGACGGACTCTCGGGAAAAGTGGCGAAGCGCGCCGCTCCACCGAGGTGAGAGTTGGTTCTCCGCGATGCATGCGACTTGCGCCAGAGGCCGAGCGCGCTCCGCGACCGGCCACGGCCTCTCGCAGGTAACTTAAGTTCGACTCGGACAACGACATACGCCGCAGCCAGAGGTCTCGGATTCCCGCGTGCCACAGCTGGGACCAGGGCGTGGAATCCCCCACTTTGGTCGGCGGAAAACTCGCAATGCGAATTCATTCTCGCTCCGTCCTTCGGCCGAGATCGGTGCCGTGGCGAGTGCCCGCCGATTCCACTGCAACGGGCACACTCCGCTGGGCACGCTCCGCTGACGACAACGGGCTCCCCTGCGCGCGGGAGCCCGTCGGAGTTGTCAGGTGCGTGCGAGTGCTGCGCTCAGCTCTTGCGCTTCCCGCCGTCGTCGGCGTCCGGAGCCGCGAGCTTGCCGAGATACTCCGGCATCTCGACTCCGCCGACCGACTTCATCACATTCATCAGCGGCGGCACGGCCTGACCGAGGCTCGAGAGGAAGCCCGCGGCTCCGCCCTTGCCCTCGCCGTTGCCCGAGTCCCAGACCGTGATCTTGTCGAACTTGATGTTCGAGATCGCCTTGGCGCTGGTCTCCGCGAGGTGATCGAGATGCTCGAGCATCAGGAGCTGGAACGCGTGGTTCGCGCCGCCGCAGCCCTCGACGAGCTTGGAGAGACCCTCGGCCTTGCGCGCGAGGACTTCGAACTCGCCGCGCGCCTGCGCCTCGAGGCGCAGGAAGGTCGCGCGCGCCTCGCCTTCGGCCTGCAGCGTGAGCGCCGCGGCGCGCGCAGCGGCCTCGATCTTGACGCGCTCGGCCTCGGCTTCCGCCTCGACTACGATGCGCGCCTTCTGCGCACGCGCCGGGGCCTCGAACTGCGCGCGCTGCTCGGCCTCGACCTTCTTCGAGTTGGCCTCGGCGGCGATTGCCTCGGCCTGGTACTGGGCCGCGGCCACCTCGGCCTCGGCCTGACGACGGCGCGTCTCGCCGAGCGCGAAGCTCTGGGCCTGCTTGACCTGGAGCTCGGCTTCCGACTGCGCAATCAGCGCGCGCGAGAGGTTCTCGCCCGACACGGCCTCGGCGTTGGCCTTGGCGACCTGCACGCGCATCGAGCGCTCGGACTCCTTGACCTGCGACTCGCGCTCGAAGGCGGCCCGCTGCTCGCCGATGGCCTTCTCCTTGGCGAATTCCGCGACGCGCACGGCCATGTCGCGCTCGGCCTCCTTGACCTGCGCCTCCCTGTCGTAGCTCGCGCGCTGCTCGCCGATCGAGCGCTCCTTCTGGAGCTCGGCGACGCGCACGGCCATGTCGCGCTCGGCTTCCTTCGTGCCGATCTCGCGCAGCTTGGTCGCCTTGGCGACCTCGATCTCGCGCTCGCGATCTGCGGCGGCGACGCCGATGGCGCCCTTCTTGAGCTGCTCGGCTACATCGATCTCGGCCTGCTGGATCGCTTCGCTCGCGGCCTTGCGTCCGAGCGCTTCGATGTAGCCCGACTCATCGGTGATGTCGGTGATGTTCACGTTGATCAGCACGAGGCCGATCTTCTCGAGCTCGGGCTCGAGGCTGTGCTGCACATTCTTCAGGAAGACATCGCGGTCCTTGTTGATCGCCTCGATGTTCATCGAAGCGATCACCTGCCGCAGCTGGCCGAAGATGATGTCGAGCGCCTGATTCTTGATCTGCTCGGTCGACAGGCCCAGCAGGCGGATCGCGGCGTTCTGCATCACGCCCGGCTGCGTGCCGATCGCGACCGTGAAGTAGCTCGGCACATTGACGCGGATGTTCTCCGCGGAGAGCGCGCCCTTGAGCGGCACTTCGATCTGGATCGGCTCGAGATCGAGGTAGTCGTAGGCCTGAATCAGCGGCCACACGAACGAGCCACCGCCGTGCAAGCAGCGCGAGGACTCGCCCTTGGCCACCTTGCCGTAGATCACGAGGATCTTGTTCGATGGACAGCGCCGGTAGCGCGTGACGAGCATCAGCATGAAGCTGAACACGAACAAGAGCACCAGCAGCACGCCGACGATGGCGACCGGGTTCTCGAACAGGCCGTCGACGCCCTGCGGAGCGAGCGCGGCGAGCGAAAGGAAGTGCGACATGGAAAGACTCGTTTCGTACTGGAAATTCACAGGGCCTCGACCTCGAGCGTGTCGCTCGAGGCCACGGCCACGACCTTGCACAGCGCACCCGTCTTGATCTCGCGGCCGCGGGTGATGGCCTTGTACTGCATGGTGCGCGCCTGGATCGGCACGGTGACGCTGCCGGTGCCCGAGCGCTCGGCCGGCACGGTCAGGTACACGCGCCCCTCGACGCCGAGCGCGTTGCGGATGTCGAGGTTGCCCTCGGAACGCAGGCGCGAGAGCTGGGCCATGATCAGGCCGACCGTGAAGAACGCCACGCTGCCGGAGGCGAGCGCGATGAGCACGCTCGCCCATGCGGCGAGCCCTGCGTTCGAGGCCGCCCAGCCGCCGACGCCGAAGAAGGCGATGAACGCGACGACCGTGCGGAACGAGAGACCGCCCGCACCGTGGGCGCCGTCGTGGGCTGCGTCGGCCGACTCGACATGGAAGTCGTGGGACTCCGGCGTGATGTCCGCATCGCCGCCGCCGCCGATCAGAGCGAGGACGACCTGAATGACCATCAGGAGCGAGCCACCGAGGGCGGTCGCGACGAAGACGGTGTGCAGGCTGGGCATGGCTGGTGGAGCGGGTCGAGGAGCGAGAACGCGAGTACGCAGGAGGAACGAAGTTCTTCGCGCGGAAAGGAGAAACCTTGCCTGCGGGGCGGGAGTCTAGCGGGATGAGCGCGGCACGCGCCACCGCGGTTGTCCCGCGACGCCGCGGCGCTACCATCCGTGGCCCGTTTCGGCCCCCACGGGCCCGCCGGGGCATTCTCCAACCTACGGACAAGCTCGATGGGACTTTCGCTGAACGGCAAGACCGGTGTGATCTTCGGGGTCGCGAACAAGCGCTCGATCGCCTGGGGCTGCGCGCGGTCGCTGGCGGACGCAGGCATGCGCCTCGCGGTCACCTACGCCAACGAGCGGCTCGAGAAGAGCGTGCGCGAGCTCGCCGCCGAGCTCCCCGGCTCGATCGTGCTGCCCTGCGATGTCACCCAGCCGGAGCAGATCGACAGCGCGATGGCCTCGATCAAGGGCGAGCTCGGCGGGCTCGACTCGGTGATCCACGCCGTGGCCTTCGCCAAGCGCGAGGAGCTCGAGGGCGACTTCTTCCACACCTCCAAGGAGGGCTACATGCTCGCCCACGAGGTCAGCGCCTACTCGCTGACGGAGATCTCGCGCAAGGCGCTGCCGCTGATGGAGGGCCGCGAAGGCTCGATCGTGACTCTCACCTACCTCGGCGGCGAGCGTGTCATCAAGAACTACAACGTCATGGGCATCGCCAAGGCGGCGCTCGAGGCCAGCGTGCGCTACCTCGCGGCCGACCTCGGCCCGCGCGGCATCCGCGTCAACGCGATCAGCGCCGGGCCGATCCGCACGCTTTCCGCGGCCGGCGTCTCGGGCTTCAACACGATGCTCGACCACATCGCCGAGACCGCGCCGCTGCGTCGCAATGTGACCTCGGAGGAGGTCGGCGACACCTGCCTGTTCCTGTGCAGCCCGCACTCGCGGGGCATCACTGGCTCGGTCGTCTACGTCGACGCCGGCTACCACATCATGGGCGTCTAGCGCCGCTCGAGAGCGACGCTGGCGAGCATCGCCGAGAGCTCGCCGCGCACCGTCGACCAGCCGCTCTGGCGCGAGCGGGCCTCGAGCACCACGATCGCCATGCCGCGGTCGAGCACCAGAGCGAAGCCGCGCAAGGAGTCGCGATCGATCGCGGCCTCGCTCCACTCGATCCGCACCGTGGGACAGCCGTCGACCTCGCCGCGCTCGAGGAACTCGACCGTTCGTCCCTCGGCGCCCAGCATCTCGCGCGCGAAGACCTCGACACGCTCGGGATCGTCGATGGCTTGGAAGTCGGGCTCGACACGGTAGTCCAGCGCCCCGGCGAACGGATCGCTCGCGTCGCGCAAGAGCGCCTGCGCCCCATCGCGCCGCGACTCGCTCCAGTCGCTCCAGCCCGGCGGCACGCGCAGCACGAAGCCCGCGTCTCTCGGACGCCACAGGCGCGCGCGCCGGGTCGCTCGCACATCGTCGTCGGCGCCGAGAATCCCGAGCAGGAACAGGGCGAGGACGACGAGAGCGACGAACCAGCCAGTAGCGGGGTGGGAGCGCATGAGCGACCCCACTCCCCTCGGTTCTCGCCGCCGCGTAGCTTGAGAGCGCGCCCCCTAGAACGCCATGCCGACGGAAAAGTGTGCGCGCCAGCGATCCTCGTCGATACGCGCATCGGGGTTCCAGCCCCAGTCGAGCCGCAGCGGACCGATCGGCAGCATGTAGCGCGCACCGACGCCGAGCGCCGAGCGCGAACCCCGCCAGTCGAGCACATCCTGCGCCTGCGTGGCGACCGTGCCGACATCCCAGAACAGCGCGCCGTCGAGCGGGCCCTTCACGCGCTGCCGCAGCTCCGCGGTGAACACCTGAAAGCCCTCGCCGCCGATCGGATTGCCCGACGCATCCTTCGGGCCGAGCTCGTCTTCGCGGAACGAGCGCACGGTGTTCTCGCCGCCGTTGAAGAAGCGCTCCTGCAGCGGAATGCCATCCGTGGCACCGTGGGGCGCGATCACGCCCATGCGCCAGGAGAGCGCGACGACGGTGCCCTCCGCGGGACTCGCGAGCCAAGTCTCGGTCAGGCGCAGCCGGGTGAAGTCGAGCTCCGAGCCGAGTGCAGCGTCGCCGTACTCGATCGAAGCCCGCAGCAAGTTGCCTTCGGTCGGAACGAAAATGCTGTCGCGGCGGTCCCAGCTGCCGATCAGCGACAAGGTCGAGATGTCGACATTCTCTGTCTGCGCGAGCGCGATCGGATCCGTGATGTCCACATCGCTGACGCGCGAGGCGCGGAAGCGATACTCCGTCGAAAACCGCAGGCGCGGGCGCAACTCGCGGGAAAGCGCGAACGCGGCGCCGAGCTCGTCTTTGTCGTACGAAGGCTCATCGCGCAGCTCCTGGAACACCGAGACGCCCGCCTCGAAGTCCGTGCCGAAGACATGGGGCTCCGAGAGGCCCACCACGGCGCGCTGTGCGCGTTCGGCCAGCAGGCCATCGATGCTGAGCGTGCGCCCCGCGCCCAACAAGTTCGTCTCGCGCAGGCCCGCGAGCGCGCGCAGCCCCTCGTAAGATCCGTAGCCCGGCTCGAAAAACACCTCGGTGCTCGTGGCCTCGTCCACTTCGACGACCAGCAGCCGCTCGGCCTGCGCGCCAGGCTCCAACCCCACGCTCACGCTGCGAAAGAGCCCGCTGCGACTGAGCCGCGAGAAGGTCGCGCGCACCGCTCGCACGTCGTAGCGCTCGCCGGCCCGGATCGTCACCAAGTCGAGCACGTGACTGGTACGCGTCTTCTCGTGGCCTCGCACGACAATGCCCGCGATCCTGACTTCGGGCCCGGGGAGCACCGCGAAGGTCAGCGGGACGCGCGCCTGCGCATCGGGTGCGCCCTCGTGCAAGTCGACCTCCACATCGGGCCGACCACGCTGCTGGTAGTGCTCCTCGATGCGCGCGCGCAGATCGAGCGGAAGGCGCGGCGTGAGCGGATGTCCAGCCCATGCCGAGAGCTCGAGCTCCGCATCGATCGCAGCGACGCCGCCTTCGAGCGCAACGTCAGGAGCCACCGTGTAGCGCGGGCCTTCCTCGAGCCGCAGAGTCACGCGCGCGCTCGTGCGCGCCGCATCGAATTCGACGACCGTGTCGCGCACGCGCGCGTCGAGATGGCCCTTCGATGCCGCATGGGCCTCGAGCAAGCGCGCCGCATCGGAAAGCTCGCGTTCGACGTACCAGCGTGGCACGCTCGAACGCTCGAGCCCGGAGAGATCGATCGCCGACAGCGCGTCGTCCGCGCGCAGCTGCGAGCAGCCCTCGATCCTCGCGGCGGCAAGACGCGTCCGCGGCCCCTCGCGAACCGTGAACACGGCGAGACTACGGCCACCCGCGGGCTTG
>VGYZ01000026.1 GCA_016872795.1 Planctomycetota bacterium
CAGCTCGGCCTGCGGCTCGAGGCGCGCCGCGGCGAGCCGGAAGTGCGGCGCCGCGTCGAGCGCGCCCGGCTCCGCGACGAGGAAGAAGTTGATGCCGAAGCTCTCCCACTCGACCTTGCGGAGCGAGGTCACGAGCAGCTCGACCTTCGTGCCCTGCACATCGAACTCGATGCGTGAGCCCAAGCCGACCCCGAGATCCTCCGCGAACTTCTCCTCGAGGCTCACTTCGAGTCGCTCGGGATCGCTCCATAGCGCACCCTCGACGAGCTTGTTGTCCGGCGCGAGCTCCTTCATCCATGTGATGCGTTGCTCGCGCGTCAGCACCCAGCGCCGTCGACCCACTCCGCTGTCATCGGGCCGCTTGCTCGAGAGCTCCTTCACGCCGACGCCGTCGATCGCGCTCATGCGCGCGGTCAGGACTGGCACGCTGCGCGGCTCGGGCGCACCGAGCTCGCGCAAGCGCGCGGCGACGCCGTCCCACTGGTCGGGCTGCACATCGATCAGGAACACGCTCGGGGCATCGGGAGGCAGCGCCGTTCGCAGACGCTCGGTGAGGCGCGTGTCGACGAGCGCCATCGTGGTCACGACGAGCACGCCCAGGCCGAGCGCGACCGTCGCGCCCGTCACTCCGACGCCGGGGCGCGCCAACGCGGCGATGCCGTGGCGCAAGTACGGTTCGAGACCCTCGCGGGGTACGCGCGCCGCGCACCATGTGAGCGCGCGCGCCGCGAGCACGAGCAGCAGCGCGAGCGCCGCGAGTCCGCCCGTGAAGCCGAGTGCGTAGAGCGCATCGCGACTCTGTGCGAATGCGGCCCCGTACACGCCCGCGGCGAGCAGTGCGATCGCGGCGACGCTCACGCTACGCGGAGCCGGCAGCGGCTCGACATCGTTGCGCAAGACGCGCACGGGAGCCACGCGCCAGATTGCGAGCAACGGAGGCACGCTGAACACGAGCGCGATTCCGAGCCCCAGCGCGACGCCTTTGGCGAACGGCACGAACTCCCACACGATCGCGTGGCCCTCGGGCACGAGCTCGGGTGCCGCGACAGGGATGAAAAAGGGCAGCAGCGAGCCTGCGGTGGCACCGACGGCGCTGCCCGCGAGCGCGAGCAGCCCGACATGTCCGAGGTACATCGCCAGCACTTCGCGCGGCCCAAAGCCGATCGCTCGCAGCACGGCGACGCCTTGCGTGCGCGCCGCAATCCACGCGCGCACGATCTGCGCCACGCCAGTGCCACCGAGAATGAGCGACAGCAGCGCGACGAGGCCGAGGAAGCTCTCGAAGCGCTCGAGCGAGCGCCGCAGCGCGGGCTGGGCGTCGCGGTGTGACTCGATGCGGTAGTAGGGCGCGTCCTCGATCTCGATGTCGATGCGCTCGCGCGCTCGGCGCAGCTCGCGCTCGCCCGGATCCGTCGCGAGACGGTACAGCGCCTTGTAGCGCGTGCGGCTGCCGAAGCCCTCGAGCTTGGTGCGTGCGAGACCGGCGTTGTTGACGAACACGCGCGCGCCGAGCGTGAAGCCCATGTCGAGCCGACCGGGCTCGTCGAGCACAGCCGCGGCGATCTCGAACTCCTCGCCGCCGAGCTTGAGCGTGTCGCCGGGCTCGAGCCCGCACTCGACGAGCATCTCGGCAGCCACCGCGCAGCGACGCTCGGTCAGCAGCCCGCCGAGCACGCCCGGCGGATCGAGCTGGATCTCGCCGTAGAACGGGAACGCTGCGTCGACGGCCTTCAGCTCGACGAGCTGCGTGCGACCGCCCGCAGCGGCGAGCGTGACGAGCTCGCGCACTTCGATGCGTTCCGCCGGTGCTCCGAACTCGAAATACGGGTCGAGAGATTTCGGAATCGGCCTTCTGGCGTCGATGGAGATGTCGGCGCCGAGCAGCTCCTGCGACTGCGAGCGCAGCACGGACTCGATCGACGCGACGAGCGCGCTCACGCCCGTCACCGCCGCGACGCCGAGCGCGAGGCATGAGACGAAGAATGTGAGTCGGCCGCGCGCGCCGCGCGACTCGCGCAGCGCCGCCGAGAGAACCAGACGCGCGTTCACGCCAGCGCGCCTTCCTCGATGCGGTCGACCTTGCCAGCGCGCAGGTGGATGCGTCGGCTCGCGAGTCGCGCAACCTCTCGGTCGTGCGTGACGAGCACCAGCGTCGTGCCCTCGCGCTCGCGCAGGCCCGCGAGCAGCTCGAGCACGCGCGCCCCCGTCGCCGCATCGAGGTTGCCCGTCGGCTCGTCCGCAAACAGCACCTTCGGTCGCGGCGCGAATGCCCGCGCGAGCGCCACGCGCTGCTGCTCTCCGCCCGAGAGCTGCGCCGGATAGTGGTGCGTGCGCTCGGCCAGCCCGACCTGCTCGAGCAGCACGCGCGCCCGTTCGCGCGCATCGCGCACGCCAGCGAGCTCGAGCGGCAGCAGCACATTCTCGAGCGCAGTGAGGTTGGACAGCAGCTGAAAAGACTGGAACACGAAGCCGACCTTGCGCCGCCGCAGCAAGCTCAACGCGTCCTCGCTCAAGTCGTCGATGCGCTCGCCATCGAGCCGCACCTCCCCCGAGCTCGGCCGGTCGAGCCCCGCGAGCAACCCGAGCAGCGTCGACTTGCCGCTCCCCGAAGGCCCGAGGATCGCGGCGAACTCGCCCGCCCCAATCTCGAGGTCCACATGGTCGAGCACGGTCAGTTCATGACCGCCAGAAGCAAGCCGCCTGGTGAGCTGATGGCACGAGAGCATGGCGTGGAACTCGGAGTTTGGGGTGGCGGGACGCGACCTCCAGCCTCGAGCCCGCATTCTTCCCGGAATCCGATCGTGGAGCGAGCGGGGAGGCAGGCGGTGGAGCGACGACGCGCGTCGGAGTCGGGATTGAGGCTCGCGGCGCGCGGTGAGCAGGGGTACAAGAGCGGGGCGGCGGCAGTGGCCTGCGCCCGCACAACGACCTCGACGAGCCTCTCCGCATGAAGAACCAGCCAGTGCCGGCCCTGATCCCGCGCCTCTCGGCGATGATGTTCCTCGAGTACGCGATCTGGGGCGCGTGGCTGCCGATCCTGTTCCCGTTCTTGCAGGGACATCGCGGCTTTTCGAACGACCAGATCGGCTCGATGTTCGCCGTCGGCGCGGTGGGGGCGATCGTGGCGCCCTTCGTCGCGGGGCAGATCGCGGACCGGCTGTTCTCGACGCAGAAGTTCCTTGGCCTGCTGCACCTGGCGGGTGCGGTGCTCATGTGGCAGCTCGCGACCATCGAGAGCTACTCGGGCTTCCTCGCGTTCTCGCTGCTGTACTCGCTGCTGTACTGCCCGACCATGCCCCTGACGAACAGCCTCGCGTTCCACCACCTCACGGATGGCCAGGCGCAGTTCGGCAAGGTGCGTCTGTGGGGCACGATCGGCTGGATCGTGGTGGGCATCGCGATGGGGCAGTGGTTGCTCTTCGTTCACACGCCCGCTGGTGTCGACGAGGCTGCGATCGCGGCGGCCCAGAACGCGGGCCGCGCCGACGCCTTCAAGCTCTCGGCGATCCTCGGCGCGCTGATGGGCTTCTACTGCTTCACGCTGCCCGACACGCCGCCGCAGAGGGCCTCGGGCCAGAAGGTCGCGATCGCGGGAGCATTCGGCGCCGTCTCGAAGAACCCGTTGCTCACGCTGTTTCTGCTGACGATTCCGATCGCCTGCATCCATCAGTTCTACTTCGTGCACACCGGTGGCTTCCTCTCGGCCTTCCAGTCGAGCGCGGCGGGCGCGATCAACAGCATCTTCGGCGTCGGCGGCGGCGGCTTGATGACGGTCGGCCAGATGTCGGAGATCGCGGTGCTCGCGTTCATCCCGGTGTTCGCGCGCAAGGTCTCGCGCAAGTCGATCCTCGTGCTCGGCACGCTGGCTTACGCGGCGCGCATGGCGCTCTTCGCCTATGTGCACGAAATCCCGCTCGATCCGATCGTCACGCTCGTGCTCGGCGTGGCGCTGCACGGCGTGTGCTTCGGCTGCTTCATCTTCCTCGCCTTCATGATCATCGACGAGGAGGCGCCGACCGACATTCGCGCGAGCACGCAGAGCCTCTACAACCTCGTGATCGTCGGGATCGGCGTGATCGTGGGCAGCCTGGTTTCGACGAAGATCGCGACCTGGGCTCAGAGTGGCGCGCCGACGCTCGACTACGCCAAGCCCGAGCAGACCCAGCGCCTGTTCGCGGCGCCGATGTGGGCGTCGTTGGCGGTGCTCGTGCTGCTGCTCGCGTTCTACCCCAGCGGAAAGCGCGCGTCCGCCACAGCCTGAGGTCGCTCCATGCGTCTCGCCCTCGCCGCCCTCGCCCTCGCGTTCGCTCTCGGCTGCAAGGAAGAGCCCTCACCGTCGCGCGACCAGCCGCTCGACGGTCCTGCTCGCACGACCGAAGCCCCCGCTCCCGCTCCGAAAGCACCCGAAATCCCGCCCGGTTCGCCCAAGGTGGCGTTCCTCGGCGACAGCATCACCGCGGGCCTGCATCTCTCTTCGGAGTTCGCGTTTCCCGCCGTGCTGCAGCGCGACTTCGCGGCCGCCGGCATGCCCTTCGAGCTCGTCAATGCGGGCGTGAGCGGCGACACAAGCGCTGGAGGACATCGGCGCATCGACTTCCTGCTGCAATCGAAGCCCGACATCGTGGTGATCGAGCTCGGTGGCAACGATGGACTGCGCGGACAGCCCGCCGAGGTCGTCGACGCGAACCTGCGCTCGATCGTCTACAAGTGCCGCGCAAAGTACGCGCGCGTGCTTCTGCTCGGCGTGCAACTGCCCGTCAGCCTCGGGAGCGAGTATGTCACGCAGTTCGAAGAGCTCTACCCGTGCATCTCGCGGCAGCTCAGCGTCTCGTTCGTGCCCAACTTCATGGACGGCGTCGGTGGCGTGCCGACGATGAACCTGCCCGACGGCTTGCATCCGACCGCCAAGGGTCACGAGCGCATCGCGCAGAATGTTGCGCCCGGCCTGCGCGAAGTGCTGAACGAGCTCGGCCGCCGCTGAGCTTGCCCGCACAGGTCAGGGCGCGATGCGCACGAACAGCGCGTCGCTGAAGAGCATGGCGCCCTGCACGAGCGGATCGTGCACGAACCACTGGCACGAGAGCTCGGCTCCCGCGGCGAGCTCCGGATCCACACCGAGCGCCGCGAGTGCGTCCATGTCGAAGCTCGCATGACCACTGCAGTCGCTCGCAGGCAGCGCCGAGCCACCCGTCGTGACGATCGGCGTTCGTCGGCGCGGTGGGGCGATGCAGAGCGTTCCGCCGTGGAAGGGCGCCGAGCAGCGCGCGAAGCCGTAGACGAGGGCGCTCTGGCGCTGGTTGCGGGCGCCGGAGAGCGCGATCGCGAAGGGCGCGGGGCTTGAGAGCGAGGCTTCCCCGACGAGGCTCGAGCGCGCCACGCACCCGAGGTTGTCGGCCGTCACTCTGCAGAAGCTCGCCGGACCGTTTTCGAACAGATCGCGCACATACACGTCGTAGACAAAGTTGGTGTCGCCCGCCGCGTATGCACCGTTGGAGTCGAAGGCGACCCAGTGCGCATCGGCCGAGAGCGCGCCGTGCTCCGCGTGGGGCACGGCGTTGGCATTCGATGTGTCGAGGCTCACGAGGCGAGTGGTGCGATCGAGCCGATCGTGAACGAAGACATCACTGCGACCGTCGACATCGCCGGGGACGAGCAGGTTCGAGAGTGTCGTGAAGAGCGCGTGACGCCCGTCCGCGGATAGCTGCACGGAGTTCACCGGCGCGAGGCATTCGACACCGGCGTTGTCGACGCTCACGCGCTCGGTGCGTCCCGCAGAGCGATCGCGCACGAACGCATCCTCGACGCCGTTGGTGTCGAAGGGCACGAAATCCGCGCCCGGGCTCGTGAACGCGACCAACATTCCTTCCGCCGACAGCGCCGGCTGCGCGGCTCCCTGCGCTCCGGGGAAGCCCGCGGGAGTGACGCTCACGAGCTCCAGCAGGCCGCTGGTGCGGTGGAACACGAAGACATCGGTGCTGCCGTTCGCGTCGAGAGGCGCGAGGTTGGAGGCGAGCGACGAGAACGCGACGAAGCGTCCGTTGGCGGATATCGCGGGTTGCCCGCTCATGCCGTTGCCTTGCGGGCCACCTGGGAGTTGGCTCGCGCGCACGGTGGTGCCGGCGGCGCGATCGCGCACGAACACATCCCATGTGCTGTTGGTGTCTCCGGGCACGAGATTGCCGTGCAGCGACGCAAACGCCACGAAACGACCGTCGGCGGAGATGGCTTGCAGTGCCTCGAACGGCTGGAGGAAGCTCGGCGGATGTACTCCTTGGGCGCCGCTGCTCGCGATGCTCACACGCTCCGTCGTGCCCAGCAGCCGATCGCGCACGAAGCTGTCGACACGGCCGTTGGTGTCGGCCGCGACGAGATTGCTGGCGTAGCTCTGGAAGGCGACGAAGCGGCCGTCCGCCGACAATCTCGGAAAGTAGCTCGCGCCGTTGGCTTCGACCATTCCAACGGCGAGGCTCGCGCGCTCGCAGGTCGCCTGCGCAAGGTCGCGCACGAACACATCCTCTTGGTTATTCGTGTCGCCACCGACGAGGTTCGTGGCTGCGCTCGAGAAGGCGATCCAGCGGCCGTCGGAGGACAGGCTCGGGAGGTGCGAGCTGGCGTTGCCAAAGGCACCCTGAGCCGTGCTTGCCGTGCGTGTCCAAGTCTGCGAGTGCGCCACCGACGGGCTCACGAGACAGCCGAGCCCAGAGAGCAGGACGACACGAACTCCACGCGGGTTCATGCGTTAAGCCTAGCGGCACGGGCAGTTTTCGTGGCAAGGGCATTTGCGGGCAGACGAAGTGCCGGAGGTCGTTGAGCCTGCGGCGCGGCCCGGCGCAGAAGTCGGTCGCGATCGCGCCTTCGCAGCCATTCGTGTCCGTGCCCGCCGCGCAGTGGCGGATCATGTTCGGTCCGGCCTCGCACGGATCGGGCACACGGTTGTCATGGGTGTCCTGCTGCGCGCCGGCCGCGAGCTCGCAGACATTGCCCGCGCCGTCGGCGTCACCTCAGTCGTTGCCGTCGCAGACAATGTTCTGAAGGAAGGTGTCCACGCCGACGCGGAGGTCGTCCCCGGAGCTGAAGTCGGTGGCGCACCCGAAGACCCAGCGGGCACCGCTCGCGCCGATCCTCGCCCCGCCGTCGTTGGTTGCCACGCAGTCGGTCACGCTGCCGTCGTGGTGCACGCCAAGGCCGCCGGGCGCCTCGAGGGCATTGAGGTCGATGGACGCGTGGTCGCTGGCGGCGACGAACAGGCGTTGGTTGGGCATGGGCGAGCCCTGATGGCCTCCGACGCGATCCGCGCGCCTTCATTCCCGGCGGTCCTCTGGGCGGAACCTGAGCTCGGATTCATCGACCGCCTTTTTCGGGCGCGCCCGTGGCGGGCGCCGGCGGGGCCTTGGCGTTGGCTTTGGGGGCGCTGGGGATGCCCTTGGAGAGGCGGCGGAAGAACAGGCGGCGCTCGCCTTGGCCACGGGTGAGGACGAGGTCGCGCTCGCCGACCACGACCGAGTACTCCCGGCGCGCCCCGATGGACTCATAGCGCACGATGCCGCCGATGTCCTCCATGTCGGTGCCCGCGAGCAGGGTCGAGAAGACCATCGAGAGCTTCGAGTCGTCGTAGGTCCAGCGGTAGGTACCGGCGGTGAGGCCCACATCGATCGTGTTGGGGAGGTTCTTGACCGTGTCCTCGAGGCGCACGATCAGGGTGCAGTGCTCGGGGAGCACCGTGAGGTAGCCGCGGCAACTGGCGCCGCGGAAGTGCGTGGCGTCCCAGTCGGCCTCGACGATCTCCCACACGCCGAGCAGGTTTTCGCGCGCCATGTCGCCGGCCGCGGTGCGGCGCGGGGTGATCTCGACCGGGGCCACGGGCGCTCCGCCGGCGCGGCCGGGGGCCTGCTGGGTCGGGCGGAGCGGCTGGGGCGCGAGCGGCGCGATGGAGAGGGCGAGGGTCAGACCGAACAGGGGAAGGGCGGCGTGCATGCGGGCTCTCCGGTGGGGTGCGAGGCAGATGCGGACAGCCGGGATGATAGCCCCGCGGCGCGCGAGCACCGCGTCGGGCGGCGGCCAGCCGTAAGATCGCTGCACGAAACGGGCGCGGCGACCTCATCCCGCGCGCTCGGCCTCGTACCCTGCCCGGCCCCACGCCGACAGAGTGACAAGACCTCCATCCCCTCATGACACACCTCTTCCGCATCGTCGGCCTGTGGCTCGTGGCGCTCCTCGCGCCGCTCGCCGGCACTGCCCGCGCGGCCCAGTTCGGAGCTCAGGCTCCCAAGGCCAAGCTCGAGTTCTTCGCCCGTGCCGAGGGCCGCGATGTGCGCGGCGTGGTGCGCATCAAGGTCTCGCCGGGCTGGCACCTCTACGGCCACGAGCTCGGGAGCCCGACGGCGGTCGGCCTGCCGAGCGTGCTCAGTTTCGAGGCCTCCGAGGTCGCGTGGGGGACGCCGCGCTGGCCCGCGCCGGAGATCGAGAAGCAGGAGTTCGGCAGCGACGGCAATCCGACCGAGGTCAACATCCACCACGGCACGCTGCTCGTGTATGTGCGCGGCGAGCTCGCAGACGGCGCCGACCTCGCCACGGCGAGCGTGCGGCTCGAGGGCCAAACCTGCGAGACCGGCGGCGTGTGCCTGATGTTCAAGGGCAGCGCCGCGAACGGCGGTGCGGGCCCCGACGCGGCCTTTGCCGACTTTCCGACGGATCTGAAGGGGCCGGGCGAGCCCGCGCCGGTCGCGGAGGACGAGAGCGCGGCGAGCGACGAGGACGAAGGGCCGCTGTCCTTCATGACCTACGAGGACCCCGACGCGCACGCGCGCGTCGAGCTCTACACGCGCGTCGTCGACGGCGAGGCGCGCGCGGCGATCCGCATCGACATCGACCCGACATGGCACCTGTTCCACGAGACGCTCGGCCCCGAGGACGCGCTCGCGCTCCCGACGACGGTGAAGCTCGGTGGCGACGGCATCGCGTGGGGCAAGCTCATGTGGCCCGAGCCCCACAAGGGCGAGCAGGCCTACGGCGCGAACGGCGGCCCGACATGGGCGTGGCAGCACGAGGGCTCGATCGTGCTGTTCGCGCGCGGCGAGCTCGAGCCGGGCGCCGACATCTCGAAGGCCAATGTCGACATCACGGGCCAGACCTGCGACCCGCAGGTGTGCGTGCAGTTCGCCGCCGCGGTGGAGAGCCTCGGCCCGGGCGCGGATTCCATCTTCGAGGGCTTCTCGCGGCAGGGCGCAGCGAGCGAGGACATGGGCTCACAGGAAGCGTCGGGCGACGCGCCGCCGGAGGAGACGGGGCTGCTCGAGTTCCTCGGGCTGGCGGTGTTCTGGGGCGTGTTCTCGCTCCTGATGCCGTGCACCTACCCGATGATCCCGATCACGATCTCGTTCTTCACCAAGCAGGCCTCGCAGCAGCAGGGCAAGCGCTTCACGCTGAGCGCGCTCTACGGGCTGGGCATCGTGCTGATGTTCATCCTGATCGGCGTGCTCGTCGGAGCGCCGATCATCCAGTTCGCCGCGCACCCGGTCACCAACCTCGTGATCGGCGGCTTCTTCGTCGTGTTCGCGCTGTCGCTGCTCGGCCTCTTCAACCTGGAGCCGCCGCAGTTCCTGATGAACATGGCGGGGCAGGCGCGCACGAGCGGCGGCTACCTTGGCGTGTTCTTCATGGGCGCGACGCTGGTGATCACGTCGTTCACATGCACGGCGCCCTTCGTCGGCAGTCTCCTCTCCGTCGGCGCCTCGAGTGGCAACTGGGAGCGCATCGTGCTCGGCATGGGCACCTTCGGCCTGACCATGGCGCTGCCGTTCGTCGCGCTCTCGCTCGTGCCGGGGAAGCTCAGCTCGATCCCGCGCGCCGGCGAGTGGATGAACACGCTGAAAGTGACGCTCGGCTTCGTCGAGTTCGCGGCGGCGCTGAAGTTTTTCTCGAACGCCGACTTGGCGTACGACTGGCAGGTGCTGCCGCGCGAGCTGTTCCTGGCGCTGTGGTTCGCGGTGTTCCTGATCACCGCGCTCTACCTGCTCGGCCTGATCCGCTACCACGGCGAGACGGGCGAGATCGGCGGAGGACGGCTGCTCACCGGCATGCTGTTCCTGTGCCTCTCGGTCTACTGCGGCTTCGGAGCGCTGGGCAATCGCCTCGATCCGATCTTCACGCAGATCGCGCCACCGTACTCGGTGCCGCGCGTCGCGGGCTTCGAGAGCGGCGGCGGCGCGCTCGCCTCGGCCGCGAAGAAGGAGCACGAGATCGTCAAGGACGACTACGAGGCCGCGCTGGTGCTCGCGCAGCAGCAGAAGAAGCTCGTGCTCGTGAACTTCACCGGCTACTTGTGAGTGAGCTGTCGCGCGATGGAAGTGGATGTCTTCCATCGCCCCGCGGTCGGCGGGCTCCTGCGCGATAACTTCGTCGAGGCGCGCCTGCACATCGACGACTTCAAGCATCCGGAGGTGATCGAGCGCACGACGAAACTGCAGGACGAGCTCGCCGGCGCGCGCGCGACGCCGTACTACCTCGCGCTCGACCCGGCCACGCGCAAGATCAAGGCGCGCTTCCCCGGCCCCGACGCTCCGCCGGTCGGCGACGGCACGAAGTTCGCCGAGTTCCTGAAGAAGGCGCTGAACTAGCCTCGCTGCGCTCACGCTCCCGACCCCGCGCAGTGGCCTCGCCGAGGCCGCGCGCGGGTTTTTCGTGCGCCGCCGCAGCGCCCTGCGCACAAGAGTCCAGAAGAAATGTCTCAACGCCGCCGCGCGCATGCGTCGAAACGAACATGGAGCCGTGCTGCCCCAAGGAAACATCGCCATGTCGACCGCGTTGAACGAACTTCTCGAGGACATCAAGAGCATCGAGCCGCTGCCGCAGGTTGCGACGCGCGTGATGCAGCTCGCCGCGGAGCCCGATGTGGTGCCGCACGACCTGATCGCGGTGATCCAGAGCGATCCGGGCACGACGGCCAAGGTGCTCAAGCTCTGCAACAGCTCGCTGTACGGCTTCCAGCGCGAGATCGCGTCGCTCGAGGAAGCCGGCAACCGCCTCGGCGTCCAGACGCTCTCGAGCCTCGCGCTCACATCGTGCACGGGCCGCTACCTGCGCGACTACGGCTACGCGGATCCCGAGGCGGCGCTCGCGCTGTGGGAGCGCTCGATCGCGACCGCCGTCGCGGCGGCGGCGATCGCGGAGCGCAGCGGGCGTATCGACCGCCACCGCGCGTACACGCTCGGACTGCTCGAGAACATCGGCCAGATCGTGCTGCTGCGCTTCGTTCCCGAGCACCGGGAGCGGCTCGCCGCCGCGATCGCCTCTGGTACCGATCCCGTCGATGCGGAGCGCGCGGCCTACGGGCTCTCTCACGCGGAGATCGGCGCACGCCTCGCGCGCAAGTGGAACTTCCCGGCCAAGCTCGTCGAGGCGATTCGCGCTCACCACGATCCGCGCCGCAGCCACGGTGACCTCGCGCTCGCGAGCGTCGGACACCTCGCCGAGGTCGCGACGCACCGCTTCCGCGTCGGCGATCGTCCGGGCGAGAGCGTGCCCTTCGACCTGCAGGAGAGCGCATTCACTTGGCTCGATTTGCCGCACGACGCGCTCGACACGCTCGAGCATCTCCTGCGCGCGGAGCTCGCGAAGGCCCGCGCGATCTTCGAGATCGCCTGACGCTAGCGCGCCCGCGCGCGCTCGAGCTCGAGCAGGAAGCGCTTGCGCTCGACGCCCGCGGCATAGCCGACGAGCTGGCCGCTCGCGCCGATCACGCGGTGGCACGGAATCAGGATCGCGATGCGGTTGCGACCGTTGGCTGCGCCGACCGCACGCGACGCGCTGGGCTGGCCCATCGCGACGGCCTGCTGGCCGTAGCTCCATGTCGCGCCGTAGGGAATCTCGAGCAGTGCGTCCCACGCGCGCCGCTCGAAGACCGTGCCCGGAGCGTGCAGCGGAACGCGGAAGCGCTTGAGTTGCCCTGCGAAGTAGCGCCCGAGCTCGTCGGCGAGCTGCTCGAGATGGCGGTGCGATCCGCGCGCGCGCCGCGCGCCGAGGAGCTCGCACAAGGCCGCGAGCTCGGCGTCGCGTTCGCACTTGCGCGGAAACGAGAGCTCGCACACGCCCGCTTCGCACGCCGCCGCTTCCAGCACGCCGAGCGGCGACGGGATCGACGCGAGCCACAGCGAAGTCGGATCCGCGTTGCGAGCGAGTGCCGGAGACATGTGCTTGCGATTCGACGCCAGCCCGCGCGCGAACGCAACGGGGCGCGCGCGACGAACTCAGCCGAGGCCGAGCGCGAGGCCGCCTTGGTACACCGCGAACGCGCACAGCCACGCCAGCGCGCCGGTGTAGGCAAACAGGAACACGGGCCAGCGCCAGCTGCGCGTCTCGCGCTTGACGACCGCGATCGTGCTCATGCACTGGCAGGCGAGCGCGAAGAACACCATCAGCGCGAGGCCGACGAGCGGCGTGTAGACCGGCGCGCCGTCGGCGCGCGCCTCCTGCTGGATGCGCTGGCGCAGGCCGGTCGTCTCGTCGTCGACTTCGCCGCCCATGCCGTACACGACGCCCATGGTGCTCACGAACACTTCGCGCGCCGCGAACGCGCCGAGCAGCCCGATGCCGATCTTCCAGTCGAAGCCGAGCGGCTCGATGGCAGGTTCGATTCCGCGCCCGAGCCGCCCGCCGAGGCTGTACCGCAGGGCCGCGGCGGTGCGCTCGTTCTCGAGCTCGGCGAGCTGCTCGTCGCTCGCTCCCGCTTGCGCAAGCTCGCTCGCGCGCGCGTCGAAGCGCGCCTCGCTCTCGGTATCGCGCGGGAACGACAGCAGGCCCCACATCATGACCGTGCAGGCGAAAATCACCGTGCCGGCCTCGGTGAGAAACACGCGGCTCTTGCGCCACACCATCGCGGCGACGCTGCGCAGGTTCGGCATGCGGTACGGCGGCATCTCGAGCAGCAGCGGCATACTCGAGCCCTTGAACAGCGTGCGCCCGAGCACGGCGGTAACGGCGAGCGCGACGAGCGTGCTGAAGAGATACATGCCGACCATCAGCAGGCCTTGCACCGGCACGAAGCCGAACAGCTCGCTCGGCGGGAAGAGCGCCGCGATCAGGAGCGAGTAGACGGGCAGGCGCGCCGAGCATGTCATCAGCGGCACGACGAGCATCGTCAGCATGCGGTCGCGCTGGCGCTCCATCGTGCGCGTGGCGAGGATCGCGGGGACCGCGCAGGCGAAGCCCGACATCATCGGCACGAACGCGCGCCCGTGCAGCCCGATCGCCTTCATCAGGCGGTCCATCAGGAACGCCACGCGCGCCATGTAGCCGGAATCCTCCATCAGTCCGATGAACAGGAACAGCAGCACGATCTGCGGCAGGAACACGACCACGCTGCCGACGCCCTCGATCAGCGCTTCGCCGACGAAGTCCGCGGCGAGACCTTCCGGCAGGCGCGCGACGACGAGCTCCTGGAACCAGCCGATCGCGCTCTCGATGGCACCGATCGCCGGATCGGCCCAGCTGAAGAGCGACTGGAAAACAAGCCCCATCGCCAGCAGGAAGGCCGCGAATCCGAACACGGGGTGCAGCAGCACGCGGTCGACCTTGTCCGTGCGGCTCGTCGCGACCTGGGCGCGAGTTAGCAGGAAGCGCGGCGCGCGTGCATCGATCCACGCGTAGCGACCGCGGATGATCTCGGCGTCGAGTTCGCGGCCCGCGTCGGCGGCAGCGCGGCGGCGCGCGAGCACGACGTCGCGCAGTTCCTTGGGTGCGCCCGAGATCTCGTCCTTCTCGTCGAGCGAGAGCAGCGCCCACAGCGCGAGAGCGTCGCGTCGACGCGGATCCTCGACGCGCCAGCTCCGCGGCAGCGCCGCCGCGGCGCTCGCGATGTCGGCACGCAGGAGCGGCGACTCGCTCACCCAGCGGGGACCGGGCCGCGCGCTCGCTGGCTCGGCGAGCGCGCGATCGAGCGCGAGGCGCAGCTCGTCGAGCCCCTGACCGCGCTGGGCCGAGATCGGCACGGCCGGCACGCCGAGCTCGCGCGCGAGGGCCGCGGCGTCGATCTCGACGCCGACACCCGCGAGCATGTCCCACATGTTGAGCGCGATGACGACCGGCGTTCCGGTCTCGATCACTTGCAGTGCGAGGTACAGGTTGCGCGTGAGCTGCGTGGCATCGACCACGAGCAGCACGAGCTGGGGCGGTTCGAGCGGCGGCAGGCCGCAGATGGCGGCGATGGCGAGCTGCTCCTCCGCGCTGCGCGCCGAGAGCGAGTAGGTACCGGGCACATCCGCGAGCTCGACCTCGCCCGCGGAGGCGAGGCGCAGAGTGCCGCTCTCGCTCTCGACCGTCACACCCGGGTAGTTGCCGACCTTGGCCGAGAGGCCCGTCAGGCGGTTGAAGAGCGTGGTCTTGCCCGTGTTGGGGTTGCCTGCGAGTGCGATGCGCGCCACGCGGCCCGCCGATGTGGGGGGCAGGGTGCTCACGGGTTCTCGTTCCGCTCCGTCAGCCTTCGAGCGGGACGACCGCGAGCGAGCGCGCCTCGCCGAGGCGCACGGTCAGGCGACAGCCGCGCACCTCGAGCTCGAGCACGCCTCCGATGTCCGCCTTGCGCACGAGTCGCAGCGCCGTGCCGGGCAACAGCCCGAGCTCCATCAGGCGACAACGGAAGGCGCGCTCACCGCCGATCGAGACGAGGCGGGCGCGGGTACCGGGGGAGAGCAGGTCGAGCGAGGTCATACTGGGAGGCTATCGGCTTGTTGAGACTGAATCTCAATGCCAAAAGTGTAGCTCCCGCCCGCCCCCGTGGGGAAGTGGTAGCGGCGCCCAGCCGCGCCTAGCATCCTTAGCCTGGGAGCTCCGCCCCCCAAGCACCCCCTCACACCCCCCCCCGAACGACCCGCCCGAGGGCCAAAACACGCCCCATGACCCCCTCCCCGAAGGAAATCGCCGGCCGCCGGGCAGCAGATTTCGTCCAGACCGGCATGACCTTGGGCCTCGGCACCGGCTCGACGGTGCACTTCACCCTGCTGGCGCTCGGCGAGCGCATCCGCGCCGAGGGCCTGCGCGTGCGCGGCGTCCCGACCTCGCTCGACACCGAGCGCAAGGCCCGCGAGCTCGGCATCCCGCTCGCCACCTTGGACGAGGTGACCTCGATCGACCTCACCATCGACGGGGCCGACGAGATCGACCCGCAGTTCGCCATGGTGAAGGGCGGCGGCGGCGCGCTCCTGCGCGAGAAAGTCGTGGCCGCGATCTCGCGCCGCGAGGTGATCGTGGTCGGGCCCGAGAAGGTCGTGCCGCGCCTCGGCAGCACTTTCGCGTTGCCGGTCGAGGTCGCGCCCTTCGCGCGTCCCGTGGTCGAGCGCGCCCTCGCGCGGCTCGGCTGCGAGCCGCGACTGCGCAGCGCCAAGGACGGCGGCTGCTATCGGACCGACAACCACAACGAGATCCTCGACTGCCGTTTCCCCGACGGCATCGCCGACCCCGCCGCCCTCGAGCGCGCGATCGACGCCATCCCCGGCGTGGTCGAGAGCGGCCTGTTCATCGGCCTCGCCCACGCGCTCGTGATCGGCCACCCCGACGGCCGCGCCGAGGTCCGCGAGCGCTAGACCGCCCGCTTTGCCGCCGCAGCTGCTCGCGGTCGGCCTGCGCACCAACGGCCATCGCCCACTGCGGTCCGCACGCTCGCTCGTGCGGCCCACGAGTTCAACGACCGCAGGGGCGATTCGCGCAGCGAGGCCCGGACCCCTCGCAAGACCGCTCGCGCGCGAGGCACTGACCGGTTCGGCCGAGGCCGGGTCAGGTGCCGATGTCCTCGTTCCACAGAGCCGGCCGCTCGCGGATGAAGCGCGCCATCAGCTCGATGCAGTCGGGATCTTGAACGACGCACAGCTGCACGCCCTCACTCGAGAGCCACTCCTCCGCACCGAGGAAGTTGATGTTCTCGCCGATGACGATGCGCGGGATCTTGTAGAGCAGCGCGGTGCCGCTGCACATCGGGCAGGGCGAGAGGGTCGTGTAGAGCACGCACTCGCGATACACATGCGCTGGCTGTCGACCGGCGTTCTGGAACGCGCTCATTTCGCCGTGCAACAACGGGTCGCCCTGCTGCACGCGCAGGTTGTGACCGCTCCCGAGGATGCGCCCCTTGTGCACGAGCACCGACCCGATCGGGATGCCGCCCTCGTCGAGCCCCAGCTTGGCTTCGCTGAGGGCGGCGTCGAGGAAGGGGTCGCGCGTCATGCCGTCATTGTGCCCCGGCTCTCTCGAGGCGGTAAGGCTCGGGAGGCATGGGACCTGTCCTTCGCGGGCGAGCCTTGCGGCGCGCGCGAGGCACCGGGCGGTCAGAGGCTCTCGATGAAGGCGAGCAGGGCCGCGATGTCGGCGTCGACGTTGGTGCTCAAGAGGTTGGCCTGCACCTTGGAGGCGCCGACGACGAATTGCTGGTGGCCGCGCACATCGTGGAACTCGTTGAAGAACTTGTTCATGCCGGGGAAGGCGGCGCCGGGGAAGGCCGGGCTGCCGTAGACCGGGCTGAGCGCCTGAGCCTCGGGGTCGAGGATCGTGCGCAGCGAGTACGCCACGTGGTCGTGGAAGTACGGGCCTGTCGAGAACACGCCGAGCTTGGTCGGGATCGAGAACGCGCGCTGGTCGCGCTGGAAGGTCTTGAGCGAGCTCGAGGGATTGTTGGGGTTGGTCGGACAGAGGTAGCTGTTGATGTCGTCGCGCTGGAACGGGTCGTTGCGATCGCGGTTCATCGGCGTGTACGTCTCGACGTCCGCGTAGCCGTCCACGTTGCGGTCGGTGTCGGGCAGGCCGTCGTTGTTGGTGTCGACGTTCACGCCGCTGTTGATGTCGCGCACGTTGAGCGCCACGATGTTCGCCTGCAGCGAGAAGCACGACGGATCGAGCGCGCCCAAGTTCTCGCCGTCGGTGAGCAACGGGTTGAGGAAGTCCGCGGTGTAGCCGCGCAGCGCTCCTGTCGACGGGTCGGCGAGCGGGTGGCAGTTGAAGCAACCGGCGTGGCGTGAGGACGGGTTGAGGCCCGTGTTGTTCTCGCCGAAGAACAGGTCGCGGCCGAGCTCGGCGAGTGGCGTGCGCTGGCCCGTGACGGGATCGAGGTGCGGGTTGAGCGGCACCGGCATCACGTTGTGGGCGTCGACCAGCGCCTGCTGCTCGACGTCGGAGAGGATGCCGTGGCCACCATTCTCGCCACCGAACATCGGACCGGTTTCGCCGAGGTTCAGGCGCACGCCCTTCCACAAGAGCAGGCCGGTGCCGAGCGAGCCGCCGTAGGTCGGCATGGTGCTGCGCGGACCCTGCGGGCGCTGCCAGACATTGCCGTCCTCGCCGCCCTCGAAGTGGCACGAAGCGCAGGAGTTGTTCCAGCCGCCGATTTCGCCCGGAGCGCCGGTGGTCTGGGCGCGCGAGGCGTCCTCGAACAGCTCGTCGCCCAGCACCTGCGATGGCGTGAGCGCGTCGGGGCCGAGCAGGGTCGGGATCTGCGCGTGCTCCTGCGTGATCGAGCGCGCGGCCCAGTCGACGCGCAGGACTGACAGCGTGCGCGTGAGCTCGTTCATCACGTACACGAGCGCGTCGTCGTTCGAGGTCGAGGCGTCGGGCACGATCGCCATGCCCAGCGGCAGGTCGCCCAGCGGCGTCGCGGTGTCGAGCGCGGCGCGCTCGACGAAGTGGACGCGCGGCGGGAACACGTTGGCGAGGCGCAGGTTCGAGCCGTTGACGTCGTAGAGGAACAGGTCCTCGGAACCGCGGTTCAGCATCAGCGCGCGGTCGCCGCTCGCATTGAAGGCGACCTTACTGGGATGCCCGGCGCGGTGGCCGAGCCGGTTCTGGCCCGTGCCCGAGCGCTCGACGCGCACGCGCAGGCCGTTGGAGAACTGCGTCGGCTGGCCGTTGGTGAAGAACAACGCCTGCGCGGCGCTGACCGTGCCGTTGAGTCTGGCGACGGCCGGAATCGGAATCAGCACGACGCCACTCGGCGGAACGGGGAACACGCGGCGCGGGTTGACGAGCCGCGTGCCGAGCGCGCCTTGGGGGAGGCTGGTTTCCGTTCCGATGTAGACCAGCGCGCTCTGACCCGGCGCCATGCCCTGCACGACGAGCTGCAGCGCGCCGCCGGTGACGGGCTCGCCCTGTCCGCCGATGGTCGCGCGGCCGACGCTCGTGTCGGCGCCCTTGCCGAAGGTGCCGAACTCGGCCGGGAAGATCGGGTCGAGGAGCTCGTTGTGCAGCCGGCGCGACTGGTCGCCCGCGGCGCCATAACTGCCGGCGGCGGCGTCGATCACGGTCAGCGCCGGGTAGACGCGGTTGGCGTACTCGCCCGGGAACCACGCAGGGAATGTGAAGTTCACATCGTGGTTGATGTTGTGCAGCACATGCGGCACGAGCGCGCGCGAGCCGTCGGGCGAGAGCGCGATGTCATCGAGGAAGCGCGGCTGTCCTTGGCTCTTCACCGCCTGCTGCGGAACGGCGTTGAAGAACGGATCGAAGGGGTAGTCGTCGATGCTGATCTTGTCGGTGAGGGCGATGCCGGTCGGATCGCCGTTCGCGTCGAGCGTCACGTCGAGGACCGAGACCCACGGCGAGCGGTTGTGCGTCACGTACAGGCGCGTGCTGTCGGCGCGGATCGTGACCGCGCGCGGCTCGCCCAAGTCCGCCATGCCGTCGCGATCGCTGTCGGCGTCGGCGATCGTCTTGGGGAACGGGATGTGGTTCAGGTCCCACAGGTAGGTGTGCTCGGTCGCCAGCGCGAGGTTCGAGGTGCGGAACAGCTTGACCGTGCCCGAGCGCAGGGCGGTGACGGCGAAGTAGCGGCCGTTGGGCGCCACCGCGAGGCCGCAGGGCTCGGTGCCGACCTGCGTCAGCGTCGTGACCACGTTCTTCGTCGCCGTGTCGATCACGCTCACCGAGCCGCGGATCGAAGCCGGGCCGAAGCCCGTGGCGGAGTTCGCTGTCAGCGGAATGTTGCCGCGCTGGTTGGCGACGAACAGGCGCGCGCCGTCGGGGCTGAAGGCCAGTGCGCGCGGGCGCACGCCGACGTCGATCTCGTGGGTCGCGACGCCGCTCTGAGCGTCGATCACGGAGACCGAGTCGTTGTCGCGGTTGCAGACCCACACTTGCGTGGGGCTCGAGGGGTGCACGGCAACCGGAGAGGTCTGGGCGTGCTGGGCCTGCGCGGCGGGAGCGAGCAGGAGCGCGGCGAGCGCGAGGTGGAGCGTGGTGCGCATGGAGGTCGATCTCGAGACGAACATTCCGCGCGGCTGTCCGGTCGGAATCCGGACGAGCCACCGCACGGTGCTGCGGCGCGCTTCCGACGCGCCCCGCGACAAGGTTCTAAGCTAACCGACGCGTGGCATGGTCGGGTGGTTCCCCCCGCGCGTAGGCAGCCTCTTTGTGCGTCCCGACCCCGGCCTGTCGGCAGCCCTTTCCAGCACTCTAGGACCGCGCTCTGACGAATTTTCCGACCCCGGCGCCCGCGGCCCCTGTGGCGAGCCTTGGAAGGGGGCGCCAGCACTTGGCACCGGCCTTGCTGTCTGTGTCCCGCGATGGAATCCCTGAAATTGCGCGCAATGACGGCAGATCGCGGTCCGATCGAGACCCGCTCGACTCCCGATGCGGTCCGCCCGGAGGACGACGGCGAGCGCTTCAGCGAGGCACTCGAGCAGCGTCGAAACGACCGCCGCGAGCGCAGCGCGGAGCGTCACGAGCGCCTGCGCAGCGAGCGCGGCGCCGAATCGGCACGTGCCCAGAAGCTGGATCAGTCGGCCAAAACGACGCGCGCCGGGGAAGCGCGCGACGAGCAGCCGGTGCGCGAGCGCGTGCGAGCGGAGGGGCGCCCGCAGGCGGAGGCGCGCGAGGGCGCGTCGCGCGCGATGACCTCGAGCCCGGACGCGACCAGCTCCGTGGCGAGCGCGTCGACGGACGAGGCCGCGCCGAGCATCGCGACGAATGTCGCGGCGAAGGTCGCCGCGCCGGAGGCCGCTGGCCCGGCCACCACGAACACGGTGCCGCTTCTGGCGCTCCCTCCTGCCGCGGCGGAGCTCGCTCTCGAACTCGCGACGGGCGCCCTCGCCGTCGAAGGCGAAGCGGTCGCCTCGAAGGCCGCGACGGCGCAGGAACTCACGCGCGGCGCGGAGGCCGCGAAGACTGCCGGCGCCAACGAAGGCACGCTCGCCCCGCTCATCGGTCGTGACACGCCGCAGCGCGCGCTCGAAACCGGGCTCGAGAGCAGCGCGACCAAGGAAGCCCAGCCCAAGGAAGCGCCGGTCAGCCCGGAGAAAGCCGCGGCGATGCTGCGCCAGATCCGCGTGCACCTGCACCCGGGCCTGCGCGAGGCGCTGATCCAGCTCGAGCCGCGCGAGCTCGGACGCATCTCGATCAAGGTCGCCGTGCGCGGCGAGGCGGCGCACGCGGAGCTGCGCGTGTCGAAGCGTTCCGCGCTCGAGGCACTCGAGCGCTCGCTGCCGGAGCTGCGCGCGGCGCTCGAACGCGCCGGCCTCGGCGGCGGCGAGGTGTCCTTGCAGCTCGACCTCTCGGCGCGCGAAGGGCGCGAAGATTCTTCCTTCGAGAGCGCTTCAGGACGCTCCCGTCCCGTCGATACACCGCTCCCGCGCGGGCTCGCGGCCGCGCTCCAGCACCATGTTCCGACTTCCGATGGCGTGGACACCTACGCCTGAAAACAGCAGGAAATCCCATGCAAATCCCCGGCATCAGCTCGCAAGACCCGCTCTCGCTCTCCGGCGCTTCGCAGTCCGCGCTCGGCAAAGACGCCTTCATGTCGCTGCTCGTGACGCAGATGAAGAACCAGGACCCGATGGAGCCGACCAAGAACGAGGAGATGCTCGCGCAGCTCGCGCAGTTCCAGTCGCTCGAGGAAATGAGCGAGCTCAACGACAACATCGTTGGCCTCGCGGTGCTGCAGCAGTCGAACGCGGTGCTCGAGCAGCTCACGAGCTCGAGCGCGCTGATCGGCAAGGATGTGCGCTATGTCGACCCCGAGACCGAGGTCGAGACATGGGGCAAGGTCGACGCCGTGCGGATCGACGATGGCATCGCCAAGCTGCAGATCGGCGGCAAGAACGTGCCGCTCGGAAATGTCCTCGAAATCGGCCCGCCCCCAGCCGCCTGATCTCCGCCCCCTTCCCTCACTCTTCCCAGACGCTCCCATCGCTCCAAGCACCACACCATGCCCAGCGCCCTCTTTGCCGCCCTGTCGGGTCTTCAGGCCCACGAAAACTGGATCTCGGTCATCGGCAACAACCTCGCGAACGCCAACACGCCCGGCTACAAGGCGGCGCGCGCGGTGTTCAGCGACCAGTTCAGCCAGACCCTGCGCTACGCGTCGCTGCCTTCGGGCTCGCTCGGCGGCCGCAATCCGATGCAGTTGGGCCTCGGCGTGCAGCTCTCCGACATCGGCCGCGACTTCGATCAAGGTGCCCTCGCCGCCACCGGCCGCACCTTCGATCTCGCGCTCAACGGCCGTGGGCACTTCATGGTCTTCGACGGCTCGAACACGCTGTACACGCGCGTCGGCACATTCGGCCTCGACGCCACGAGTCGGCTCGTCGACCAGCGCACGGGCTTCCGCGTGCTCGGCACCAACGGCCAGCCGATCGATCTCGATACGACTTCGCTGTATCCGCCGAGCCAAACGGGCGCGATCAGCTTCGCCGGCAACCTGCCTGCCACCGTCACGGGCCCCTTGGCGCAGGTGCTCACGACATCGACGGCCATGAAGGAAGGCACGGCCGCGTCGCTAACCGGCAGCGTGAACGGCAACGCGTTCAATGTGCCTGTGGGCGAGACATGGACGATGGAAGTGATCGTCGACGGCGGCGCGCCGCAGGTGGTATCGCTCGCCGGGCAAGCGAGTCCGTACACGGCGCAGGACATCGCCAACGCGATCAACGCGCAGACGAGCGGCGTGACGGCCACGGACAGCGGCGGTGCGGTGCAGCTCACGACGGATCGCACGGGCGCGGCGCGCACGCTGAAGCTCGCTTCGGGCACGAGCGGACAGGATCTCGCGTTGCTGCTCGGGCTCTCGCTCAATCAGGTGAACGGCACGGAGAGCATCGCGACCGCTGCAACGAGCCTGAATGCGCTGCCCTCGAACCTCGTCGACTATCAGAACGGGGATGTGATCGAGGTCGCGGGCGTCGATGCCGACGGGTCGAGCGTGCTCGCCTCATTCGTGTATGGCGCCGGCAATGACGGCACCACGGTGGGGGACCTGATGACCTTCATCGACAACGCGTTCCCGGGCAGCACGCCGTCGTTCAACGGCAGCACCGGTCAGATTTCCATGACGGCCGACACCACGGGCCCGTCGAACCTCTCGCTCACATTGCGCGACCAAAGCGGCACCGGTCGCACGGATTGGCCGCAGCACGCCCTGATCACGACGACCGCGGGCGCGGGCCCCGATCGGGCCACGACTTCGATCGAGGTGTTCGACTCGGCTGGTTCGTCCCACACGGTCACGCTCACGTTCGAGCGTCAGGACGACGGCTCCTGGAATGTCGTGCCGAGCTCGGGCGACGGCACGGTCTCGGGCCTCGTCAGCGGCCTGCGCTTCAACTCGAACGGCTCGATCGCCGCGCTGCCCGCGAGCTCGAGCTTCCAGGTGCAATTCCCCGGACAGAGCGCCCAGACGGTCACGGTCGATTTCGGCACGCCCGGCCTGTTCGACGGCGTGACGCAGTTCGGGCAGGCCGCGAGCGTGTTCGCGGACCAGCAGGACGGCTACGGCGTCGGCGAGCTCTCGAACATCAGCGTCAACTCCGACGGGGACATTCAGGGCTTCTACACCAACGGCCAGATTCAGGTGCTGGCCGAGCTCGGCGTGGCGACATTCATCAATGACAACGGCCTGCGCGAGGTCGGCAACAACCTCTGGGCCGAGACGCCGAACTCTGGCGTGCGCACGGTCTCGAAAGGTGCGCAGGGCAACGCCGGGCAGGTGACGGGCGGCGCGCTCGAGGGCTCGAATGTGTCGGTCGCCGAGGAATTCGTGCGCCTGATCGAAGCCCAGCGCGGGTTCCAAGCCAATGCGCGCGTGATCACCACGACCGACGAGGTACTCGCAGAGCTGGTGAACCTGCTCTAGTCCGAACTGAAACAGCCGCGGGTTTCTGCTTTCCCGCGGCCACTTTGAGGCGCGGCGCCGTCCGACCCAGCGGGCGACGCCGCGCCGCCATGGACGCGCCTACGAAGTTGTTCGGATCCAATCCGCGCGGACGCGAGCCAAGATGCTCGTGTTGCTTCAACCACGGACAGATCGAAGGCCATCCGCGATGCGAGTCACCGTCTGTTCCCAGCATGTCACGATCGATCAGGGTCAGCGTCAGGAGATTGCCGAGGCCGTGCGCGCGGCGCTCGCGCATGTCGAGAGGCGCGTCGTTTCGGTGCGGGCGCTGATCGACGACAACAACGGCCCCAAGGGCGGCGTCGACCAGCGCTGCGAGTTCGTCGCCAACTGCGGCAAGCTCGGCGTGCTGCGGGTCGAGGCCACCTCGACCGAGTTCGACAAGGCCGTCAGCTCGGCTCTCTCGAAGCTGCGTCGCGCGGCTGAGCACGCCGTCGATCGTCGGCGCGGAGAGCGCAAGGGCGCGCTGCCGCATCGGCGCACCTAGGTCGTCGGCGCTCCTCCAAGCACGGTCGGGGTGGGTGGCACGACGCCGCTCGGCCCGGCCGTGCGCGTTGTTGCAGGACATTCCCGCCGGGGGGACGGGGGCGAGGTCGCGGTGGGTGCCCACGGTGGCGTCCCGAGGCCCGCCAGGGGGGCGTTCGCGCGAACTAAGGGTCTTGAGGGAAACGCCCGAAAGGACTTCTGGCATGGAAGGAACCTCCCGGGCTTCGTGGCAGTGCAGCCCGCGCTGCGGCGCGTGGAGCGGCCCTCCGTGCTTGGCACCTTGCTTGCAACGCATTCTCCCGTGACCGACGGACTCACTCACAGCGTCCAGGCACTCGGCTCCGCCGAGAAGCGCATGGAGACGATCGCCGCCAACCTCGCGAACTTGAGCGCCCCGGGCTTCAAGCGCTCCGCGGATGCGATGCACTCCTTCGATTCCGTGCTCGGCAACCGCGTCGAGCGCCGGACCGTCTCGCGCCGTGAAACGGACTTCTCGCAGGGGACGCTCCAGTCGAGCGGGAACACCTACGACCTCGCGCTCCACGGGCGCGGCTTCTTCACCGTCGAGGGCGCGCAGGGCGAGCTCTACACGCGCGACGGACGCTTCCTCGTCGATGACAAGGGCGTGCTGCAGACGCAGGAAGGCCTGCCCGTCGCATGGGAAGGCGCGCGCGGCACGGTCGATCCGACGGGCGCCACCGTGACCGTCGATGCCGGCGGGACCGTGCGACAGGGCGATGCCGAAGTCGGCCAGCTGCGCATCGTCGACTTCGATCGACCCAGCCAGCTCGTGTCGCGCCGCGGCGGCTTCTTCGAAGCCCCCGCGCAGCTCGCGCCGCGCCCGAGCGAGGCCGAGGTCCGTCAGGGCTACATCGAACAAGCCAATGTGTCCGCCGTCGACGAGCTCGTCGCGATGATCGCCGTGCAGCGGCGCTTCGAGATGGGCACGCGCGTGATGGGCAGCATCGAACAGTCCTACCGCCGACTGACCAACCCGCGCTGATGTGCGCGAGACCCACCAAGGGAGACCGACACCATGATCCGTGCGCTGATGACCGCCGCTTCCGGCATGAAGGTGCAGCAGATGCAGGTCGACACGATCGCGAACAACATCGCGAACGTGAACACGACCGGCTTCAAGAAGAACGAGCTCGCGTTCCGCGAGATGCTCTACGAGACCGTGCGCGATCCGGGCGCGCCGACATCGGCGCAGCAGATGAAGCCCACGGGCCTGCAGTTCGGCAGTGGCTCCGAAGTCGCCGGCTCCGTCAAGGCGTTCCGCCAGGGCGAGATCGCGCCGACGGGTAACAAGCTCGACATGGCGATCACCGGCGCGGGCTTCTACCGCGTGCGCATCGGCAACGGCGAGTACCGCTACACGCGCGACGGTAGCTTCCGCCAAGACGGCTCCGGCACGCTGGTGAACGCCGAGGGCTATCCGCTCGATCCGCCGGTGCAGATCCCGCCCGATGCCCTCGAGGTGATCATCGGCGAAGACGGCTCGATCAGCGTGATGCGCAGCGAGTCGGGCTTGCCCGAGCAAATCACGAACATCTCGATGTTCCGCTTCCCCAACCCCGCGGGCCTGAAGGCGCAGGGCGGAAACCTCTACTCCGAGTCGGCCAGCTCCGGTCAGGCCGCGCAGGCCACGCCGGGTCAAGACGGCACGGGCCTGATCAAGCAGGGCTACCTCGAGCGCTCGAACGTGCAGGTCGTCGACGAGCTCGTCGGACTGATCCTCGCGCAGCGCAACTACGAGATCAACAGCCGCGCGATCAAGGTGTCGGACGAGATGCTCCAGCAAGTCAACAACATGATCCGCTAGGGGCGCGCAGCATGTTCCTCGCACTTCTGCTCGCAGGTGGCGTCCACGTCACGCTGCATCCCGAGGCGACGGTCCGCGGCACGGAGATCGTGCTCGCGCAGGTCGCGACGATCGAAGGCGACGACGCCGCCGAAGTCGAGCGCGTGCGCGGGCTCAAGCTCGGCTACGCGCCGGCTCCGGGCTACTCGCGCACGCTCGCGGCGCCGCGCGTGTCCGCGGAGGTCGCGCGCCTCGTGCCCGGCATCGCGATCGATGTGAAGGGCGCGCTCTCGTGTCGCGTCACACCGCAGGTGGAGCGCGTCGGCGCGGCCGCGATCGAGGCGTCGGCGCGCGCGGAAATCGCGCGCGCGCTGAACGGTGCCGAGCACGAACTCGCGCTCAACACGAATCTCGCCGATCTCGAGGTGCCCGCCGGCAACGGGCCGGTCGAGCTGCGCGCGTTGGCCGGGGACACTGCGCTGCGCGCCGGACCGATCAATGTCGCCGTGCGCGTCAGTGTCGATGGTCAGCTGTACCGCACGGTGTGGATCAACTGGCGGCTCTCGGTGTGGGAAGACGCCAATGTGCTGCGCCGCGATGTCGCGGCCGGAGAGACCATCACGCTCGACATGCTCGAGCGCAAGCGCGTACTCGGCGGCGGAGCCGCGGGCGAGGTGACGCTCGCCGCCGGACTCGCGATGGGCTCGACCGCGCGACGCTCGCTCGCGGCGGGCCATGTCCTGCGCGAGTCCGATGTCCTGCGCTCCGTGATCGTCAAGCGCGGCGACACGCTGTTCCTCGAGGTGCGCCGCGGCAATGTCCATGCGCGCATGCCTGCGGTCGCCGAGCAGGACGCGCACCCCGGCGAGCGCATCAAGGTCACGCTCACCGACTCGAAGCGCACACTCGCCGCGACCGTCGTGTCGCGCGACCTCGCGCTCATCGATTTGCAGCAGAACACCTGAGCAAGAACACCATGAAGCACGCCCTCGCCTCGCTCGCTCTCCTCGCGCTTGCGGCTCCCGCGTTCGCCCAGGAGCGCCCCGGCTCGACCTACGATCCCGATCGCAGCCCCGGCTCTCCGATCAGCGCCAAGATCGCCATGCACAAGGGCGACATCGTCACGGTGCTGATCGCCGAGTCGCAAAATGTGCGCAATCAGGAAGCGTCGGACCTCTCCAAGGCCACCAACCTGAACTACAAGGTCAACCTCTTCGATCTGAAGCCCGAGGTCTTCTCGCAGCTGCCCACCGTCGTGGACGCCGACTCCACGGACGGCTTCGTCGGTCAGGCCAAGTACGAGAAGTCGGGCGCGTTCACGGCGCGCCTCGCGGCGATCGTCGTCGACACGCTGCCCAACGGCAACCTCGTCGTGAGCGGTCGTCGCGAGATCAAGGTCGACGGCGAGACCAAGCTGATCGAGTTCAGCGGCATCGTGCGCCGGTACGACATCACCGCGGCCAACACGGTCGCGAGCGAGCTCGTGGCCAACGCCACCGTCGTCTACAAGGGCTCGGGCCCGCTGACGGATTCCACCAACCGCCGCGGACTGGGCAAGTGGATCCACGACCTCTTCTCGTGGCTGTGGCCTTTCTGATCGGAGCCCTCTAGCCCATGCAGTTCCACCAGCTTTTCGCTCCGCTGTGCCTCGCCGGCTCGCTCCTCGCCCAAAGCGTCGGCGTCGGTCTGGTGCCCTCCGGCGTCGAAGCTCCGACGCAGCCGAACACGCGCTCGACGGCCAACTACGAAGTGGCGCCGCGTTATGCGCCGATCCCCGGACGCGGTGCGCTCGGACGCACGATCACGACCACGGTCGAGACGCTCGTCGATGTGCGCGGACAGGAAGAGAACCTGATCACGGGCATCGGCGTCGTGAGCGGTCTGGGCGGCAGCGGTGACTCGGTCAACATGACGCGCCAGCTGCTCGAGAACGTGCTGCTCGCGAACAATGTGCGCATCGACGCGCAGCAGCTCACTCCGAAAAACGTGGCGATCGTGTCCGTCGAAGCGACATTGCTTCCCGGCGTGCAGCCCGGCCGGCGCATCGATGTGCGCGTCTCGACGCTCGGCGACGCCAAGAGCCTGCAGGGCGGAGTGCTGCTCTTCACCGAGCTGCGCGATGTGACCGGCAAGGTGTGGGCCACCGCTGGCGGCCCCGTGAATGTCGGCGGCTTCATGGCGCAGGGCGCGTCCGCGTCCGTGCAGAAGAACCAGGTCACGGTCGGCATGATCACCGGAGGCGGCAAGGTCGAGCGCGCGCTTGTGAGCGAGCTCGTCAGCGAGCACGGCCTGATCTACCTCGATCTGCGCGCCGCGCAGTCTTCGTATTCGAACCTCGTGCGCATCGCCGAGGCGGTCAACACGATCTACCCCAAGGCCGCGGAGGCCGCGACCGACGGTCGCACGATCAAGCTGCGCGTGCCGGCTGACCTGCCGAAGGCCGCGCATGTCGCGTATCTCGAGTCCGTACTGCGGCTCGAGGTCGAGCCGAGCCAGCAGCCCTACGTCGTCGTCAACGAGCGCACCGGCGCGATCGTCATGGGCGATGGCGTGCGACTGCGCGCAGGCGCGATCGCTCTCGGCGGACTCACGGTGACGATCGCCGAGTCGCCGGAGACGAGCCAGCCCGGCCCGCTGTCGGGCGGCAACACGCAGACCAACCCGCGCACGGACATCAATGTGAAGGAAGGCAACAACGCGCTCGTCAAGGTGCCGGGCGCCGTGACGCTCGACGAGGTTGTCGAGGTGCTCAACGTGCTCGGCACGACGCCGCGCGACCTGATCCAGATCCTCGAGGCGATGAACCAGGCGGGCTTGCTGCTCGCCGAAGTCCGCCGGATGTGAGCAGCGCAATGCAACCGATCCAAGGTGACATGGCCGCGCGCGCGAGCGATGCGGTGGCGAGCGCGCAAGGCGCCGAGCTCGAGCGCGCGCGCGCTGCGTCGGGCTCGGGCGATCCGGCGAAGGCCGCCAAGATGTTCGAGGAATTGCTCGCCACGATGATGGTGCGCGAGATGCGGCGCGGGCTCGAGGGCGGCTTTTTCGGAAGCGGCTCGGGCTCGGACATCTACGAGGGCTGGCTCGACCAGCATGTCGGCAAGTCACTCGCGGACACGGGCGCGCTCGATCTGGCGCAGTCGATCCGCTTCTCGATTCAGGGCAAGCAGTCGGAGGAAGCCCGATGAACCAAGTGATGACTCTACTGCGCCTGCTCGAGGCGCACGTGCAGGAGGAGATTGGCGCGCAGTCGCGCGTGCTCGCCGCGCTCGAGGCGCAGGGCGAGGCGCTGCGCTCGCACGAGTCCGCGCGCATCGTGGCCGCGACGGCAGCGCTCGACTCCGAGATCGCCGCGCAGGCCAAGCGAGCGGAACGCCGCTCCGAGCTGCTCGCGTCACTCGCCGCCGTCTGGAGCCTGCCTGCGGGCACGCTCACGCTCGGGAGCATCGTCCAGCGCGTCGGCGACGAGGGTCGTCGGCTCGCACGCCAGCGCGAGGAGCTTGCCGACAGCGTGGGCAGCGTCGCGCGCCAGAGCCGTCGCAACGGCCTTGTCGCGCGGCTGCACCAGCGCGTGACCTCCGAAGTGCTGCAGGCCGTGCTGGTCGAGAGCGGCACCGAGAGCGCGCTTGCCGAGGGCGGCGCGCTCGTGGATGCGGAGGGCTGAGACGATGTCCGCGCTCGGCCTCAACATCGGCATGAAGTCCCTGCTCGCCGCGCAGGCGAACTTGGAGACCATTGGGCACAACCTCTCGAACGCCAACACGCCGGGCTACTCGCGGCAGGCGCTCCAGGTCTCGTCGTCGTCGCCGATCCGACTGCGCGGGCTCGTGCAAGGCACGGGCGTCAGCGCCGACACGATCACGCGCACGGTGGACTCGATCCTGCATGGACGCATCTCGTCGCAGGTTTCCTCGCTCGGTCGGATCGACGCGCGTCTCGAGACGATCTCGACCGTGGAGAGTTTGCTCGGCGGAACGAGCGCGAGTGGCATGCCCGCGCTGTTCAAGAAGATGTTCCAGTCGTTAGCTTCGCTCCAAACCGCGCCGGAAGACCCCATGCTGCGCACCGGTGCGGTGCAGTCTTCCATGGGCCTCGTCGCAGCGCTCAATCGGGCGGCTGGCAACGCGCAGTCCCTGCAGCGCAACGCGTTCCTGCAGATGGACGCGACCGTCGCGGAAGTCAACGCGCTCGCCCAGCGCATCAGCGATCTCAATCGTCAGATCACCGGGAGCGAGCTCGGCACATCGACCGCCAACGACCTGCGCGACCGTCGGGACCAGCTGGTGAAGGAACTCTCGCAGTTTGTGGACGTGCGCGCGGTCGAGGACGCGCGCGGCGCGGTGCGGGTGCTCGTCGGAGGTCGCATCCTCGTGAGCCCGACATCGGTGGAGCAGCTCGAGCTCGGCGGCGATCCCGCGAGCGGCAGCGTGACGCTCTCGATCGACGGGCAGGCCATCGACTCGCTCGGTGGCCGTCTCGGCGGACTGCTCGGCATGCAAACCGGGTACCTCGACGGCATCGTGGACCAGCTCGATGATTTCGCGCACAACCTCGCGCTCGAAGCCAACCGCGTGCACTCCACCGGCATCCCGCGTTCGGGCTCGTTCTCGTTCCTCGTCGGGGACAACACGATCGCGGACTCCGATGGCGACGGCGATCGCGAGGACGAGCTGATCTCCCGCGCCGGCCTGCCGTTCGACATCCAGTCCGGCGCGCTGTACGTCAATGTCGTCAACCGGGCGAGCGGCGCGACGACGAAGCACCGCATCGACATCGACGCGAATCGCACGACGGTCGGCGACCTCGTGGACGCGTTCGGCGCGATCCCGAACCTCTCGGCCAGCGTCGATGTCAGCGGTCGCCTTCAGGTCGTCGCGGACGCGGGCTTTGGCTTCGACTTCAGTCCGCGCCTCGAGGCTGCGCCCGACACGCTGGGCAGCTTCGGCGGCGGCAAGGCATCGATCGCGACCGCGCGCGAACCGTTCGCCCTCAGCGTCGGCGACACGCTCGATCTCGTCGGCGCCAACGGTCCCTTCACGGTCACGCTCTCGGGCGCGGGCTTCGCGTCGATCAGCGCCGCGACGGCCGAGGAGCTGACGGCTGTACTGCGAGCGGACGCGGGCTTTCAGGCCTCGGGGCTCGTCGCCAGCGCGCAGGACGGCGCACTCGTGCTGCAGTCCGCGGGAACTGGTGCGGGCGAGATGTTTCAGCTCGCGGGCGGCAGCGCACTCGCGGCGCTCGGCTTGAGCGCCGGCACGACCGTCAGCGGCTCGGATCACGACATCGCGCCGACCATCAGCGGCAACTACAACGGATCGCAGGCCGCGCGTTGGACGTTCCGTCCGAACATGGACGGCACGATCGGCACGACGCAGGGTCTGCGCATCGAAGTGTTCGACGAGAGCGGTGTGCGCGTGGCGGAACTCGATGTCGGTCCGGGCTATACGCCAGGCGACGAGATCGAGATCAAGGATGGCGTCCGGATCGCCTTCGCGTTCGGCGATGTCTCCGCGACGGCGCGCGACGCATTCCACCTCGATGTGGTGGCCGATGCCGACATGTCCGATGTGCTCGTGGCGCTCGGAATGAACTCGATGTTCACCGGCTCCACTGCGCAGGACATCGCCGTGCGCGACGATCTCGTTCTCGATCCGAGCCTGTTCTCCGTGTCGCTCTCCGGCGCGCCCGGTGACGGCGGCAATGTGCTGCGCTTGCTCGAGATCGAAAGCGAACGACTCGCGGGCCTGGGTTCCCAGTCGCTCGACGAGCACCTCTCGGGGATCGTCAGTGGCGTGGCGCTCGAGATCGAAGCCGCTCAGAGCGCGCGCGAAGCGGAGCAGTTCCTGCTCGATGGACTCGAGACGCGCCGCGATCAGGTCTCGGGCGTCAACACCGACGAGGAGCTGGTGCGCATGATCGAGCAAGAGCAGGCCTACAACGCGGCGGCGCAGTACCTGCGCGTCGTGAGCGAGCTCACCGCGGAGCTGATGAACATCCTCTAGGGACGAACGCCATGAGCATCCGACCGACCCAACAGGCGACCTTCACGCAGATCCAGCGCGGACTGCTCTCGAACTTCAGCGCCCTCGTGCGCTCGCAGGAGCAGATCTCGTCCGGCAAACGCATCGTGCGGCCCTCCGACGATCCGGTGGGGGCCTCGCAGGCGCTTGCCTTCCGGCGCCAGATCGCCTCGGCCGAACGCAACACCACGGCCGTCGAGGGTGCGCAGGTGATGCTCGACACCGCGGCGGGACTCCTGCAGGACGCCGGCGGTCTGCTCGCGGAAGCGCGCGCCTCGCTGCTGCAGGGCATGAACGGCACGGCCTCGGCCGATGACCGCAAGCTGCTCGCGAACTCGATCTCCCTGATCCGCGACCGCTTGCTCGAGATCGGCAACGCGCGCGCTGGAAACCGCTATCTGTTCGCCGGCACCGCGACGGACACGAGCCCGTTCTCGGCCACCGCGAACGGCGTGCGCTACCTCGGCAATGAAGAGGCGCAAGAAGTCCTCGTCGGCATCGACGCGCGGCTCGCGACCACGGTGCCCGGCGACGAGATCTTCGCGGCCGAGCAACGCAACGGAACGCGCTTCTCCGGCCTGACGGGCCTCGCCTCCGGAACGACCGCGGATCAGGGCACGGGCTATGTGCACATCCGCGTGCGCCACGATGCGACGAGCGCGAGCGGACTTGGCGGCGGCGTGACCCTCGGGTCCTCCGCGGCCGACACGCTCGTGGGATCGCATGCACTCGTGGTCGACGGCACGGCCCGCACCGTGAGGCTCGGCAACGGGGAGCTCGTGGCGCTGCCGACCACGCTCGGACCAGTCGTCGTGCGCGGCGAGCACGGCGCGGAGGTGAATCTGGACTTCAGCGCATGGGACGGTTCGAGCTTCAGCGCCACCGTCGACGGCAGCGCCTCGATTTCCATCGATGGGTCGACCTGGAGGGCGCTCACGCTGTCGGAGAACGACCTGCGGCTCACGGACCCCGCGAGTGGGACCGTGATTCATGTCGACACGCGCTCGCTGCACCGTGCGGGCACGGAACTCGTCACCTTTGGCGGTACGGTCAATGTGTTCGATGTGCTGCAGGGCATCGTCGCCGATCTCGAGAACGCCGAGGGTCTCGGCGCGAACGCGCAGCGCGATCGCCTGAACATCTGGCTCGACGAGCTCGATCGCAACCATGAGAATGTGCTGGTCGCGACGGGCGAGCTCGGCGCGCTGTCTCAGCGTGCGAGCGGCTTGCAGGAAGCATACGATGGCGAGATGACGCAGGTACGCGCACTCCTCTCGCGCGTCGAGGATGTCGACTTCGCGACCGCCGTGATGGAGATGAGCCGCGCCGAGCAGACGCTCCAGCTCGCGCAGGCCACCAGCGCCCGATTGCTCCAAAACTCCCTGCTCAACTTCCTGCGCTAGCCATGACCAGCCCTGTTCTCGGCACGAACCCGAGCCAGCACGCCGACGCGGCGTCCACTGGTGCGCACGGCGCCGCGGGCGCGGCCAACGGACAGAACGCGGCCTTCGAGGCGCTGCTCGAGAACCTCGAGCTGCGCACGCGCTCGCTCGAACACGCGAGCGATCCGGCTCTGGGAGCTGAAGGACTGCCGGCCGCGGTCGAAGACGCGCGCAAGTCGCTCGCTCAGGCGCTCGAGGTCAAGGCGGCTCTGCTCGAGGCTTGGCGCGCGGCGCGCATCGGTGAGAACGGAACGGCCGCATGAGCCTGCTGTCTCGTGAGCAGCGCTCGCGAGCGTTGGCGCTGATGGAGCGCGTGATTCGCGATGGTGCCTCGATCGCACCGGAGTACCCGCTGTGCTTCGACGAGCGCTTCCCGGGTCGCGTGCTCGCGACGGAGGAAGCGGGTCGTGTCGTGAGCGCCTGCGCTCTGCTCGTGCGCGACTTTACCTGCGGCTCGCGCTCGGTGCGCGTGGGCCTCATCGGTTCGGTGTGTACGGCTCCGGAGGCGCGCGGTCGCGGGCTCGCGAGCGCGCTGCTGCGTCGCGCCGAGGAGGAGCTGGCCGCCGAGGGCTGCGTGCTCGCAATGCTGTGGGCCGACGATGCGCGCTTCTACGAGGAACGCGGCTGGAGCCCGCTCGGCTCGGAGATCGACTTCGCGCTCGAGCCCGCCCACGAGGCGCGCCTGCCGGGTTCCAGTGGACTGCGCGCGGCAGCGCCGGACGACCGCGGCGCCATCCATCGGCTCTACTCGCTGCATCGCGAGCGCGTCGAGCGCTCGCCGCAGGAGACCGCGGCGCTGCTCGCGGCGCCGGGCATGGAGACGCTGGTGCTGCAGCGCGAGCGCGATGTCGTCGCCTACTCGTGCCTTGGACGCGGCAAGGACTTCGCGCGCACGATCCACGAGTGGGCCGGCTCCGAGCGCGATGTGCTCGCCCTCGTGCGCGAGCACATGCAGCGCGCTCGCGCGCGCGGCGAAGGCGGCGCGACATTCCTCATCACGCCGTCGACGGCCAAGGGCCTGCACGCTCGCCTGCGTGGAATCGGCGCGAATTGGAGCGAAGGCGTGCTCGCCATGGGCAAGCTGCTCGCGCTCGAAGGGGCTGGCGCCCTGCTCGCCGATCTCGCCGGTCCGCAGGCCGCGCTCGCGATCGACGGAGGTTCGAGCGTGGCCGTGAGGCTCACGGGCCCCGGCGGCTCCGTCGAACTCTCCCCCGAAGATCTGCTCGGTCTGCTCTTTCCAGCCCGTGGCCGCCGCCACGGCATTGACCCCGTCGCGCGCGATACTGGGTTGGCTCTCGGAGAGCTGCCGCTGGCGCTCTTCGCGTGGGGCCTCGACTCCATCTAGTTAGTCTCTTGCAGCGCGTTCTCCGCGCGACGACCCATGAACAAGGCATCGACGACTCACGCCGTCCGCTACGCGACCCCCGAGACCCCCGACGGCGTGGTGCGCAAGGTGCAGTTTGCGCCCGAAGGACCGGTGACGGTCGAGATCGAGTTTCGCCTCGGCCGCGAGTTCCGCGAGCGGGCGGCGGGCGATCCGCGGTGCGTGGCCTTCGCCGCGCGCAGCCGCATTGCGCGGCTCGGCATCGATGTGCAGCCGTTCGGTCCGGTCACCTTCGATAACGGGCGCGCGATGCTCGCGGCCAAGCTCTCGGCCAACGTGCGCGAGTATGGTCTCGATCGCATGCTCCACGCGCTGATCGTGCCGGGCATCAAGCTCGGTCGGCTCGTGCTCGTGCGCGAGGAGAACCAGCTCAGCTCGGAGCAGATCTACGAATCGTTCGAACGCAACGAGTTCCAGCTCCCGAGCGGCTTCTCCATCGACTCCGAAGGCGCGTTCACGATCCGCACGCACAAGCTGCGCTATGTGCTCTCGCGCGAGCTCACGCAACAGGACGCGCTCGCGATCCTCACGCAGGACGACGGCAAGAGCATCCTCAACCGGCTGCAGGTACCCAAGCCCAGCGAGAACCTCGTGATTCCCGCGGGCCATGGGGTGATCACATCGTGCTCGATGTTTCTGCACAAGCACTATGTGGTCATCGATCCCGACGCCGGTGCGCTCGGCCGCCACCTGAACGCGATCGTGCTCGATCCGGTGTCGACGCGTGGCACGCGCGTGTTTCTGGAACTCTCGAACAGCTCCGATCGCCAGATCGTCAACCCCTTCGTCAAGGCGCGCATCTACGCCGCGGACGAGCACAGCAGCGCTCCACGCACATTCGCCGCACCGAGGGTCGAGGAATCCGGCATCGTTCCGGTCTCGGCCGCGACGACGGCCGAGGAGCCGTTGCCGAGCTACGAGCAGGTGAGCGCGTACTACGCGCAGCACATGCCAGTTCCGAACGAGCGCAGCTACCAGAATCGTCCGCTCGTCGTGGCCGAGAACTTCAGCGCGCTGGTCGCGGGACGCTTGCCCGAGCTCGTCTCCACGCGTCCTGTCTCCGGCGAACGCAGCCCCGCGAGCTTGCGCACTACGCTCGACTACTCGCGGGTCGGTCGCGATTCCGGTCAGTTCGCGACGCGCATGCTCGCTCAGCTGCCCGAGGGCAAGCGCGCCACGCTGCTCGTCGAGTACTTCCCGAACCTGATCGAGCATGTCGCGATCTGCAACGCGGTGCTCACCGGACGCGTCGGCACCATCGTCTTCCGCCGCGCGTCGTTCGAGCACGGCCAGTTTCTGTCGGCGAACGACCATGTGCGCCTCGCCGACTACGAAGCGCTCGGGACGCGCGTCGTGTGGTGCAACGACGACCGTCGCCACCTCGCCATCCACGCCTTCCGCGGCCTGCGCGGCTATTTCGTGGAGCCCGCCGAGATCCAGCGCTTCAAGAGCTCGCTCGTGCTCGCCGTGTACGGCTCGGCCGAGCGCTTGCTGGAGTCCGACGAGAAGGGGCTGCGCGAGTTTCTCGCTCAAGTGAAGCAGCTCTTCGGCGGACAGATCGCGATTCTCACCGGTGGAGGGCCGGGCGCGATGCAGCAGGCCACCGACAGCGCGCTCGCGCAGGGGCTGCTCGTGGGCGCGAACTACATCGAGACGATCGATCAGTCGACCAACAAGGTGGCGCACTTCTACCAGTGCTTCCAGGACCGCAACCGTCACAACCGCCAGCGCTGGTTCGACATCGCCAGCTTCGTCGTGTTCTGCGTCGGCGGCCTCGGCACGCTCGAGGAAGTCGGCCTGACGCTCACCGACATGAAGCTCGGCATGGTCGAGCGGGGCCCCGTCGTGTTCTTCGGCAACCATGGCGACGATGTGTATTGGTCGCACATGAAAGCGCAGCTCGAGCGCATGGTCGAAGCCAAGCGCGCCCCCGCGTGGATCAACGAGAATGTGCTCTTCACCGGCGACGCCCGCCGCATCGCGACGTTCTACAAGAAGGTGCTCGGCCTCGGTTGAGGCGCGGGAAACGGGCGCGGACTGGACTCCCCGCCGCTTGTCGACCGCCGTACTGAAAACCCTCGCGACCATCGCGGTCCGGGGTTCGTCGTTGTTCGGGATGCGCATCGCGCCGGAGTCGGCGGCACCGCTTGGGGCCGTGGGTGTGCGCAACGCCGTCGCTTCGCCGTCGCTTCTCGCGCTCGTGCGTGCGCGCGGCGGGCCGCTCTTGCCCGCACGCGAGGACCGAGCGCGTTGCCTGTTGTTCAGGCTCGTGATCAGCGCGCATTTCCTGATCCAGACTTTCGCGATGCAGTCGACCAGCACGCTGCATGCGGGCTGGATCGTCGCATTCATTGCCGTGGTGGTCGCCGTCGGCTCGCGACTCTCGACGCGCTGGCGCTGACCGCCGCGCGTCCCAAGGAACTCGCCCCCGCTGGCCTCGGCGGCGGCCTGATGCTGCTCTCGACCCTCACATGGGCTGCCTACACGCTGCTCGCGATCGCTGTGTGCGCCGCAACGGCGGCCCGTGCGTGGCCGTTTTTGCGCTCGGCATCGCCGTCGTTCCGACGCTCGCCGCCGCGCTCCGGCTGCGCACATGGCACGCCGGGCCCAGCCTGCGCTCGATCAAGGCGATCGTGTTCCTCTCGATGTGCGCCAGCGCGCTCGCCATGTGGCTGTTCGCGGATGTCGTCGCCGAGCGCGGCCCCGAGCGCTCGAGCGCGTTTCAGTACTTGCAGCCGTTCGTCACGCTCGCCGTGTCGTGCCTACTTGCCCTCGGGAACCGATTCCCAGTTGCCGAGGACTCGGCCGATCACGACGGTGTAGGCGAGCGAGCCTTCGCGCGCGTCGACTCCGGGCAGGAAGTCCTCGTCGAGGGAGCGCAACAGCGGCGGGATGTCGCTCTCCGAGAGACGCGCGTCCTCGAGCACGATCACCGTGCCCGCCACCGTGCCATCGGCGAGATGGTGGAGGTCGACGGCCGCGAGGTCGCGACCGTCGCGCGTGGCGAGGAAGCGTTCCGAGCTGTTCGTGCGCAGAGTGCGTTTCCAGACGAGGTTCATGCGAGGAGCTCCGTGAGGGCGCCGGCGAGTCCAAGGGCGGCGAGGGCCGCGACGAGCAGTCCGCAGCCCTGCCGACGGTAGCCGATGCCGGTGCCGGGGATCGAGAAGGTCGTGTAGCCGCGACCGGATGCGCTGCGCCCGACGCGGAATCCGCGGCCGCCGACGGAGTAGCCGATGCCGCGCGAACTCAGGTTGACGCGGAACGCGCCGAAGTTGACCGAACGTCGGTAGTAGAAGCCCATGGCGGACTCGCTCGCGTTGGAATCGAGATGGGGCGAGCGGGCAATCGGCTCGCCGACCGCACGAGCCGATGGAGGACTCGCGCGCGGACGGTATCCTACGCGACGCCGGGACCATGATGACTGTCGCATTACCGCCGATTCCGCAGTTCGAGCGCTCTCCGCTGGAGGCCGCGCGCGCCGTGGCCGGGGAGATCGCGGAGCTCATCCGCGCACGCCGCGCCACCGGTCGCGGGGTCGTGCTCGGGCTCGCCACGGGCCGCACTCCGCTCGGGATCTACGCCGAGCTCGGCCGCCTGCATCGCGAGGAGCGCCTCGACTTCTCCAATGTCACGGCCTTCAACCTCGACGAGTACCTCGGGCTGCGAGCGAGCCATCCGCGCACCTACCGCCGCAGCATGCGCGAACATCTCTTCGATGCCATCGGCATGCGGCCCGAGCAGTGCCACATTCCCTCGAGCGACGTCGCGCCGAGCCAGTGGGAGGCCCACTGCCGCGAGTACGAGCGCCTGATCACCGACGCCGGCGGCATCGACCTCCAGATCCTCGGCCTCGGCCGCAACGGTCACATCGGCTTCAACGAGCCCGGGTCGACGCGTGACAGTCGCACGCGCGTGGTCGAGCTCGCGCCGGCGAGCCGCGTCGACGCTGCCGGTGATTTCGGCGGCATCGAGCATGTCCCCGCGCGCGCCATCTCGATGGGCGTGGCCACGATTCTCGCCGGCCGCCGCATCCGACTGCTCGCCTTCGGCGCTGCGAAGCGTGAAATCGTGCTGCGCACCCTCAGTGCGCCTCCGAGCTCCGACATCCCCGCGACATTCCTGCGGGGCCATGCGGATGTGCGTCTGTACGCCGATGCCGCGGCACTCGGGGTCGCCGGGAGTCAGCCGTGACCAGCCGCGCCGCACTGCGCACTGCTTTGCAGGGCTGGCGCGACCGCGTTCGCGCCGAGCTGTTCGACAGCCTGATTCCGTTCTGGGAGCGCCACGGCATCGACCGCGAGCACGGTGGATTCCACGATCACCTCGACCGCGACGGAGCACGCTTCGACGACAAGAAGCACATCGGGCTGCAGGCGCAGGCGCTGTGGTTCTGGTCGCGGCTGGTGTCCGAGGTCGAGCGTCGGCCGGCGTGGATTCAAGCCGCCGAGTCGGGTGTGCGCCTGCTCACCGGCCCGGCTCGGCGCGCGGACGGCCGCTTGTACTCCGTGCTCACGCGCGACGGCCGTGGAACCGCGATCGCGTCGAGCCCGCGCAACGACCTCTTTGGCGCCAACGCGCTGGCCGAGTGGGCGCGCGCGAGCGGCGCCGCGGAGGACCTCGAAGTGGCTCGCAAGGCGCTCGAAACGGCGCTGTCGATCGCGCGCGCTTCGCAGGTGGTCGACACCCAGCGCTTGCCCGGCGCGATTGCGACGAGCTCTCTCGACACCCTGACGCTGGCCTTCGACGCGCTCGATTCCTACGAGCTCGCGTCGCCGGGATATGTCGCCGATCACGAACGCTTCTGGCGCGTGCGCCTCGCGCTGCACATGCGCCCGGAGTTCGACCTCGTGCTCGAGAATGTCGCCGTCGATGGCAGCGTGATTTCCGGGCCCGAGGGCCGTCTGGTGTGCCCCGGTCGCTGGCTCGTCGCCGCGCGTCAGATGTTCGAGCGCGCGGCCGCCCGCGGCGATCAACGCGGCGTCGATGTCGCGCTCTCGGCGATGGAGAGCGCCCTCGACTTGGGCTGGGACAGCGATGACGGCGGCCTGTACCTGTACCTCGATCGCGACGGCTTCCCGCTCGTGCAGATCGAATGGAGCCGCAAGCTCGCGTGGGTCCACAGTTCCGCGCTGCTCGCGACGCTCTCCGCCTACGCTGCCACGCAGTCGCCGCGCTGGCTCGAACGCTTCGAGCAAGTCGCCGACTACACCTTCGCGCATTTCCCCGACCCGAGACACGGCGACTGGTTCGCGTCGCTCGACCGTCGCAACCGCGTCGTGCAGCGCTTCAAGTCCGGCCCGCGCAAGGGCGGCTTCTCGACGGCGCGCACGCTCTTGCGCTGTGACCAGCTCCTGTGCGATCTCGTCGAGCGCTTGAAGTGAGCGCACGCGCCGCTCAGTAGAGCAGCACCCGCGCCCGCGCCGTCGCGAAGCTCGCCAGCGAGGCGTTCCACTCGGCTTCGATCTCGGCCACCGTCGCGCCCTCGCGCAGCTGCTCGAGCAACCGCGTGGAGCCCCAGTGCTTGCCGACCGACATCTCGTCCGCGGGCTCGAACTTGTCGGGGTACAGCTGGCGCAGCGTGACGAGGATGGCGAGCGCCGTGCGCAGCGGCAGGAAATCGCGCGGCGAGTCGACCACCAGGCGCACGCCGCGCAGGTGCCTGTCCTTGTGACCGCCGTAGAACGGCTTGCAGGAGAGCGCCTGGAAGCGCACGCCGGGGAGCGCGTGGCGAGCGAGCTCGCGCGCGAGGGTGTAGCCGTCGACCCATTCCGCGGCGATCAGCTCGAAGGGCATCGTCGTGCCCACTCCGTTGCTCAGGTTATTGCACGCGCTGCCGACCATGCCGGTCGTCGTGTACAGCAGTGCAGCGGTGAAGCTCGGGATGTGCGGCGAGGTCGTCGTCCAGACGAGCCCCGTGTCCGCCCACGACATCGCGCGGTTCCAGCCGCGCATCGGCACGATCTCGAGCTCGCAACCCAGCCCCAGCTCCGCGTTGTAGAAGCGCGCGACCTCGCCGACCGTCATGCCGTGCGTCACGGGCAGTGGTCCCCAGCCGATGAAGCTCTTGAAGCGTTCCTCGACCATGCCGCCTTCGAAGTGCAGGCCGCCGATCGGGTTGGGACGATCGAGGACGATGAGCGGCTTCTTCGCCGCCGCGCAGGCCTTCATCACTTCGCCGAGCGTCGACACATAGGTGTACGTGCGCGAGCCGATGTCCTGAATGTCGAACAGCAGGGCGTCGAGCGTCGCGAGCGAGTCCGCGGTCGGTGCCTTGCGCGAGCCGTACAGGCTCTGCACCGGCAGACCGCTCACCGCATCACGCTCGTCGCCGACGGAGTCGCCGGCTGCGGCGTCGCCGCGAATGCCGTGCTCGGGTCCGTACAGCTGCACCAGCTCGAGCCGCTCGTCTGCCGCCAGCCGGTCGGCTGTCGGCACGAGCTCGCCATCGACACCGGAGGGGTTCGTCACGAGCCCGAGCCGTCGGCCCGCAAGCCGCTGTGCCCACGGGCTGTCTGGCGCGAGCAGCACATCGATTCCCAGCGCCACGCGCTGCGGCGCGCTCGGCTCCCATGTCACCGGCTCTTCCGCCACCGGCAGGGGTGAGGGAGCCACGGGGCTCGCCGGTTCGCGCCAGCAGCCGCCGAAAAGCGCGAGCGAGGGAGCGAGCGCGAGGACGAGCTTCATGCATAGAGCTTGTAGCGGCCGTGCCACGCGCGGAAAAGCACCCCCGCCAATGCGCGGCGCGGAGGACGGCAGGGGCGCGGCGGGCCAGCGCGACGCTCATGCCCACGGCATGTCGCGCGCTCAGCGGGATTTCTCAGCAGGTGAAGGGCTCGCGGGCTCGGCGAGGCGGTAGAGGCGGTAGGCGCGACCGCCGACCTCGCGGGGAGGCTCGTAGACGAGCTCGAGCGCACCCACGCGACGGTACTCGGCCGGGATCTCGCTCATCAGGCCGAGGATCGCGCGTCCCCGCAGGTGCGGGAGTTCGGCGGGGAGGATGCCGCCGAGGTCCGTGGCGTTGCCGCCGAGGAAGGCGCGATTCACCAGCAGCCAACGGCAGCGATTCTGGCGCAGGTAGGCGGCGAGCTCGTCGGGACTGCCGTCGTAGAGCGCCGTGCAAAATGCGCGGATGCGCTCGCGACTGCGGCGCGTTTCGTACTTGGGCTGGTTCAGGATCGGGCGGCCCGTGAAGGCGAGCACGGCCGCCGAGGTCGAGTAGTCCGCAGCGACCGCTTCGCCCGCTGGCACATTCGCCTCGACGAAGCGCAGCACATGCGCGTTCTCCGCGGCGCTCGGCGGCAGCTGGTACCACGCGATCGGGTAGTTCGAGGGCAAGTAGACCTGATGCGCGCCGTGGGCGAGCACGGCTACGCCGCCGAGCAGCGCCGCGACGCGCGCCGAGCGAAGCTGGGCGAGCACGCTGGCGGCGAGGATCGCCGAGGCGAGGCCGAAGAGTGGCGCGGTGCGCTCGACGAACCAGCTCGCGCACGCGCATCCGAGCGCGAACAGCACGGACACGGCGAGACTCGAGCGACCCGCACCGTTGCGCCATGTCGACCACGCCAACGCGAGGGCGCCGCCGAGCGCGAGGAAGCCCGCGAACGCGCCTTGCAGGAGCGTGTCGAGCTCCGCTGTCCGGAACGGTCCCTGCCACAAAAGCCGCACATCGAAGTCGAGTGCGCGCGGATCGGCGGGTGGCGTGCCCGCGTGCGCGAGCTTCGCGAGCAGCAGCCGGAACACATGGCTGTAGTCGTCGACACCGCCGCCGAGCGCGTGTGCCGCGATCTTTGAAGCCGCGACGAATAGCGCCAGCGCGCCGAGCGCGTGCAGTGCGACCCGCATGCGACCGCGGCGCGGGTCGCGCGCGATCCAGCCGGCCCACACGAGCGCCCACGCTGTCAGCATCGGCAACGACAGCGCGAACTGCTTCGCACGCAGCACCGGAACGAGGAGCGACACGACGCTCGCAACGAGCGGCACGAGCCACGCGCGCCGCGCCGTGAACGGGTTCTCGCCGCTGCGCAGGAACCACGCGAACAGCGCGCTGCTCTCGATCAGCAGCACGAACAGCGAGGCGTGCCAGAACGCTGCCGCCGCGACGAGCGCGAGCGCCGCGAGCACGAAATCGAGCGTCGCGCGCGTGCGCGCCGCGCGCAGCGCGAGCCACAGGTGCGCCGCGATCCATGGGAACGCGAAGTCCTCGCGGATCAGCACGAAACCGAGCGTGCGGAAGTCGCCGAGCATCGTCGCCCACAAAAGCGCCGCGGCTGCGGCCCACTCGACGCGCCGCGACAGCTCCCACGCGGCGCCGAACACGCCGATCACGACCAGCGACGCCCACAGGCCCATGACCCACACAGCAAAGCGATGCAGCGGCAGCGGTCGTCCGAGCGCGTTCCAGCTCCACGCGACGACGAATTCCTGCCCCAGCGTCTCGATCGCGGCGAGGTCGGTCGTCTCCGGCCACTCGACGCGCGGATCGGCGCGTAGATCGGCGGGCGCGAGCCCATCGGCGTCCGCGATGCGCTCGGTGATGTAGTACAGGAACGCTGGATCGGTGCGCAGCAGCGCCGGGGCGCCGCCGGCGCGGAAGCCGGGATCGCGCAGCGCGAAGTGGATGCGCACGAAGCTCGACCACGCGAAAGCGAGCAGCAGAGCGAGGGCTCCGACGATCCACAGGTGCCGCGGCGCGCTCACTTGCGCGGTTCCAGCAGCGCGACCGCGTGCCGCGTCCCCGGCTCGAACGGCCGCCCCTTCGGATCGAGACTCCACAGCTTCACAGGACGATAGCGCTCGCGCACCCACGCGTAGAGACGGGTCCCGTAGTCCACGCCGAAGAACGGTACGCCGTACTCGCTGGTCTCGCGATGCACGAGCACGACGGCGTCCGGCGGCGAGGCCTTCAGCGCGTCGAGCATCGCCTCCTCGCCGAACATCGCGACTTCCGGCGGCATGTAGTTGAAATACGCCGTCGGAGCGCGGCGCCGCGCACCGTAGTTGACCAACGCGCCCTCGGGCAGGACGAGCAGCGAACCGCTCTTTGGGCAGCGCTCGGCGGCGAGATCGATCGCCTCCTGCAGGAAGGTCGCGCGCGGGCTGGCGAGCATCCGATCGCCGTCGCGCAGCAGCTCGACCGTGCTATTGCGCCGCGCCACCGCCATGGGGAAGAGGTGGCCGAGGACGAGCGCCGCGACGAGCGGCAAAGTAGCGGCGCGCAGCGCTTTTCGAGCCTGTGGGAAGCGGCTGGGGAGCCAGCCGACGAGCGCGACGACGAGCGCGACGAGCCCCGGCGCCGCGAGCGCGAAGCCGTAGAACTCGACGCGCGCGTTGAGGGCCATGCGCAGGAGCAGCAGCAGCGAGAAGCCGCTCCAGACCGTGCGCAGCGCGGACTCTGGCGAGCTCGCGCGCGAGCGCCATGTCGCGCCGAGGGCGCCGAGCGCGAAGAACGAGAGGGGATAGAGCGCGTCATTCCAACTCAGTGCGGCGAACAGCGCCACGACGATCGCGAGCGAGACGCCAGCCGCGAGCACGGCGCCCCCGCGCAGCGCCAGCCAGCTCACGAGCGCGACGAGCGCGCAGCCGCCGAGGCTCCACAGCGCGATGCGACCGAGATGAAAGCCGAGGGGCTCGAGGCCCATCGAGTAGCGGTAGAGCGGGAAGTCCGATGTGCGCGCGTCGAACGCATGGGTCCACGCGCCGAGCACGCCCTCGAGTGCGCCGCGCGCGGGAAGCTCGGTGCACAGCAGTCCCCACGCGAGCGCGACGGGCGCGAGCGCCGCGACGAGCGCACAGGCGGAGTGCTCGAGGCGTTCGCGCGTGCTGGTCCGCGACGAAGCGAGCCCCAACAGCAACGCGCCGCCGACCGCGATGGTGAACTCGAGCTTGGTGAGGAACACGAGCCCGTAGCACAGGCCGAGCAGTCCGGCTCGCGCGCGCGAAGGCGCTTGGATCCAGCGCACGAGCAGCGCGAGCGTCGCGAGCGAGAGCAGGAAGCCCAGCGGCATCTCCTGCGAGTACGGCCAGATGAAGTTGTAGTTGCCGCCGCCCTTGTGCAGGCCGAACGCGCACAGGATCGTGAATGCGACGCACGCGCATGTTGCGGCGAAGGCGTCCGACATGCGGCGCGCGAGGCGCCACAGGAGCGTGAGCGTCGCGCCGAGCAGCAGGAAATTCAGCGCCGCGATCGTCGTCAGGTTCGCGCCGCAGGCGCTCATCGCGGCGCCGTGCAGGTAGGGAGCGAGCGGGCCCGTGAAGTAGGCGAGGTCGCGGTAGAGAACATCGCCCTGCGAGATGCGCCACGCGACATAGGCCTCGCCGCCGAAGTCCACGATCGGATCGGCCCACCGACGCCATGTCCACGCCGCCATGGCAAGCGCAACGAGCACGACCACGAGCGGCCCGATCCAAACGCGTTCTGACGCACAGGAGCCAGACTTCATCGAGACCCGAGAGCGTAGCTTCGGCGGACCCCACGCGCGCGGCTCAGACGGCGTGCTCGAAGCGCTCGTGCCATGGCACCGCGCGGCCCGCGCGACGATCCCGTGCGCTTGGCGCATCGGGCGCGGGGCACGAGGCGTTCACATTGCACGGATCGGACGCACAGCGCAGGATGCGAACCCATGAAGCTGCCGCTCCAACTCCTGTCCGTCGCGCTGCTCGCCCTCGCAGCCTGCAAGTCGTCGCCTCCGCCCGCTCCGCTCGAGAGCGTCAAGCCGGGCATCAACAAGGACTTCCTCGATCCGGCCCTCGATCCGCAGAAGTTCGTCGAGCGCTTCGAGACGGAGAGCCGCGAGGTCTTCACCGAGCGCGCGGCCATCGCCGCGCTGGTGGGGCTGAAGCCCAATCAGCGCGTGGCGGACATCGGTGCAGGCACGGGACTGTTCACGCTGCCCTTCGCGCAAGCCGTCGGAGAGCGGGGCCGCGTCTACGCGGTCGACATCGCGCCCGCCTTCGTCGAGCGCATCGAAGCGCTCGCGGCCGAGCACGGCTTGCGCAACATCGAGGGCGTCGTGTGCGCGCAAGACGACGCGCGCCTGCCGAAGGGCTCGATCGATGTCGCGTTCGTGTGCGACACCTACCACCACTTCGAGTACCCCGCTCCGACGCTCGCGTCGATCCACCGCGCCCTGCGCAAGAGAGGCGAGCTCGTGGTGATCGACTTCCACCGCATCGAAGGCGTCTCGCGCGAGTGGTGCATGAGCCATGTGCGCGCCGGGCAAGATGTGTTCGTGGCCGAGATCACGGCCGCGGGCTTCGAGCAGGTTGCGCAGGAACAGCTACCGGGCCTGAAGGAGAACTACATCGTGCGCTTCCGCAAGCGCTGAGCGCGGCACTCACTCGCCGCCGAGCCGCTTGCTCGCCTGTTCGACGATCGCGCGTGCGATCTGCGCGACATTGTAGCCCGCTTCGATGCGCACGAGCGGCTTGGAGTGTTTCTCGCACAACTCGCGTGCCTTGCCGAAGGCGTGGCGACTCCAGCGGATCAAGAGCACGACCGCGACGACATCCGGGCGCGCGATCAGCGGCTCGAACGCCTCGACATCGGGTGCGTCCTCCTTGGTCGCCGGCCACACGGCTTCGGAGAGCTCGAGCGTGTCCTGAAGCTTGCGCTGGTGCTCGTAGCGGCTATCCCCGCCGAGTACGAGCAGCGCACGCCCGCGCACGAGCGCCGCGGCGCGCTCTTCCATCGACGGCTCCGCGCGAGCCGTCGACGCGGGCCGTAGCGTGGCGTCGCCGAGCTCTTTCACGAGCCGACCGTAGTCGCTCGGCAACCGCCGTGAGCGCAGCGCGCTCGCGTCGACCTTGAGCAGCCGCGCGACTTCGCGCGTGCCCGCGTCGGGAGTTTGCGGCAGGAGTGCCTCGAGCGCCGCGACGATCTTGTCCCAGTCGTCCTCGCCCGCGCTGCCGGCGATGGCGCGGTCGAGGTGGAACTTGAGGCGATTGAGGAGCTTGCGGTCCATGGGCGAGGCAGCGCGAGCGTATCCGGTGACGAAGCGCGCCGCATCGGTCTGGAGGTCGCCTTGGCCCGCTGTGCGCCTCGTCGCGCCGCTGTGGCGGTTGGCGTCGCGCAGCCCGCGCTCGCGCGTCGGGCTCGGCGGATCGAGGAAACGCGCAAGTTCCTCGTGCGGCGGTGCTCGCCTACACTTGCCACGCCATGAGTCTGGGTCGCTGGTTGGCACTGCTCGCGCTGGCTGGAATGGCCTTCGCGCTCGTGCGTGGATGCGGGCGCAAGGACGAGCACTCCGCGGCGCAGCGCACGCCCGAGCCTGACGAACGCGCGCAGCTGGCGCGGGACTCAGCGCGCGAGCCGGTGGAGTCCCCGGCCGCCGAGACGCCGCCGACCATCGAACGAACGCTGCTCGCGGTCGAGCTCGAGAGCTGGCCCGAGCGCGCCGCCGTGCTCGACGCGCGCGTCGAACTCGTGCGTGGAGCGCAACGACAGCTCGCGCAGGCCGTTTCGCAGGCTCCAGGGCGCTACGAAGCTCGGGTGAGTGCCGGCGACGGGCTGGTGCGCATCCAGGCCGCTGGTTTCCGCGATGTCGAGCGCGCCGTTGCGGTGGGGCCGCAGGGATTCGAGCTGCGCGTGAGCATGCTGCGCGCGGACACGACGCTCCTGCGCGCGCGCTCGGCGGACGGGGCCACGCTCGCGGAGCTCGCACGCGGCCTCGACGAGACTCCGTCGAGCTTCGTCGAGACCTACGCGAGCCTGTGGTGGTCGCGTGACGGCAGCGAGGAGCTGCGCGCGCTCGTTCCGCTGCGCCGCGACAAGCAGGGCGAGCCGCTGCTCGAGTTCGTGCGCTCCGAGATGGACGGCAACGCGAGCTCGGACCTCCTCGGCGTGTTGCGCCACGCCGATGCGCGCGGAGTTTGGCTCTCGCTGACCGTTGGACCGCGCAGTGGCGAGTGGAGCTTCGTCGCGGCGAGCGAGCGCGAGGTGTCGCTGCCGTTCGGGCTCGTGCGCGACGAGTTTCGCAAGCCGGATGTCGTGTGGCGCGTCGCGCGCGTGGTGCCGCAGGCGCAGGCGTGGCTCGAGGCGCTCGACTCGCGCCGCGAAGGCCGCGAGCCTCGACCGGTCCCGCCTTCCGGTGTCGTGCGCTTCGAGAGCGTGGACCCGGGCGAGTATCTCGCCTGCGTCGGCGTGAGCGGTGGTGGGGAAGTTCGGCGCCTCGCGCGCGTGCTTCTCGGCCGCGACCTCGATCTGGGCACGCTCGAGCTGCTCGCGTCCGCGACGCTCGAGGTCGTCGTGCTCGACGGGCAGGGCCGCAGGCTGCCGGCGCTCGTGCAGCTGGGCCCGTTCGAGCGCGAGTCGAAACGCCCGCAGGGCTACGCGGCGCGCGGCGTGCGCACACAAGCGGATGGCGTCGCACGCGTCGAGCTCAGCGGAGGAGATGTCGTGCTGCGCGCCCGCGTGCTCGATGGTGCGCACTCGCCGCTCGCGGGCCATGAGTCGGCGCCGTTCGTGCTCTTTGGCCCTCCCCTCGCGGCGCGGGTCGAGCTCTCCGTGCGCGAACCGGCGCGCGTCGGAGTGCGGGGTGCACGCGGGCGCCTCGCGCTCGTCGATGCGCAGGGCGTCGTCGTCGGCGGCACGGCCGAGCTCGGCTCCGAGTGGGGCGGCTACCTCCAGCCCGGGTGCTACCGGGCGCTCGACCTGTCGCTCTCGGGCGAGCTGCAGGGGGAGCGGGTCTTCGAAGTGGGGGCGGCGGACGAAATCGAGCTCGAACTGCGCTGAATCCGTTGCCGGTGGGCCTCAGCGCTGGTGCTTAGCCCGCGCGGGCGGTGTCGGAACCGGAACCGGGGGCCCGCCCGAGGGTTGGGACTTGCGGATCCCGGGTCGCCGTGCCGATCCTCCGGCGACCGGCTCCCACGCACAAGGAAGACCCATGCTGACCCATGCCCTGCTCGCCCTGCTCGTCTCGTTCCAAGGCCCCGGTGGCCCGCCCGCGGGCGGGGAGGCCGGTCCTGCACAGGGCGGTGGCGCCAAGGGCGGCGAGAAGCGTGCCGAGGCTCCGGCGCCGGGCGCGCCGATCGACGCCAAGACGATCCAAGACACGGTTGCGGCGCTCGAGGCGGCCTTCGGCAAGGACGGTTCGACGGCCAAGAAGACCGAGGCGATCACGGCGGCGGTGCCGGTGATCGACGCGCGCGTGATCAGCGCGATGCAAAAGGGGCTCACGGACAAGGAGTCGAGCGTCGTCGTCGTGACGGTCGAATCGCTCGGCAAGATGAAGCACCCGAGCGCGCTCGACGCGCTCGTCGGCTTCTACAAGCGCGAGCACAAGAAGCTCGCCGAGGACCTGACGATCATGCCGGCGCTGCTCAAGGCGATCGGCCGCCACGGCAGCCCGACCACGATCGCGCTGCTCAAGGAAGACGCCTTCGACCAGAAGACCTACCTCGCCGGGCAGGCGCGCATCCTGTCGCTCGGCAACATCCGTACGAACGCGGCGCTCGAGGCGCTGATCGACCTCTCCAAGATGGTCGGCCCCAACCGCATGGACGGTCTGCGCAACGACATGCGCGTCTCGATCGCCCAACTCACGGGCCTCGATCTCGGGCCGGATTCGATCGCGTGGACGCGCTGGTGGAACGACAACAAGAAGGGCTTTGAGGTCACCAAGGAGGCGCCGAAGCTCGACGCAGCCCTGCAGCGTCCGTGGGAGGCCTACTGGGGCGTCGGCGAGGGCGCCGGTCGCGGCGCGGGCCGTCGCGGCGGGACCGAGCCCGGCGGTGAAGGCGAGGGCGAAGGGGAAGGCCGCGGCGGCGGCACCGGCCG